>NZ_CP061498.1:2356875-2716250 GCF_014681765.1 Roseicitreum antarcticum
CGTCAAACCGCAGCATGCCCACGCCCCCATCGGTCAAACACCCAGAACATCAACAGGCTGGCGCCCAGCAGCAGCACTGCGGCACCCGCTGCATTGTCCAGCCGGTAGGCACCCATCAATCGGTACAGCATCAGCGGCAGGGTCGCGCCGTCTGGTTCGGCAAACAGCACGATGACCCCCAGATCGCCCATCGACAGCGCCGCCGTCAGCCCCGCAGCAAAACCCAGCGGACGACGCAAGCGCGGCAGGGTCACAATGCGAAACCTTGCCCAGCCGGTGAGGCCCAGACTGTCAGACAGTCGGCCATGCGTGGCCTCAACCTCGCGCAGCGGCGGCAGGATGGCCCGCAGTACGAAAGGCAGCGCCATGGCGGCATTGACCAGCATCGTCACCGCAAGGGCAATCCGGGCAGGCTCCACCAGTGGGAATAGCAAGATGAAAAGGCCTGTCCCCATGACCAGTGGTGAGGCCGCCAGCGACAGCATGCCGATCGTCTCTAACCCAGCCGAAACCGGCTGCTTTACCCTCACGATGGCCAGAGCCAGCAGCAGCGCGAAGCACAGCGTCAGCGCGGTCGCGCCCAGGGCCACCGCGACCGACCGCGCCGCCGCCTGCCACACCGCCACAGGCAAACCCGGCACCGCGCCCAGCCCGCTGGCCATGATCACAGCAAGCGGAACCAACAGAAACGCCGCCGCCAGCGTGACCACTGCTGCGTCCCAGCCAGGGGCAGGTAAGTCCCAACGCATTAAAGCTCTGTCCATCCCACCCAGCGCTGTCGGCGCCAGTGTCACACGCAGCGAGATCACGGCAGCACCGGCACAAAGCCCGAACTGGATCAGCCCCAGCAGCGCGGCCTTCGACAGGTCGAAATCAAACCGGAACGCCTGATAGATCGCCAACTCCACCGTCGTCGCGGCGGGCCCACCGCCCAGCGTCAACGCCACCGCGAAACTGGTCAGGCAGATCAGGAAGATAACCAGCGCTGCGCCAGGCAACACGCCACGCAGCATCGGCGCCTCGATCTGGCGGAAGGTGTCGCGCGGGGTAAAGCCCAATGATGCGGCAAGGCGGAAACGCTCGGCGGGGATGCCCTGCCAGCCGTGCAGAATCAGACGAACCGCCAGCGGCAGGTTGAAGAACACATGCGCCAACACCACACCGTGCAGCCCATAAATCTGCACCGGCGGCAGGCCAAACAGCGCAAGTGCGTCACTCACCAGCCCACTTTGACCGAAAACAGCCAGCAGCCCCAGCACCGCCACCAGCGTCGGCAGGATGAAAGGAGCCCCCATCACGGTAATCAGCAGGCCGCGCCCCAAGAACTGCCGTCGCGCCAGCGCGCGCGCCACGGGCACGGCCAGCGCGACCGAAAGCCCCGCAGACAGCGCGGATTGCAGCAAGGTGAAGCGCACGGCCCCCCAGTCAGAGGGGCGCAAGCCCGACCAACCCTCGGCCCGCCAGGCAACGGCGGCAAGCGATCCCAGCGACAGCGCCACCAAGACCGCCGCCACCAGCGCCACAGGAAGGCCCAACAGGCAGCGAATCACGGGGCGGCGAAGCATCATGTCAACGGGTCATGCCGGACAGCCAAGCATCCAGCGCGGGGCCGCGCCGCTCTTCGGCGGTGACCTCGTCGTAGAAGAGGGCGGTTTCGGGCAGCGGCAGATCGCGAAACTCCTGCGGCCAGTCTTCAGTCGGTTGGGCCGAAGGATAGGACCAATTGGCGGTTGGGATGATGTCTTGAAAGGTATCCGTCAGAATGAAGTCGAGAAACTGATCCGCCAGTTCCGGCTGCGCAGCACCGGCCAACTTTGCAGCGACCTCGACCAGGAAGTAATGCCCCTCGGGGAAAATGGCGGCGGCCTTGGTGTCGTCGTCTTCAGCCATGATGTGATAGGCGGGCGAGGTGGTGAAGGACAGGACCATGTCAGCCTCGCCATCCGTGAACAGCCCGTAGGATTCGCCCCATCCAGCGGTAACAGTGACGATCTGGGGCGCCAGCTTCGCCCAAACCTCCGCAGCGCCGTCGCCATAGATCTGATCGACCCACAACAACAGGGCCAGCCCAGAGATCGAGCTGCGCGGATCCTGGATCACCAGCGACAGATCATCGCGTTCCAGAAGGTCGGCGAAGGATGCGGGTGGGTTCGGCGTGCGGGTCTTGTCGTAGACAAAGGCCGTATAGCTCCAGTTGAAAGGCAGGAAGATATCGTCGTCCCACGGCACCGGCAGTTCCAGCGCGTCCAGCGGCTGGCCATGCTGCGCGAACAGGCCGGTTTCGCGGGCGCGCAAGGTCACGTCGCTGTTCAGGCCGATCACCACATCGGCGCGGGTGCGCGCGCCCTCCAGCAGGATGCGCGGCAGCACGTCGCCAGTGCTGTAGGCCAGTTCGCAGCCGCATTGCGCCTCGAACGCCTGTTTGATGGCCGGGCCGGGACCCCATTCGGACGCAAAGTAATCGGGGGCATAGACCGTCAGCACCGGCGTATCGGCTGCAGCCGCCGATACGCTTGCCAGCAATGCGCCCGCAGCAAAGATAGGATAGTGCATATGTCGTCCTCCATTCGCGCCGGCCGGAGAACGTGGGGACGCACGCGCCCTCTACCTTCCCTCCGCCGGATTTAACCGGTTCAGGTTCAACGGGTTCGCGCAAGCGCATCTCAACCTTGTTGCCAAAGCACCCCGAGGTGATGGGGAAGTTAATCAGCTTTTCGGGCAGCGACAAGGGCAAGTGGCTTGAGCCTGTGGCACAGGCCCGCTATCTGGTCCTACAAAGGAGTGCCCGCCCATGAGCTTCAACACCTTCGGTCATCTGTTCCGCGTCACCACTTGGGGCGAAAGCCACGGCCCTGCATTGGGCGCCACCGTAGACGGTTGCCCGCCGGGTATCGCGCTGGATGCCGCCATGATCCAGCAGTGGCTGGACCGCCGCAAACCCGGGCAGAACAAGCATACAACCCAGCGCCGCGAACCCGATGAGGTCGAAATTCTGTCGGGTGTCTATGAGGGGCAGACCACCGGCACACCGATCCAGTTGATGATCCGGAATGTAGATCAACGGTCAAAAGACTACGGCAATATCCTTGAAACCTTCCGGCCCGGGCATGCCGATATAACCTATTTCCAGAAATACGGCCTGCGCGATCCGCGCGGCGGCGGGCGCTCCTCGGCGCGGGAAACGGCGGCGCGGGTAGCGGCGGGTGGCGTGGCCCGAGCGGTGCTTCAAAGCCTTGCGCCGGGGCTGAGCGTGCGCGGCTACATGGTGCAGATGGGCAGCATGAGCATTGACCGCAGACGCTTTGACTGGGATCAGATCGGGGCAAATCCGTTCTGGACGCCCGATGCCGTGGCGGCAGAGGAATGGGAAACCTATCTGGGTGCGATCCGCAAGGATGGCAATTCCGTCGGCGCGGTGATCGAGGTGACGGCCAGCGGTGTGCCCGCGGGCATCGGCGCGCCGGTCTATGCGAAGCTGGATACCGAACTTGCCGCAGCAATGATGTCGATCAACGCCGTAAAGGGCGTCGAGATCGGTGATGGCATGGCCAGCGCCGCCCTGACCGGCGTGCAAAACGCCGATGAGATCCGCATGGGGCCGAACGGGCCAGAATACCAGTCGAACCATGCGGGCGGTATTCTGGGCGGGATCGCCACCGGCCAAGATGTGGTCGTGCGCTTTGCGGTGAAGCCAACCTCCTCCATCCATACCCCGCGCGGCAGCGTCACGCGCGACGGCGAAAATACCGAAGTCGTCACCAAGGGTCGCCACGACCCCTGCGTCGGCATCCGCGCCGTCCCGGTGGGCGAGGCGATGATGGCCTGTGTCCTGCTGGACCAGATCCTGCTGCACCGCGCACAGGTCGGCGATGGACCGCGCGGGCGCATCGGCGGATAGGGCTATGCCGGGTGTACGACTTCCGCGCTGCGGCTGCCAAAGTGTGCGACGGCGGTTCACCCTGTCGTGACTTCAAGCGGCCGTGACTTGCCAGCGCGGTCGTATGCTGCACATCGTAGGTCAATGCCAGCGTATTTCGAGCTTTGAATTGCGACAGATCACAGCCAGCGGCGTCTTGCGGTCCCACAAAGACTGGTACGCAGCGGGCGACATTATCGGAGGGAAACCAATGCTGAAATTACTGACACGTCTTGCAGCCGCTGTGGTTGTAGCGTTCTCGATCAATGGGCCAGCACTGGCGCAATCGACTGAAACCGCACTGGTGGCAGGCGGTTGCTTCTGGTGCGTCGAGGCCGATTTCCGCCGCGTCGAAGGGGTGACGAACGCCAGCGTGGGCTTTGCCGGCGGGACCGAGGTTGACCCGGAATACAATGACGTGGCCAGCGGTCGTACCAGCCATCTGGAGGTGACCGAGATCACCTTTGATCCGTCGCAGATCAGCTATGCGCAGATCTTGCACCTGTTCTTCCGCTCGGTCGATCCGCTGGATGCGGGCGGCCAGTTCTGCGACCGGGGGCAGCATTATACCACGGCGATCTTTGCGCTTACGCCTGAACAACGCGCCACAGCCGAGGCCGCGAAACAGACAGCCAGCGAAGCCCTGGGCCAAGAGGTTGTAACGCCGATCCGGGATGCGGCGACATTTTACCCGGCGGGTGCGTATCACCAGAACTACGCCAACAATACCGACCTGATCCTGACGCGCTTTGGCCCACGGTCAAAGGCGGCGGCCTATAAGCTCTATCGCGATTCTTGTGGCCGCGACGCGCGGGTGCAGGCTGTCTGGGGCGATGAGGCGGAATTCGTCCAAAGCGGGTCATAAACCCGGCACTTCGTCAGAGAAAGCGGCCCGGTTCCGCGTGGACCGGGCCTTTTTCATAGCGCCCTACAGCAGCGATTCCACCTCGACGCGGGTGGGCATTGCGTCGGCGGCACCCGGGCGCATCACCTGAAGAGCTGCTGCCGCGCTGGCATAGCGCATCGCCCCGGCCAGATCATCGCCCCGGTCCAGTGCGGCGACCAGCGAACCCGCAAAGCAATCACCCGCCCCGGTCGTATCCACAGCCACGACGGCATGCGCAGGAACCAGCAGCGGCGCTTCGCCTGTTTGCCAGCACTCGGCCCCTTTGGCGCCGCGTGTCACAACCACGGTATCCACGGGCAAGTCGGGGATTTCCACGCCCAGCGCGCTGCACAGCTGCGCGGCCTCACCCTCATTCAAAATCAACAATGTCACATAGGGCAACACGGCGCGGACCGCGTCGATGTCAAAGGGCGCAGCGGAATACACCACCTCCAGCCCCAGACCCGAGGCGACGCGCGCCGCATCCGCCTGATGAAGCGTTTCGTTCTGCATCATTAGCGTGTCGCCGATCACGCTATCCTCCAGCGCGGCCTCGATATGCGCAAAACCCTGTTCGGCATTTGCGCCCCCGTGCAGGGCAATCGCATTTTCCGCCGCCTGATCGACCATGACAATGGCATGGCCTGTCGCATTATCCATCCGCAGAATGGCCGAGGTTTCGACCCCCGCCGCCGACAACCGGTCCAGCGCCGGCGTCCCATCTGCGCCCACCGCGCCGATATGCACCACCCGCGCCCCAGCCAACGCCGCAGCGATGGACTGGTTTGCGCCCTTGCCGCCCAGCCCGGTCTGATAGCCCAGCGTATGGACGGTTTCCCCCGGCGCAGGCAGATGCGCCACGCGGTAAACATGGTCGATATTGATCGATCCGAAATTGTAAATGGCCATGCCCGCCCCCTGTAACGCCTGATACTGAATGCCGTCCCGCACCCTTATCGCATGTCGCACGACGCCATTACGGCCATATTCAGAATATCGTTTACCGTGGCCCCGGTGGTACATATCTGGATCGGGCGCGGCACGCCGGTAAGGATGGGACCGATCACCGTGGCCCCTGCCATTTCCTGCATCAGCTTGACCGAGATCGAGGCCGAATGCCGCGCGGGCACCACCAGCACATTGGCGGGGCCGGTCAGGCGCGAAAACGGATAATGCGCCGCCGCCACCGGGTTGAGCGCGACATCCACGGTCATTTCGCCCTCATATTCAAAATCCACCCCGCGCGTATCAAGGATGTCGGGGGCAAGGTGCATCTTTTCAGCCCGCTCCGACACGGGATATCCGAAAGTCGAAAAGCTGACAAAAGCCACGCGTGGTGTCAGGCCGAACTGCCGCGCCACCCCGGCAGCCCGCGTCGCGATATCAGCGAGGTCGTGCGCCTCGGGCCATTCATGCACCAGAGTATCGGCAATCAGCACGATTCGCCCCTTGTGCAGCAGTGCCGTGACCCCCACCGCACCATCCTCGGCACGGGCATCGAAGACGTGATTAATCTGCTCCAGCACCTGCGCGGATTTGCGGGTCACGCCGGTAACCATGGCATCGCCATGCCCATGTGCCAGCATCAGCGCGGCAAAGACATGCCGGTTGCGCGAAGCCAGCCGGTGCACATCCTTCTGGTCATGGCCCTGCCGTTGCAGGCGGGCATAGAGATAGGTCTTGTACGCATCCAGATGCTTGGTGTTGCTGGCGTTGACGATATGCAGTTCGCGCACAGCATCGCCCAGCCCGGCGACTTCCAGCTTCGCGCGCACGTCTTCCTCACGCCCGACCACCAGCGCCTGCCCCAGCCCGGCGCGCTGATAGGCGACGGCGGCGCGCAGCACGCGTTCATCATCGCCTTCCGCAAAGATCATCCGCGCCTGCGCCTGTTTCGCGCGCACATGCAGCGATTGCAGGATCGAGGCAGTAGGGTCCATCCGCGCCTTCAGACCCATCTCGTAGCGCGCCATATCCACGATCGGCCGCCGCGCGACGCCGGTATCCATGCCTGCGCGCGCCACAGCGGGCGGGATGGTGTAGATCAGGCGCGGATCGAAGGGCGTGGGGATGATGTAATCGCGGCCGAACGACAGCTTGCGCCCGTAGGCCATAGCGACCTCATCGGGCACATCCTCGCGCGCCAGTTCTGCCAGGGCGCGGGCGCAGGCGATCTTCATCTCGTCGTTGATGGCGCGGGCGTGGATGTCCAGTGCGCCCCGGAACAGGTAAGGGAAGCCCAAAACGTTGTTCACCTGGTTGGGATAATCGCTGCGCCCTGTGGCGACGATGGCATCCAGCCGGACAGCATGGGCGTCCTCAGGTGTGATTTCGGGATCGGGGTTGGCCATGGCGAAGATCACCGGGTTGTCGGCCATGCTGGCCACCATGGCGGCGGTCACCGCCCCCTTGGCAGAGACGCCTAGAAACACATCGGCGTCCACCATCGCCTCTTCCAGCGTGCGGGCATCGGTGCGGGCGGCATGGGCCGATTTCCACTGGTTCATGCCTTCGGTCCGACCCTGCCAGATCACACCCTTGGTGTCGCACATGATGCAGTTGTCATGCACGGCGCCCATGGACTTCAGAAGTTCCAGACAGGCAATCCCCGCCGCGCCCGCACCGTTCAGCACGATCTTGCAATCCTCGATCCGCTTGCCCGACAGGTACAGCGCGTTGATCAGCCCGGCGGCGCAGATCACTGCCGTGCCGTGCTGGTCGTCGTGGAAGACGGGAATATCCATTTCTTCCTTCAGGCGCTGTTCGATGATGAAACATTCGGGCGCCTTGATATCTTCCAGGTTGATCCCGCCAAAGGTCGGCCCCATCAGACGCACGGCGCGGATAATCTCTTCCGCGTCCTCGCTGTCCAGTTCGATGTCGATGGCATTCACATCGGCAAAGCGCTTGAACAATACTGCCTTACCCTCCATCACCGGCTTTGATGCCAGCGCCCCAAGATTGCCCATACCCAAAATAGCGGTCCCGTTCGAGATCACGGCGACCAGGTTGCCCTTGGTGGTGTAATCATACGCCAGTTCCGGGTTGTCGGCGATGGCCTGCACCGGCACGGCCACCCCGGGGGAATAGGCAAGGCTGAGGTCGCGCTGCGTCGCCATGGGGACGGATGCCGTCACCTCGAACTTGCCGGGGTTCGGCAACAGATGATAGGCAAGCGCCTCTTCTGCGGTGGTCTTGGATGTGCGGGTCATGGTGGGCTCCTCCGGGCTATGGGTTTTCATATCGCCGGGCGGCGCACTCCACAACCGCGCCATTTGGGCGTTTCCCGGTTTAACGGGGGCCGGGCGTTTCCCGCTTTCGCAGTGGCATGGGGTTTTGTAGGGTCGACAGGGTCAGGAACAGGGGTCACGCGGTGAATGAGACGGTCACGCCAATGATGGCGCAATATCTGGACATCAAGGCGCAATATCCCGATGCGCTGCTGTTCTACCGGATGGGCGATTTTTATGAGCTGTTCTTCGACGATGCCGTGGCCGCCGCTGCGGCACTGGACATTGCGCTGACCAAACGCGGGAAGCATCTGGGCAATGATATCTCCATGTGCGGCGTACCCTATCACGCTGCCGAGGGCTATTTGCTAACGCTGATCCGCAAGGGGTTCCGCGTGGCGATTGCCGAACAGCTGGAAAATCCGGCTGAAGCGAAGAAGCGCGGCGCTAAATCCGTGGTGCGCCGCGACGTGGTACGTCTGGTCACCCCCGGCACCCTGACAGAGGACAGCCTGCTTCAGGCGCGCCACCATAACTACCTCGCCGCCTGGGCCGAGGTGCGCGATGCCGGCGCGCTGGCCTGGGTGGATATCTCGACGGGCGAGGTGCGGGTGATGCCATTGTCGCGCGCGCGGCTGATGCCCGAACTGGCGCGCCTTGCCCCGCGCGAAGTCATCCTGCCCGATACCGCAGGCCCGGAACTGGCCGCGTTAGTGACGGATTTGGGCGCGGCGCCCACGCCATTGTCCCGCGCCAGTTTCGACAGCACCTCGGCAGAAAAGCGGTTGTGTGGTCTATACGCGGTGACCACGCTGGACGGGTTCGGCACGTTTTCGCGGGCAGAACTGTCGGCGCTGGGGGCGATGGTCGATTATCTGGATATCACGCAGCGCGGCAACCTGCCCCTGTTGCGCCCGCCAGTGCGCGAAGCGGCCGAGCAGTTGGTACAGATCGACGCCGCCACCCGGCGCAATCTGGAACTGACCAGTTCCATGACCGGGGGGCGCGATGGCTCGCTGCTGGCAGCGATTGACCGAACGGTCACGGCTGCGGGCGCCCGGCTGCTGGAACGGCGGCTGTCCAGCCCCTCGCGCCAGTTGGACGTGATCCGCGACCGGCACGCGGGCGTGCAGTTCCTGCAAGAACAATCCCGTCTGCGCGACGATCTGCGCGAGGCCTTGCGCCGGGTGCCCGATATGGACCGCGCCCTGTCGCGGCTGGCGCTGGACCGGGGCGGCCCGCGCGACATGGCCGCCATTCGCAACGGGCTGGCCGCCGCCGAACAGATCGCGCAGATGATGACCCCGGATGCGCCCGGCTTGCTGCAGACCGCCGCTGCGCAATTGACCGGAAATGATGCACTTCTGGCCGTGTTAGAGACTGTTTTGATCGCTGAGCCACCGATGTTGGCCCGCGATGGCGGGTTCATCGCCGAGGGCCATGACCCGGAACTTGATGACGCGCGACGCCTGCGCGACGAGGGGCGCGGCGTAATTGCCGCCATGCAAGCCGACTATGCCGCAAAGGCGGGCGTCAGTTCGCTGAAAATCAAACATAATAACGTATTGGGCTACTTTATCGAGACGACGGCCACCCATGCTGAGCGGATGCTGGCCCCGCCCCTTTCGGAAACCTTCATTCACCGGCAGACAACGGCCAATCAGGTGCGCTTCACCACGGTAGAGTTGTCCGATCTGGAAACCCGCATCCTGAACGCTGGCGGGCGAGCGCTGGAGATTGAAAAACGTCACTATGACGCGCTGAAAGCGCATATTATGGAACACTCGGGCCCTGTAGGCCAGGCAGCGCGCGGGCTGGCAGAGATTGATCTGGCGGCCGCCTTTGCCGACCTTGCCGTGCAGGAAGACTGGTGCGCGCCAGTGATGGAGGACAGTCGCGCCTTCGAGGTCACCGCCGGGCGGCATCCGGTGGTAGAGCGCGCGCTTCGCCGCGACGGCGTGCCATTCGTCGCCAATGATTGCACCCTGACCGGCGCAACGGGCGCGGCGATCTGGCTTCTGACCGGGCCGAACATGGCGGGGAAATCAACCTTTCTGCGGCAAAACGCACTGATTGCCATTCTGGCGCAGGCGGGCAGTTATGTGCCCGCAACGGCGGCGCATATCGGGATCGTCAGCCAGGTATTCAGCCGGGTCGGGGCGTCGGACGATCTGGCGCGCGGGCGGTCGACCTTCATGGTCGAAATGGTGGAAACCGCCGCGATCCTGAACCAGGCGGACGACCGGGCACTGGTGATCCTGGATGAAATCGGGCGCGGCACGGCCACCTATGACGGGCTGTCCATCGCCTGGGCGGTGATGGAGCATCTGCATGACGTCAACCGCTGCCGCGCCCTGTTCGCCACGCATTACCATGAGATGACCGCGCTGGCCGGGCGACTGGACGGGGTAGAGAATGCGACGGTCAGCGTGCGCGAATGGGACGGTGACGTGATCTTCCTGCATGAGGTGAAGCGCGGCGCGGCGGATCGGTCCTACGGTGTGCAGGTGGCGAAACTGGCCGGCCTGCCCGATGTGGTGGTGACTCGGGCGCGGGCCGTCCTCGATGCGCTGGAAAGCGGCGAGCGCGACAGCGGTGCGCGGCCCAAGGCGCTGATCGACGATCTGCCGCTGTTTTCCGCCGTGCAGACACCGCCGCCCGCGAAAGCCACGCCGTCGAAGCTGGATGCGCGCATGTCCGGGGTGCTGCCCGATGACCTGACACCAAAACAGGCCCTGGCGCTAATTTACGAGCTGAAAGAGCTGACCGCGAAGTCATAACCAATGAAAAATCGCGCCGGGGCGGCCCCGGCGCGATCCTGACACCAAGTTAACGTCGCCTCAGTTCGCAGGGCTCGACGATACGCCGACCTGCGCGGGACGCAGCAGTTGATCATGCAGAACGAAGCCGTCAGCCATGACCTGGATGATCTGCCCAGCCTTGAAATTCGGCACGGGGGCCTCGAACATTGCCTGATGCTGATGCGGGTCGAACGTGTCGCCCACGGCAGGTGCAACGCGTGACACCCCGTGCTTGCCTAGGATATTCGTCAGCTCGCGCAGCGTCAGTTCCACCCCATCGACCAACCCTGCAGCGGCGGCGCGGGTTTCATCGGTGGCGGCACCCAGCGCACGGCTGAGGTTGTCATAAACCGGCAGCATGTCGCGCGCCAGTTTCGACCCGCCATAAAGCTGAGCATCGCGGCGATCCTTTTCCGCGCGTTTGCGGGTATTTTCCGCATCTGCCAGCGCGCGCATCAGACGGTCGCGGATTTCATTCTTTTCCGCTTCCAGCGCGGCAATCCGGCCTTCCAGTTCGGCCACCGGATCATCGTATTCCGCCACGCCTTCGGCCAGCGCATCGAGCTGCGCATCGGCATTTTCGTCAGCCGGGTCAAAGTCGCGGTTTGGTTTCGAGTCTGCCATCATTGCACCTTTATATCTTCAGTCAACGCCACGGTCGGACAGCAAACGCCCAACCAGCTGCGCCGTATAATCCACAATCGGCACGATCCGCCCGTAATTCAGCCGTGTGGGGCCGATCACGCCAACCGCGCCGATAATCTTTCGGTCAGCGTTCATATATGGAGAAACCACCAGAGAGGAACCCGTAAGTGAAAAAAGCTTGTTCTCCGCGCCGATAAAAATGCGCACACCTTCACCCTGTTCGGTCAGTTCCAGAAACTCGGCAATGTCGCGTTTCCGCTCCAGATCATCGAACAGGTTGCGGATGCGCGCCAGTTCGGCCAACTCAGTGGCGTTTTCCAGCAGATTGGCCCGGCCGCGCACGATCAGCCGCTCATAGGGTTCGCCCTCATTCTCCCACAAGGCCAGTCCTTGTTCGACAAGGGTATGCGCCAGCGAATCGATTTCCTGACGGCGGCGCGTGATCTCGGACTTGAACCGTTTGCGCAGGTCGGACAGCGTCAGCCCTTCAGCCAGCGCGTTGAGGAAGTTTGCGGCCTCGCGCATCGACGATGCCGTCTGGCCGGGCGCGGGTACGAACACGCGGTTTTCCACATGGCCATCGGCAAAGACCAGAACCACCAACGCGCGGTCGGCGGCAAGGCTGACAAATTCGATATGCTTAATCGGCGCTTCATGCTTTGGCGACAGCACCAGACTGGCGCCTTGGGTGATGCCCGACAGCGCCTGCCCCACCCGGTCCAGAAGCGAGCCGACATCGCGTTCATTGCTGGTGCGCGTGGCGTTCAGGGCCCGGCGATCCGCGTCGGTCACCGGATCGACCTCCAGCAGCCCGTCGACGAACAGGCGCAGCCCCAGATGTGTCGGCACGCGCCCGGCCGAAACATGCGGGCTGTCCAGCAGCCCCATATACTCCAGATCCTGCATGACATTACGCACGGTCGCCGCCGACACCTTTTCCGACATGTCGCGTGTCAGCGTGCGAGAGCCGACCGGCGCACCGGAAGATAAATACCCTTCCACGACGCGGCGAAAAACCTCGCGCGAGCGGTCGTTCATCTCGGACAGGAGTGTGGCACCGTCGTGCATGGCATCCTTTGATTCAGTCATCGCAGCGTTTGCATCTTACGCTGTAAAGCCTTTGGTACGCCATGGCCAATCGGGGTTGCATCAGGGTTCCCCAGCCTTGTATCCGTATCGCATCAACGAAAGGATAATTCATGCGCCCATCCGGTAGGAATCTAAGCGATCTGCGGACGGTTTCAATCGAAACCAACGTGACCAAGCATGCCGAAGGGTCTTGCCTGATCAAGATCGGCGACACGCAGGTCCTGTGCACCGCGTCGATCGAGGACCGCACGCCGCCCTTTCTGCGCAATACCGGTCTGGGCTGGGTGACGGCAGAATACGGCATGCTGCCGCGCGCGACCAATACCCGCAACCGGCGCGAGGCCGCATCGGGAAAGCAGACCGGTCGCACGGTCGAAATCCAGCGGCTGATCGGGCGCAGCCTGCGGGCGGGCATCGACCGCTCGGCGCTGGGAGAGCGCCAGATTACCGTGGATTGCGATGTATTGCAGGCCGATGGCGGCACCCGCTGCGCTGCGATCACCGGTGGCTGGGTCGCGCTGCGGCTGGCGGTCAACAAGTTGCTGAAAGCGGGCGATGTGGTCAGCGATCCGATTGTCGACCATGTGGCCGCCGTGTCCTGCGGGATCTATGCGGGTCAGCCCGTACTGGATCTGGACTATGCCGAAGATTCCGTAGCAGGCGTGGACGGCAATTTCATCATGCTGGGTACCGCCCGGCTGGTTGAGGTGCAGATGTCCGCTGAAGGCGCCACATTCTCACGCGATGAAATGTCCAGCTTGCTGGATCTGGCGCAGGCCGGGGTCGCCAGCCTGATCGACGCGCAGAAGGCAGCGATCTGATGCGGAAGTTTGCGGGCGATACACTGCTGGTAGCGACGCATAACGCGGGCAAACTGGAAGAGATCATGGGGCTGCTGGCACCCTTTGGCATCAAGGCGGTCTCGGCCCGCGAAAAGGGCCTGCCCGAACCGGCAGAGACCGAAACCACCTTTGTCGGCAATGCCCGGCTGAAGGCCCATGCCGCCGCGCGCGCCACCGGGCTGCCTGCGTTGGCCGATGACAGTGGGCTGGAGGTCGCAGCGCTGAACGGTGCGCCGGGCGTCTATACTGCCGACTGGGCCGAAACACCCGACGGGCGCGATTTCGTCATGGCGATGCAGAAGACCCATTCTGCACTGGAAGAAGTCAAGGCAGAACATCCCTGGACCGCGCGGTTTTGCTGCACGTTGGTGCTGGCCTGGCCCGATGGTGAGGACCGGGTGTTCACCGGCACAGTAGATGGGCAACTGGTCTGGCCTCGGCGCGGCGCAGACGGGCACGGCTATGACCCGATGTTCCAACCCGATGGCCATGCTCAGACCTTCGCGGAAATGCCATTCGCACAGAAAAACGGGATCAGCCACCGCGCCCGCGCGTTTGAGGCCTTCATTGCGGGGTGTATCGCATGAAAACTGCGCACCCATACTTCGCCCGGGCGGCCTAACCCGTGGAGGATTGGCAGGCAGGCGGCTTCGGCCTCTATATTCACTGGCCGTTTTGTCAGGCGAAATGCCCCTATTGTGACTTCAACAGCCATGTCAGTGCACAAATTGACCAGACGCGCTGGCAGGCGGCCTATCTTTCGGAAATCCGGCGTGTCGGCGCGCTGACGCAAGGGCGTGTGCTGAACACCGTGTTCTTCGGCGGCGGCACGCCCAGCCTGATGCAACCCGATGTGGTGGCCGCCGTGATCGCGGCCATCCGTGATACATGGACACCCGCCAATGATCTGGAAATCACGCTGGAGGCCAACCCGACATCCAGCGATGCAGGGCGCTTCGCGGGTTTCGCCGACGCTGGCGTAAACCGGTTGTCCATGGGCATCCAGTCGCTGCGCGACGCCGATCTGAAGCGGCTGGGCCGCCTGCATTCGGCATCCGAGGCGCGGGCGGCATTCGACGTGGCGCGCGGCATATTCGACCGTGTCAGCTTTGACCTGATCTATGCCCGGCAATATCAAACGCTGGACGACTGGCGCGCCGAATTGCGAGAGGCCGCAGCGATGGCGGTCGATCACCTGTCGCTTTACCAATTGACGGTCGAGGATGGGACGGCCTTTGGGTCGCGCTTCCTGGCGGGAAAACTCGGCGGGCTGCCGGTCGATGATCTGGCCGCCGATATGTACACGGACACGCAGGACACCTGCGATGCGCTGGGTCTGCATCCCTATGAAGTCTCGAACCACGCCCGCCCGGGCGCAGAATCTCGGCACAACCTGATTTACTGGCGCTACGGCGATTATGCGGGTATCGGCCCCGGCGCCCACGGCCGCCTGACACTGAACGGCGGGCGCATGGCAACAGAGACCCCACTGGCCCCGGGCAAATGGCTGGAGATGGTCGAACGCGGGGGCGACGGCACCAGCGTGTCCGAGGTGCTGACCCCGAATGCGCAGGCCACCGAATACCTGCTGATGAGCCTGCGCCTGCGCGAAGGCAGCAGCCTGTCGCGCTATGCAGCGCTGAATGGCGTGGGTCTGCCCGTATCCCGGCTGAACGGCCTTTCAGATATGGGGCTGATCCGCGTTCAGGACGATTGCCTGAGCGTCACCGACGCCGGGCGGATCTTGCTGAATTCGGTACTGTCCGAACTTCTGGGCTGAAGATTGACGCGGCGGCGGCGATCAAGGCCCGCCGCGCCCTGTCCCGCCTCGATCGCCTGCATCTTGCGGCTGATGATGCGGGCCAACGCGTGCACATTCGGGTCTTGCAGCGTCGTCAGGTGATAGCCCGGCACGTCGATCATCTCGAAGCCCACAGCAGCGACCGGGGCCCAGCCCAACCCGCTGGAAATTGCGGCCTTGCTGTCATAGGTCTGTTCCTTGCTGCGGAAAACAGTGATCAGGCGGGGATAGGGCGCGGGGTGGTACGCCTTGATCAGCAGCGCCAGTTTCGCCTGATGCGCAAGATCGGTGACCAGCGCTGCGTCAGACGCCTGCGCCAACATCGGCAGTGCACGATGGGCGGACAGCCGCAGGCGCAGTTTCTCTGCCTCAAACCGCAGGGTCATCCATGCATGATGCGAACGGCCCCGAACCACACCGCCAAAATTGTGCACCAGTTGGCGCAGATACCCCAACGTCGTCGCCTGTCGCGGATTCTGCGGGCGGCCGCCCGGCCCGCTGGCATCCAGGAAATAAAGCCCCGCGACATTGCGCCCAGCAGCAACCAGCTGCTGCGCCAGTTCCAGCGCCATATAGGCGCCGTTCGACACCGCAGCCAGACAGATCGGACCTGTTGGGTACTGGCTCTGGATATTAGCGCAGTAGATCGCGGCGATCTCTGGGATCGTTGCCGGTGTGTCGGGGTCGAACATGTCAATCGTCAGGCCATACACCGGACGGCGCGGCGCCAGATGCGCCGCCAGCGGACGGATATAGGATGCTTCCGGCCCCAGCACCTGCACCATGAACAGGGGTGGACCGTTACCCGCAGGCTGGATCGGCACGATGCACGACAGCCCCCCGGGCCGCGCCCCCGCGCGCCCCAGTTCCGAAGCAAGGCCGCGCGCGGTTGGAAACTGGTACAGGGTGGCCAGTGTCAGACGCTGGCCAAAATCGCGCTGGATCAGGCTCATCAACCGGACCGACAGCAACGAGTGACCGCCAAGGTCAAAGAACGACACGTCCGGATCGACCCTGGCCGTATCGAGCAGCCGTGCAAAGATCGCCTGTAACTTTTGCGTCGCCGCATCGGTCTGCGCCGGCGCGGCTGCGGGTTGTGGCGCGGCAGGGCGCGGCAGGCGGGCGACATCTGTTTTGCCGCCGGGGGTCTGCGGCAGGTCGGCCACGATCTGGATCACAGGCAGCATATGCGCGGGTAGATGCTCCGACAGGCTGGCTTGCAGCTCCCTCAGGCACAGCGGCGCGTCGGCTGCGGCGCGCGGACGCACCCAGGCCAGAAGCTGCGCATGCGCGCTGTCGGGATTGTCCACCGCAACCACGGCGACACCGACGCCCGTGTGGCGTTCCAGTGCAGCCTCGATCGCAGCGGGCTCGATGCGGTAGCCGCGCAGCTTCACCTGACGGTCCATGCGGCCAAAGTAGCGCAGCGTGCCATCGCCGCGCCAGGCAACCCGGTCGCCAGTGCGGTAGACGCGGTCAGCCGGCGTGGCGCCGGAGGCGAAGCGGTCGGGCAGGAAGGCGGCGCGCGTCAGATCCTCACGCCCCAAATAGCCGTGGGCAACTGCAGGGCCACCAACCCACAGCTCACCATCGACGCCCATCGGCGCAAGGCTGCCATCAACGCAGGCCACATAGGCCCGTGCATGGCCGAACGGGCGGCCGATGGGCACATCGCCTCCGTCGAACGCATACTCTGCCGGATCATAGAGGGTGGCGGTAATCGTCGCCTCTGTCGGACCGTAGCCATTGAGCCAGCGCAGCCCGGGGAACATGCCGCGCCAGCGGGCCAGCACCGTGGGCGACACGCGTTCGCCCCCCGCAATCAACAGCCGCAACGAGGAAGGCAGCGCCGCACCGCCGGTCTCCTCCAGGTGTTCGGCCAGCGCATGCCAGAAGGCGGTCGGCAGGTTCAGGACGGTGATCTGCTGCGCGTCCAGCGCGGTCACGAAATCATGTCCCGACTGCACCACGGCATCGTTGCGCAGCACCAGATGCCCGCCCGCAAGCAGGGTCGGCAAGATCTCTTCGATGGAGATATCAAAGGACTGGCTGGTGAACTGAAGCACCCGGTCCGTGTGGGTCAGCCGATAGGCCCCGATGGCGGCATCGGCATGGTGCGCCAGTGCGTTATGCGAAACTTCTACCCCTTTAGGTTGTCCGCTGGACCCCGAGGTGAAGATCACATAGGCCCGCCGCGCAGGATCATACCCTACCGGCTGCGGCAAGGCGGGGCCAACGGCCTCTGCACCCAAATCCTGCGTCATGCTCAGTGTCGGGATATCGGGCATGCCAATGGTCTGGGCAAATGTCCCTTGGCAAACCAGGCAGGCAAGGCCAGCGCGGTCAACCATATCAGCCAGAACCGCCGCCGGATAGGTGGGGTCCAGCGGCACGAAGCTGGCGCCAGCCTTCAGCGCGCCCAGAAGCGCCGCCACGTAGTCCGCCCCGCGCGGCAAGGCCAGGCCCACCGTATCGCCCACCCTGACGCCCCGATGTTGCAGCTTTGCCGCGATCTGATCAGCCCGGCTGTCAAGCTGGGCATAGCTCAGCCGGCCCGGCACGCCGATCTGGCTGACGGCCGGCCGTTCGGGGAATCGCGCCGCAGCATCCGCGAACCGGGCGACGACACCGCGCGCGCCCGCATCCGTTGGGGTGGGATGGTCGGGCTGACCCAGCGCCAACAGGGCAGAGCGCTCAGCCGCGGGCAGCATGTCGATATCGCCCAAGCGCGCGCCGGGCGGCGCGGCGGCCAGCGCGCGCAAAGTTGCGTTAAGATACTCGGCCAGCCGCGCCGCGCCCGCCCCGGACAAGCGCGAGGGGTCGTATTCAAACTGCACCAGCATCTGCGGATCATCATAGACCGCAACCGTGACCGGCGTGGCGATGTGGCTGATCTCGCAGATATGTCGCGACTGCCAGTCCGGGCCTTTCGCCTGCATTTGCACGGCCAGCGACCCACGGTCAAACATCACGATACTGTCGAACAGCGCGCGTTCAGGCCCGATATCGCTGGCTGCGGCAATATCGCTTGGCGAGACAGTTTCAAAAGGCTGCGCCGCCAGGGTCTGACCCCGCAGTTCAGTCAACAGAGCGTCGACGGTGGTGTCAGAATCAGCATCTACGCGCACCGGCAGGGTGTTTATCAGGCACCCAGCGACGTTCGCCGCATCAGGCAGTAGGTGCCGACCGGATCGGGTCAGCCCGAACACCGCACCACTGCGCCCCGACACCCGTGTCAGGACCAACCCCCACGCCGCAGAGACCAGATTGGCCGCCGTCGCACCGGCGGCCTGCGCCCGCGCATGAATGGCCCGGCTGTCCGCTGCGCTGAGGGTTGTGGTGATGAACCGACGCTCGGACATGGTGCCAGACGCACCCTGACAGAAGGTTGCGGGTAGCGCATTTGGCGCGTCAAACCCTGACAAAAGCGCCCGAAAATGCGCGACGGCGGCGGATTTGTCTTGCGCTGCAACAGCGTCGCAATGATCCAGAAACCCGGGCGCTGCAGGCAGCGGAGCCAACCGCGCGGCGCGCCGGTTGCACAAACCGTCATAGACCGTGAAAAGATCGTCAAGGACCAGACGGAAGCTGGTCCCATCCAGCACCGCGTGGTGAAAGGTCCAGACCAGCACCGACCGCCGCGCGCCCAGCCGCAGCCAGGCCACACGCCAGTTGGGCACTGCATCGACCGCAGCGCCGCGGGTCTTGTCGGCGGCCAGCCAATGCGCCAACGCGTTTTCCTGATCACCGACGGTGCGGTGGCTCCAGTCATGCGTCGTCATCTGCACGCTGACCGAAGGAAGAACGCTTTGTTGCGGGCCTTCCTCGGCCCCGGCATCGATGGCCAGCCGTAGCGCGGGATGCCTGTCAGCCATGGCCTGCCACGCCTGTGCCATGAAGCGGGGGTTCACATCCTCTCCCTCAAAGCGCGCAACGATCTGGATCACGTTCAGTGCAGGGATGCCGGACAGCGCACTTTGCAAAAGCAACCCGGCCTGCGCAGGCGTCAGCGGTGCTTTGCGCGCGGGATCAGCAGGGACGCCCATGGAAAGCGTGCGATCCAGCAGTTTCCCCATGACGGTCATACGCCACCCCCGTTCAGCAAGGTGGCGACAGCATCCAGGTTTATCCACAGCGCCAACGCCGCGACCAAGGCCGTCGCTGCCGCCATCGTCGCATCATGCAGCGGATCCCAGGCGCCATAGCGCCGCGCCAACCAGACGATGAACGGATACGTCAACACAAACGCCACGCCCTGCCCCAGCAGCGCGCCGACCAACCCGAAGTTCATCACACCGATCAGCACACAGCCCAAAAGCAGCACCGACCGCACCGCCGTCACGGCAAAGAAACGGCGCGAGTCGCCCATCGCCAGCGCGATCTGATCATAGCCCATCCCGATGATCTGCACCATGAACGCGACCGACAGCAGCACCAAAATAGGCCCCGACTGCACATAGCGGTCATCATATAGCAGATCGACCAGCGAAACCCCGGACAGCGCCAGCATTGCCGACAGCGCCACCAGCGCCCCTGTCAGGGAAAACCGCATCCGCCGCAACAGCAGGAAATTGGCGCGCGACGCAGCAGGCGGGGTTTCACGATAGACCGGAATGACCATGCGCCCGACCAGCGCATAGGCCAGCATCACAGGCACGCTGGCCAGAAAATAGCCGATGTTGTAGATCCCCAGCATCTCGAGCGTCAGGAACTTTCCCAAGATCAGCTTATCGCCCTGAAGCGCAAGAAACCCCGCAACCGTGCTGAGGAAGACCCATTTGCCGAAGCCCACCAGCTCGCGCACCGCGCAGCGTTCAAGCCGGAAAGCGTTTCGGATACCCGGGAGGCCAAAATGCATCAGCAAGAGCTTTGCAACCGAGCCGACCAATTGCCCCGCCACCAGCGCCCAGACCGACCGGAACACCAGCGCCAGTGCAACCATGGTGACAATGGCCACAAACTGACTGAGCAGGTCCAGCATTGTCACCCGCCCCAGCGCCAGATGGCGCGCGGCGGAATCAACGTTTGACGGCTCGAACCCCGCGAAAACCAGCACCATTGCGGCGACAGGAATGATGTACTGCAACTCGGGCGAGCCATAAAACTGCGCCATGGGCCAGGCCATCAGGCATGCCAGCCCCCAGATGATGAAACCCCGAATGACATCCAGCGTCCAGGCGGTGTTCAGGAACTCTGGCTCATCTCCGCGCGGGCTGCGCATGATAGACTGCATGATCCCCACATCCGAGAACATCTTCAGCCCGATGACCACCACGGTGACCAGCGCCATGAGGCCAAAGGCCTCGGGCACCAGAAGACGCGTCAGGATCAGGTTGCCCGCCAGCCGAAGGGCCTGACCGCCGCCAAAGCCGATAACCGTAACAACCGATCCCCGCATCACCCGCGATATCAGACCGTTACCCATGAACCTGCTTTGAAAACCCTGAAGTACTGCCTGCATCCGACCTGCTCACCCTACATTCGGGCCTTCGGGTGGAATGCTCAGAAGCTACCAAACAACTAATCACAACAAATGGCAGCCCGGCACATCCCCAAAGACGCTTTTTTCCGGGGTACTGGGTGTCTGGGGCAACAATGCGGCGAATCTTTGGTGTCTTTGTTTCCGGTTCTGAAGCAACTTCGCGGCGCCTCAGGCCAGCCCGTCCACGAAATCGGGCAGAGTCGCAAAATCGCCAAAGGCGAATGCATGCGGCAGTTCTGCCACCGGGGCCTGGCGGTAGCCTTCGGTGAACAAGGCAAAACGCTGTCCCGCGCGGCGCGCGGTTTCGGCATCGGTCTCACTATCGCCGACATAGAGCAGCGGCGCACCGGGCAACGCGGCAAAGGCAGCGTGCATCGGCGCGGGATCGGGCTTTTTCACTGGCAGGCTGTCGCCACCGATCACCACGCCAAAGAAGCGCGAAAGGTCCAGCGCATCAAGGATCTGTACCGATTGCGCGTGAAACTTGTTGGTGCATATGCCCAGCGCATGGCCTTGCGCTGTCAGCACCTCCAGCGTCGCGACCACACCCGGGTAGGGCCGTGTCAGATCGGCGGGATGGGCGGTGTAATGTGCGACCATCCGGGCGGTCAGCGCCGCATGCTGTGCAGGATCGATGCCATAATGCGCCATGACTTGTCCGACGAAATGCGGGATGCCCTTGCCGACGAAGGTGATCGCGGTCGCCATGTCCAGCGGCGGATGCCCAGCCTCTTGCAGCATCCGGTTGGCAGCGGCGGCGATATCAGGTGCACTGTGGACAAGGGTACCGTCAAGGTCGAAGACAATCGCGCTCATGCTGCTTTCCACTTGATTGAACAGCCCATCGACGGGATCTGGTGCTGCGGGCCCTGCCCGGTCGCGGCTACTTGCTTCATTGCCTCGAACAGTTCACGACGTGCATCGGCGGGGCCGCTTTTGTTGCGCGATGCATCCAGACGCCCCCGGTACTGCAAGCCGCCATCAGCGTTGAAGCCAAAGAAATCCGGCGTGCAAGCCGCACCCCAGGCACGCGCTACGTCTTGCGTCGCATCATGCAGATAGGGGAAGGGAAAGGCATGCTGCTGCGCCATCTCCCCCATGCGCGAAAAACTGTCAGCGGGATAGGCATCCGCATCATTGGCGCAGATCGCCGCGACCCCAAGGCCCAGCGCCTGCAAGTCGCGCGCGTCACGGATCACCCGCTCAAGCACGGCCAGCACGTAGGGGCAATGGTTCCAGATGAACATGATCAGCGTGCCCTTCTGCCCGGCAATATCGCGCAGGCTGTAGATCCTGCCATCGGTGGCGGGCAGCGCAAAATCGGGCGCTTTCCAACCAAAGTCACAAACGGGGGGGCTTACGGCCATGGGGATACTCCTGCGGAGGGGCGGGGTCAGCTGAGGGCGGCGGTCGCAGCGTCGCGGATTGCTTGGATGTTGGCGCCATAGGGCGCCGGGTTAGTGACCGAGCCGCCCTTGAATACCGCCGAGCCCGCGACCAACACATCCGCGCCCGCAGCCGCCACAAGTGGCGCGGTGTCCGGGGTCACACCCCCGTCGATCTCGATATGAATGGGGCGGTCGCCGATCATGGCGCGCAGTCGCGCAACCTTGTCAACCTGCGAGCGAATGAACTTCTGCCCGCCAAAGCCGGGGTTGACCGTCATCACGCAAATCAGATCGACCATATCCAACAGATACCCGATATTTTCGATCCCAGTGCCGGGGTTCAGCGCAAGCCCGGCCTTCGCCCCCGCGCCGCGAATGGCCTGAAGCGTCCGGTGGATATGCGGCCCGGCCTCCAGATGCGCGGTGATGATATCCGCCCCCGATTGCGCGAAAGCGTCGATATAAGCATCCACCGGCGCGATCATCAGATGCACATCCATCACGCCCTTGATATGCGGGCGGATTGCCGCGCAAGTGGCAGGGCCAAAGGTGATGTTGGGCACGAAATGGCCGTCCATCACATCGACATGCACCCAGTCGCAGCCCTGTGCCTCGATCGCCTGACACTCGGCCCCAAAATTGGCAAAATCGGCGGACAGGATAGAAGGGGCGATCTTGATGGCCCGGGAAAAGGTCATGGCGTTTGGTCCTTATAGCACGCGGCCATGTCGCCCAACGTATGGCCAAGGGTTGCAAGACTGCCCGGTGGCGCCAAGCATCACAGCGTTCCTTGCACAGGTCGGCCAGCGCGTCCATGCCGGTTTGCGCAATTTCCGCGAATGTAGCGCCACAGCGGGATGCAGCGCCTAGCGCCCGCGCCCCCGCACGGGCTGCGGCGGACATGCCTGAAACGTTACTAACACGGCCTAAAAGACACCTCAGATGGCGCCGCTCTTGCGCGACAAAAGGTCCCTGCCCCGGCGTACCGGGCAAATTGAATCGACTCTGCGCATGGCGCGGCCTATATGTGAACATATCAGGAACAAACGATTCTTCCATGCGCAAATCATGCCTCGACGCCTCCTCTCTCTCTGGTTGCCGCATCTTGCCTCGGACCGTGTTCTGCGCAGGCAGGCGGTGCCGGGGCCGTTTGTCGTGGTGGCCACAGCGGGCGCGGCGGAGCGGGTGCATTGCCTGAACGCCGCCGCCACGCAGCTGGGGCTGCGCCGGGGCATGGCGCTGACCGATGCGCGCGCGATGTGCCCCGACCTGATCACCCGCCCGCATGAGGCAGAGGCGCAGGGGCAGACGCTGGATGCACTGCGCCGCTGGGCGCTTCGCTATGCACCATGGGTGGCGCGCGACGGTGATGACGGGCTGATGCTGGACATCACCGGCGCGGCGCATCTGATGGGCGGCGAAAGCGCGATGGCCGAAGAAATGACCGCCCGGCTGGGCCGCGCCGGGCTGGCCGGGCGCTGTGGGCTGGCCGACACGAAAGGCGCGGCATGGGCTCTGGCACGCCTTCAGGCAACGGCGGACACGCCGGCGATTGCCGCGCCGGGTCAGAGCATGCACGCCCTCGGGCCGCTGCCGCTGGCCGCCCTGCGGCTGGAGGACGACACCTGCGCCGCGCTTGACCGGATGGGCCTGCGGCTGGTGCGCGATCTGACGCAACTGCCGCGCGCCACGCTGGCGCGGCGCTTTGGCCAGCAGGTACTGTTGCGGCTGGATCAGGCGATGGGCGCGGCGGCTGAACCGGTGGACCCCGAACCCGCGCGGCAGCATTTCGGTACCCGCCTGACCCTCCCAGAGCCGATCGGGCTGCAAAGCGACCTGCGCGCCGGGCTGGCGCGCCTGCTGCACCGGCTGTGCGACACGCTGGCCAAGGCCGAGCTGGGCGCGCGGCGGCTGCGGCTGGATCTGGCGCGGGTGGACGGGTCAGCCATTCAGGCAGAGATCGGGCTGGCCCGCCCGATGCACGACGTGCCTGCCATTCTGCTGCTGTTTGACCGCGCGATTGAAAGTATCGACGCTGGCTTTGGCATCGAACAGATGCGCCTGACAGCACCGCTGACCGACCCCCTGCCCGCCCGTCAGATCCATGCGGGCCATGGCATGGGGGGCTACCATACCGGCGCCGGAGGATCAGTTGCCGGTAACGATGGCGCCGACACCGAGGGGCTGGCCGATCTGCTGACCCGGCTGGGCAACCGCATCGGCTTTGACAATCTGCAGCGGTTTCTGCCCGCAGAAAGCCATATTCCCGAACGCAGCTTCCTGATCGCCTCGGCCGTGCACGCGGACATGCCGGACGAATGGCCCACGGGCCATGAGCGCCCGTTGCACCTGTTCCCCCCCGAACCGCTGGACTGCACCGGCCCCCAGCCACCCCACCGATTCCGCTGGCGCAGGCAGGTCCTGACCACCACCGCCGCGCAGGGGCCGGAACGCCTGACGCCAGAATGGTGGCTGGACGACCCCGCCTGGCGCAACGGATTGCGCGATTACTGGCGGGTTGAGACCGCGCAAGGCCTGCGGTTGTGGATGTTTCACACGCCGCAAGCGGGCGGATGGGCGGTGCATGGGGTGTTCGCCTGAGGCGGGGGTCGAAGCCCGCCCGACACCCCCGCCGCCGGTAAAGCCGCGGATGGCGCACCACCCAGGCTGACCGACGCCCCCTTCCGGCCCAGGATCGCAGCACAGAACGGCATGCTATGGCTTTGCGCCACAACACCGGCCCGAGTATGGGTTTGCGATCCCGGCCAGAGCGGCTAGAAGGACGCCACGCATTCGCCCAAGGACGCCCACTGATGACCGATACCCCGCCCCCCCACACGCAAGCGCCCAGTAAATCCCTGCGCGCCGCCGCCGACAAAGAGGTGGGGCGCTGGCTGTGGGACGGGTTCGTGCGCCGCCGCCTGTGGCTGATCGGCATCGCCATGGCTCTGATGGCGGTCGAAGGGTCGATGCTGGGCGCATTCAGCTATCTGGTCCGCCCGATGTTCGATGAAGTGCTGGTCGCCGGACGTGCCGATATGGTCTATGTCGTGGCCTTTGGCGTCGCCGCAGTATTCGTCGTCCGCGCAGTCACCCGGCTGATCCACCGCGCCATCATGGCATATACCTCGGAAACCGTAATCGCCGAGGTGCAGACGACCCTCTTGTCGCATCTGATGCGACTGGATCAGGGTTTTTATCAGCGCCACTCGCCCGGCAACCTGATCGAACGGGTGCGCGGCGATACCATGGCCATCGGCGCGGTCTTCACCCGCCTTGTCCCCGGCGTTGCGCGCGAAGGGGTTTCGGTCGTCGCCCTTCTGGCCGTTGCGATCTATACAGACTGGCTGTGGACGCTGATCGCGCTGCTCGGCATCCCGTTGATGATCTTGCCTATGACGGCGCTGCAACGCATCGTGCGCCGCAAAAGCACCACGGCGCGGCAGACGGCAGCCGACAGTTCCAACCGGCTGGATGAGATTTTCCACGGCATCGCCACCGTGCAACTGACCGGATCCGAAGCGCGTGAGGCCGGGCGCTATCGCAGCATCATGGCGCGCTATGTCAGCGCAGCGATCCGGGCGATCATCGGACAATCGGCGATTTCTTCGGTCATTGACTTGGTTGCGGCCATCGGCTTTGCGGCGGTACTGATTTATGGTGGCATGCAGATTATCGACGGTGAGCGGACTGTCGGCCAGTTCATGAGCTTTTTCACCGCCATCGGGCTGATCTTCGACCCGCTTCGCAAGCTGGGCGACATTACCGGATTGTGGCAGGCCACGCTAGCCAGCCTGGAGCGGCTGTATGCGCTATTGGCCATCAAACCAACGATCGTAAACCCCGAGAGCCCCGCCGTTGCCCCACCTGCCCGAGCACACGCCGAGGTTTCGATGCACGACGTATTCTTCGCCTACGACGAAGACCCGGTCCTGCGCGGCATCAGCCTGACCGCGAAAGTGGGCACCACCACCGCGATTGTCGGACCGTCCGGAGCCGGGAAAACCACTGTCTTTACCCTGCTGACACGGCTGGCCGATCCGCAGTCTGGCGGGGTGATGATCGGGGGGCAAGACATTCGCGGGATGGATCTGCACAGCCTGCGCGGCCTTTTCTCGGTCGTCAGCCAGGATACGGCACTTTTTGACGAAACCATCCGCGACAATGTGCTGATGGGCGCCGAGGGCGTGTCCGAAGAACGGCTGCACGCCGCACTGGCCGATGCACATGTGACCGAGTTCCTTGACAGCCTGCCACAGGGGCTGGACACGCGGGCCGGGCCGCGTGGCTCTTCCCTGTCGGGCGGACAGCGGCAGCGTGTTGCGATCGCCCGGGCATTGCTGCGCGATGCGCCGATCCTGCTGCTGGATGAGGCGACAAGCGCGCTGGACGCCAAATCGGAATCGCTGGTTCAGGCGGCGCTCGACCGGCTGTCTGCGGGGCGCACCACGTTTGTCATCGCGCACCGGCTGGCCACCGTCCGGCGCGCCGACCAGATCCTGGTGATGGAGCGCGGGCAAATCATCGAGACCGGGAACCACGATGCGCTGATGACGCAGAATGGCGCATATGCCCGGCTGCATGCATTGCAGTTCAACACGCCGGGGCAAAAGCCCTGAGGCACAGCCGCCCCCAGAGATGCAAACCGCCCCTGCCCTGCCCAAAACGTCACGAACGCGGCTGAATATCCAGCCAGATGCCGCTTTTGGACCGGACGGTCAGATGTGCGACGGGGACAGGAATGCGCCCGGGCACCGCGCTGAACCGAAAGGCACGCGTCAGCAGCGCCAGAAGCAAAACCCCTTCGGCCATAGCGAAACCCGCGCCAGAACAGACGCGCGGCCCAGCGGAAAACGGCAAGTAGGCGTCACGGGCATGGGCGCGGTTTTCGGGCGTTTGCCAGCGATCGGGGCGGAAAGCATGCGGGTCGGGCCAAATGTTTTCGTTCCGGCCCATATGCCACGGGCTGATGATGACCTGCGCCCCCCTGGGCGCCTGGCGGTTGCGAAAGACCTCGGACCGGGTGGTCTGACGCACCATCATTGGCACCGAAGGGTAAAGACGCAGGGTCTCGCGGAAGACATCGCGGGTGAAGGGCAGTTTCGACAGGGTGGCGAAAACTGGGGGCTCGGCCAGCGCGGCATCGGCTTCGGCGGCCACATTTTCCTGAACCTCGGGATGGGTGGCGAGCAGATAGAGCGCCCAGGACAGCGCTGATGCACTGGTTTCATGCCCGGCCAGAAAGAAGATCGCGACTTGATCGATCATCTCAGCGGAGTCGAACTGGTCACCGGTGACGGGATCTTTCGTCGTCATGATCTGGGTGGCGAGATCATTCGGGGCGGTGCCCGCAGCAATCGCCTCTTTGCGCTGCACGGTCAACTGTCCGATCAGGTCGCGGATGGCCGCTGCCGTGGCGCGGGTGGTGCGGCGGTGCGGGCGGGGCAACCAGCGGGGCCAGGGGATCATCGCGGCCAGGTTCAGGATAGGCTGGGTGCGCTGATGCGCGCGAAACTGCTCGAATACCGCCGCAGCGATCCGGTCCTCGATGGGGATCGAGAATAGCGTGCGGAAGATCACATCGGCGGCAGCATGGCTAAGCACGCCCTCAACCTCGGTCACACCACCCGGCGACAGGCGCCCAACAGCGGCCTGCCCGGCAGCCAGCATCGCCGGAAATGTATCGCGCAGCCGCCCCCCCTCAAACGCCGGGTCGATCATCCGGCGCTGGCGCTTCCATTGATCGCCATTGGTTACAAACACTGAATTGCCCAGAAGCGGCAGCAGGCCTTCGCGCACACGGTGGGACTTCGGAAAATCATCAGGGCGGTCGGACAAGACAGTGCGGATCAGATCAGGCTGGTTGATGAGGAAGGATCGCAGGAAAGGCAGCCGAAACTCAGCCATCTTGGCGCGATAGAGCCGCGCAGGCTGGGTCGACAGGATATCCTGTCGAAACATCGCCAAATGCCGCAGGAATGACACGCTCCCGGGGCGATGCTGCGGTTTGGGTGGCAGGGTCATTCGGGCATCCGGGTGGCGTAGGGGTTCAATGACCGCCGCGTGGTGCTGGCGGATGAGCCGCGCCCGGCATAGCGGTCGGCCAGCGTCCGAGGCCCGGCGGTGATCTGAAAGTAGTCATAGTCGCGCGGGGCGTCGAAGGCACAGAGGTACTGAAAATGCAGCCGAAAATACCGACGCTTATACTTGGCATAAGTCTGGGGCGTCAGGCTTTGGCTGAACGCGGCCGACACGACAATCGGCCAGCGCTGCCCCTTTGCGGGCGCAGCACCACTGGTCGCGACCGGGTCACAGAGCGCATAGCAACACCCATCGCCCGGCGCCGTCACATCGACCCATGTGAGTTCCCGGCGTTGCGACAGGTAGTGCAGATCCGCACGCAGGGCATCGGCATGGGGCAGATAGCTTTGCATCGGCACGCAATGTCCCAGCGACAGAAAGGCAAGGCGCGGCCCGTCATCGCTAACCGCACCGCGTCGGACCACATTGGCCAAGATGGACACGCCCAGATGCACGCCCGAGGAATGGCCAACGACCAGAACCTCATCCAGCGTATCGTCCTGCAAGGCATCGGCGATCATGTCAGCCATTTCGCGCAAACGGGCCTGAAGCTGCGGTGGGTTGCGACCCAGATGCCGCGCGGTGAAGGCATAATCATGCAGCAGATAGTAGACGAAGAACCGACCATCCAGTCGCCGAAACAGCATCAGAACCGGGGGTACCACGGCAAGCCCAAGCACATAGGCGGCGACACTGGGCATCAGATAGGACAATGCCCAGCCCACGCCCGCAGCAAGCATCAGCGCCAGCGCCAGTTGGCCCAACAGCATCACCACGGGATACATGGCCGCGATGCCTGGACCCGCGCGAAGGCGGAACAGCCGAAAGATCGCGCCAGTGCTGACATAGATCCAGAAGGTCTTCAGAAGCAGCCAATAGGTCGCAGCAATCCCTGCCTGCATCGAATCGCGCACGATGTCAGACCAGATCAGGATATTCATCTCGGACGCGGTGGTGGTTCCATCAATGGCAGCGGTCACGCGCCAACCATAAGGGCCAGGGCCTTTCTTTGGCTTCTGGCTGATCTGATAGCCTGAAATAGCCGCCTGCGCAGCTGACTCGGTCCGGTAAAGCTCGCGATAACGACGCGGCGGAAACGGGTCATAGCCGGGAATGTAGAACACCCGACGGTTACTGACGGATTGCGGTTTATGATGTGCCATACTCTGCGCCTGTTCGCCCGTGCCACGGGCCTTGGCGGAACCTAGCGACAAAAAGCGGCAAGAATAAGCCATATTGCGGCGCGGGGCAGCGACCTATGGCGCACCAACCTAAAGGGAAACAGGCGCTCCCTGCACCGTCA
Organism: Roseicitreum antarcticum; assembly: GCF_014681765.1. Lineage (GTDB taxonomy): Bacteria > Pseudomonadota > Alphaproteobacteria > Rhodobacterales > Rhodobacteraceae > Roseicitreum > Roseicitreum antarcticum. Next base: position 2,386,340 of record NZ_CP061498.1, read on the forward strand.
CGACCGGCCCGCCGGCGGCCAGAGCATCCTCCCGGTCATGGGTGACAAGCACCACAGGCAGCTTCCGGTCCCTTGCGCGCTGAAACACGAAGTCGCGGGTGCGGGTGCGGCGATCAGCGTCGAGCCGCGAGAACGGCTCATCCAGCAACAGCGCCGCAGGTTCGGCAAGCAACGTTCGCATCAGGGCAACACGCGCGCGTTGGCCGCCCGAGAGCGTGGCCGGATCGCGATCGGCCATCCCATGCAGCCCAGCATCCGACAGGGCGGTTTCGATCCGGCCACGGCGGTCTGTGATACCTCGCGGCAAGGCAAAGCCAAGATTACCCCCCACGCTGAGATGCGGGAACAGAATGTCATCTTGAAACATGATGCCAACGCCGCGCGCCCGCGTAGGCAGAGCCGTGATATCATGACCGCCCAGCCAGATCTTGCCCTGTTGGGTGAATGCGCCGGGGAGCGCGCCAATGATCGCCGAAAGAATGGTCGATTTACCGCAGCCCGATGGCCCCATGATGGTGAGTACCTCGCCCGCAGCGATAGTGGCGGTTAGCCGCGCAAGGCAGCTTTGTGGCTTCATGATGGTCAAATTGTCCAGCACCAAAGTCATGTCACGCGCATCCCCTGTCGGTTGCGCCACAAGAGCGCAGGGATACCCAACGCCAGCGCAAAGCCCACGAAGGGGGCCAACATCTGCGCCAACGCATATGCCCCGATCACCCGCCTGTTGCCACCTGATCCCAGGGCCACGGCCTCGGTCGTGAGGGTGTCGATCCGACCGGCACTAATAAGCAAAGTTGGGAGATATTGCGCAACAGAGGTTGCGAAGCCAACAGCACAAGCGACGGCAATGGCGCGCGACAGCATAGGAAGCCGCACCGCCCAGAACACGCGACTGTGCGAGGCCCCCAGAGCATGGGCCACCACGCCCGCGCGCCGGTCCCATGTACGCCAAGGATCGGATAGCGACAGAAAGACATACGGCAGCACAAAAACCAAATGGACCAGTGCCACCAACCAGACCGACGGCGCGACCCCGGCAATCAGTGTCAGCGTGGTCAGACCGGGGACAAAAGCGACCTGCGGCACCAGGAGTGGCACGTACAAGACCAGCAGCGCGCGCCGGACAGCGGCGTCGCGCCTGTATTCAGCCTGAAGGCACGCGAGGGTCAGGACGATCGCCGCGCCGGTCGCCAAAAGGCCAATGATCACGGTTTGGGTAATAGCGCCGGTAAGCCCGGTTGCTTGCCTGTCCCAAGTCTGCAAGTTGAGTGTCTGGGGCCAGAGATCCGGGAACCGCCACAGCCCGGCAAAGGACCAAACGGCCAGTCCGGCCAAGCCAAAGGCAACCGCACCGACCGACAGTCCTGCGAGCCCCAGCGCAACCGGGCGCGCCACACGGTCGACGTGCCGTCCACGCGCACCTGCCGTCAGCCAGCGCTGGGAGAGTTGCGCCACGCCCCCCTCGGTCAATCGCCATGCCAGCAAAGCGGCCGCGGCAACAAAAAGTTGCAGGACCGCAGCAGCGGATGCCTGAAAGCGATAGGCTAGGTCTGGGTTTCCCATCCAGTCGAGGATCTGCACTGCAAGGGTGGGCGGCCGCGTCGGACCCAGGATCATCGCCATATCGACGACGGACACGGAATAAGCAAGTACCGCCATCACCGGCAACCGGATCTGCGGATAAAGCTGCGGCAACACAACCTTGACCCAGCCCATGATGCGGCCATAGCCCATGGTCTGCGTCAACAGCAGGGTCCGGCCGCTATCGATCTGGGACAGGGCAGCAATGCTCATCAGCAGAAGGAAAGGAACCTCCTTGATCACGAGCCCGGCGATCAGCGTCAGACCCAGCGGATCATTGACGATCAGCAGATCAGGCGGACGCTGCCACCCCGTGGCCCAAGGCGACAGCGCGCGCGCGATCCAACCCGAAGGCGCCAGCAAGAAGGCCAGGCCAAGCGCTGCCGCCGCATGCGGCACCGACAAAAGCGGTGACAGCGCGCGTGTGATGGCGACAAAAACGCGGCTGCCCTGCCATGCAGCCAGGATCAACAGGGTTATAAAGAGCGCAATGCCGGTGGCCGAGACGCCAGTAGCGATGGAATGGCGCACCGCGATGCCAAGCCCCGGCCAGTCGAGCAACGCGCGCCATGGCTCTAGGGAGAGCGCCAGGCCCCCCAAGGCGGGCAAATAGCCGAAGGCGGGCAACACAATTCCAATGCAACCCGCGATGACAGGGCCTGTCAGCAAGGCAATCGTCAGCGCGGGCGCGAAGCGGGTGGCCGACATAAAGCGCTAAGGCGCGGTGCCGTAACGCGCGGTCCAATCCTGCGCGATGCGTGTCATCCAATCCGGATGCGGCTCAAGCAGGGCGGTGCCCATCTGCGCGGGCGGCAAAGTCGCGATACCGAGGTCGAGAGCATCGAAGCGGGCGCGATCCTCGACCCCCAAAAGATCCATGCCAAGCACGGTCTGAAAGCCCAGAATGGCAGGATCCTGCGCGCGGGCCTGAATCTCGGGATCGAGGATCAGGTTTGCGAGGACCAACGCCCCAGCTTTGTTCGCCGCATTGTAGGGGATCGACAGAAAGGACGAGTTGCCGATCGTACCGGCGTCCCACACATAGGTGCGCACGGTGTCTTGCAACGTGCCATCGGCAATCGCCGCCGAGGCGCGTCCAGGGTTGAAACTGAAAGCGATGTCGATTTCGTCATCCGCGAGAAGTGCCCCGAGGGCAGGCTCATTTTCGGGAAAGACCTGACCCTGCCGCCACAGATTCGGATGCAGGTTGTCAAGATAAGCCCAAAGCGGTGCGGTGACCGCCTCATAGTCGGTATCGACAATCGCGCTTTGTAAAACTTCCGGATCTTCGAGAACCCCATAGAGCAACTGCTTCAAAAAACTCGTTCCCAAGAAGTCAGGCGGCTGAGGGTAGGTGAACCTGCCTGGGTTCGCGGAGGCCCAGGCGGTCAACGCCACCGCCGATTTTGGCGGTTCGGACAGGCTGGCGCTGTCATATTCAAACACCATCTGAAACATTGCCCAGGGCGCCCCGAACCCTTCAACCGGGACGGTGAAGTCAGTAAGTACCGCCGGGTTGGCCGTGGTGTCGACGTAGCGCCAGTTTGGCAGTTCCTCGGCGAAGGGGCCAAACAGGAGGCCATTTTCCTTCATGGAGATAAAATTCGCCCCATTGATCCAGATGGCATCCACCGCGCCGCCCGTGTCCCGTCCGGCGGTCTTCTCGGAAACGACGCGCGTCACAGCATCGGCGGTATGGTAGTGGGTCACTTTGAAATATCTTTTTTCTTATAGGGTCCGCGCTTCTTTGGCGCTGCGTCTTCTGCCTTTTCCACCAGCGCCACGATATCCTCAACTTCCCAAGGCGTATCGACAAGGCCAGCGGCCATGGCTGGTGTCATGCGCAGGGTCTTGTGGGTGCGGACGAAGTTGTAATGCATGAAGTGCAGGGCAACCGCGTAAGCGTGGTTCTCCGCCTTCTTTGAGAAAGCATTTGTCAGGCGCGTGAAGCGGCGCATACCCATCCGCATTGTTAGGTTCTGGCGTTCAATGTGCGATGTCCCAACATCTTCCATGATCGGGTTGCCAAAAATTGCCTCTTTGGTAGCGCCCGTGCATTCCGCTGGTGAATACTTGCGCTCGTGGCCCTTTGTACCTGTAGGGTTGCCGTAGTACTTAATCAGCATGGCGTAGTCCACATCGCCAGAGAAAGCGTCTGTGACCGCCTTGAGGTAAGCGCCGTGCCCGTCTGTGGTCAACTGGATGCGGTTTGCAACGCGCGCCGCCAGATCAAACATGAACTCACGTGCTGTTGCGCCGGAGCGATCCCCGATGGTGTAGCTGATCATCAGCTTGCTATCGCGGTCCATTGCAGTCCATGTCCAGATATCGCAGCGTCAGATGGAGCAGCTTTTGCAGTCTCCACGTTCTTTGCCTTGGCGTAGCAGAACGACCATATCTCATCGGCCTGAACGTGCTTGGCCTCAACGCCTTTGACGTTTTCATCATGGTAGGCGGCACAGGCTTTGCCCGCGTCCTCAAGCAGCTTGGTGACGGTGTTCTTGGACACGTCAGCGATACGCGATGTGGCGCGGATGGAGTTACCCTCCACCAGAAGGCGGATGATCAGGGCGCGGGATTTTGTGTCAAGTTTTCTCATAGGTTCAACCTAATTTTAAACTGACCAACAGTCAAGCATTTTATAAGTTCGTGCGATTAATCGCATGTTGTCTATTGCCTGCAAAAGATGAGCGATCTATACAGCATCATGGACAAAGAAGAATACAATCTCCGGGCCAGCTAGTGGCCGCTCCTCGCAGATCGAGGGTGGACCAAGAAAACCTTGGCGATCATTTTGGGCGTGGATGAATCCCTTGTCAGCAAGACAGTCTCCAATGTTCGCAAGGTTGATGCCTCAACAGCCATCATTTTTGAGGAAGTGTTCGACGTTCCTGCTGTGCGTTTTCTATCCCTGCAAAAGGATTATGATCTAGCTGTTGCTAGGATTGAAAGCACACCGGACCCCAAGAGACAAATGCGTGCAGAACTGATTGGGAAACTGCCGATCAATGCAATGATCAAAAGGGGCTGGCTTGAAGCGGAGTCAGTTAAAGATATTGAAAGTGTCGAGAGTTCATTGCTTCGCTTCTTTCAAGCCAACCGCCTTGAAGACATTGAAACGCTCCCACATGCGGCAAAGAAAACAGAAGTCAGCATAGCCGCAACACCAGCGCAACCTCGCGTGGCTTTATCGTGTCAAAACCCTTGCCTCCGAAATGATGGTCGCACGTTATTCCCTGCATCGGTGAAGTCGGCCATAGCCGAAATAAAGAACCTCGTTCACTCCGCAGAAGAATTGCGGAAGGTTCCCCGAATATTGGCAGAAGCGGGTATCCGCTTTGTTATCGTTGAAGCGTTACCGTCCACCAAAATTGACGGTGTTTGCTTTTGGTTGGATGGCAACTCACCCGTTATCGGCATGTCATTGCGCTTTGACAGGATCGACAACTTTGTCTTTGTTTTGCGTCACGAACTTGAGCATGTCCAAAATCGAGATGGGTTAATCGAGATGATTTCAATGCTTGATGTAGATATTAACTCTGGTGAGGCTACGCAGATCACGCAGGAACTCAAAGACCAAGAAGATCGCGCCAATGCCGCAGCTTCTGAATTCTGCGTCCCCAAGAAAATGATGGATGCCTTTATCTCGCGCAAAGCACCAGTTTTCGCCAAACGTGACATCATAGGGCTGGCGAGAATGCTCAAGGTCCACACTGGCCTAGTTGCTGGACAGCTTCAATTCAGAACTCAAAAATACCACCTTGGGCGGGAATATCTCGTCCCTGTTCGCTCAATTGTAACACCAAATGCCGTCACTGACGGGTGGGGTGATGTTGCCCCTACTGATGCCTATTAGAAAGGGCTTTCACCATGAGTAAGAAAAAAGATCTGCAAAGGCTAATTCGTCACTACAAAGACGAAACAGGCGAAATCCAAGTTGATATGAAAAAGGTGGCAAAGTTCGCCCAGCTTATGGGCTGGGATATGCCTGTTCCCAAAGACCCACTTGATGTTCTTGCCCAAGAAACTTTCCCGCGCAGCACGGGACGAGATCAAGCATGATGATGATAGTGGTCGCCCTTACAGGGTGAACCATGCGGTGCCAATCAAGCAAGGCCAGCAAACGCTGTTTGTTTGGATTGATATCGATGAAGCGCCACGGAATATGATGCAAAAATCTCTCTACCTACGCCGAGAGCAAATGGTCGGTGATGGATTGCAGTTGAGCTACGACGCTGATCGCTGGAACTCTCGTCACGCTGACGAAAGACAAATTGAACTTGATTTAGACCTGAACTTTGATGTTGAACTGCGGAAGCACGCTGCCGATGCAGAGGATGAAGTCACTGACGATTAATCTCCTGACTTCTTCCAACGAGCAGCGGCAGCGACACTCGAAATTTCGCTCCGCTGTTCTGGCGTCAAATCCAATGCCCTAGCTTTGCCGCCCTTTTTCCCACCCTTGCGCTGTCCAGACGTGTCGGGATCATGCACAGGTTCATAACTAGCGGCCATGTCCACAATGAACTTGGCAAGCTGGTTGGCGTCACGGGGTCTCTTGGGTTTGTCTGTCATAGCCCTAAGATAATCACTCCCTCGCGCGAGGGCAAACTATCTTATTTCAAAGTGACCCACTACCGGCGGTATCGGCAAGTTTGACATGGTTGAGCGTCACACCGTACTGGTCAAACAAATCTTCCCCGACCGATTCGATGAAGGCATTGATGCGGGTGTCGCCTGCCCAAGCATTCCAGAACACCGTCTGGCCGCGCGCCTCGGCCACAACGGCGTTCCAGTCCGTCGGGTTCGGATCGGATGCCGCCGAAACCGAGGGGTTCACCACGAACGAAAGCGCAAGGATCGCAGCGCCGGTGACGGAATTCTTCATATGGCAGGCCTGACATTGCTATTGTTCAAAAAATCATCGTTGCGTGATCATGCGTTTTTGGGGATGCAATTCAAGGTCGGTTCGCCTGATAAACAACAATGTGAGAAATCACGCGGGCCCTGCGCAGTTTCGGTACGGCCCGTCATCGCCAACGGAAGCGCCGCATGTTTGATCGCCAACTACGCCCCTATATTGACCCGCCCCTGAACATTTTGGGCGGACACTTGGCCGTAAGCGGGGTTTCCGCCAATGCCGTCACGCTGACCGGTCTGGCGCTGGGGCTTCTGGCAGCGGCTGCAATTTACGTAGGGGTGTTCTGGCTGGCATTGGGGCTGATACTGGCGTCAAGGCTGGCGGATGGTCTGGACGGGGCCGTTGCGCGTTTCCACGGTACGACTGATTTTGGCGGCTATCTCGACATCGCCTCTGACTATCTGTTTTACGGTGCTGTCCCGTTGGCATTTGTCATGCATGATCCCGCCACAAATGGGGTCGCAGGCGCGGTGTTGCTGACGAGCTTTTATGTGAATGGCGCGACGTTCCTGGGGTATTCGGTGCTGGCGGAGCGCCGCAGTATGCGCACCGCATCACATGGTGTGAAGTCGATCTACTTCACGGCTGGACTGTTGGAAGGAACAGAAACAATCGCGCTTTTCATCGCCTTCTGCCTGTGGCCAGGATGGGTCGCAGAGCTGTCATGGGCATTTGCTGGCTTGTGCTTCTACACGGCCATCTCGCGGGTTGTGCTGGCTTACAAAGTGTTCAGCAACTGATAGCAAGACTTTGAAGAAAAAAGGTCTTTACGTTCTTTTTATGTTCTCGGTTGAATCACTCGCTTATCGTCGCCATTTCCGATCGTGCTTCAGCTTGATGTAGACAGAAGTTGACATAACTGATCTAACTGATCAAGCCTCTGATATCTAATAATTATTTGACCTTCACCACCTGCCCGATGGTCGATCTCGACGGCCATACCGAGGTTCGCTGACAGATCCTGCTCCAACACCACGGTATCAGCATCCTTGTCAGACTTCCGGTCCCGCGGCTTTCGGACAGATTTGTCGATTGGACCGCGCGCCAATGTCTCAGTCTCACGGACGTTCAGACCTCTGGCAACGACGGTTTGAGCAAGCTGGGCTGGATTCTCCGCAGTGATCAATGCGCGCGCGTGGCCGGCCGAAAGCTGCCCCTGCCGCAGGAGCATCGTCACCTCGGGCGGTAGGGTCAGCAATCGCAGAAGGTTCGCAATATGGCTGCGGCTTTTGCCCATCGCCTCGGATATCTTTTCCTGGGTATGGCCGAAGCGTTCGATCAACTGCTTGTAACCCGCCGCCTCTTCCAGCGGGTTCAGATCCGCGCGCTGGATGTTTTCGATAATTGCAAATTCCAGAACCTCGGTGTCGCTCAGGTCGCGCACGATGACGGGCACGGCGTGGACTTGGGCCATTTGCGCAGCACGCCAGCGCCTTTCACCAGCAACGATCTCGAACAGCCCGTCCTGACTGGGCGACGGGCGCACGACGATGGGCTGCAACACGCCCTTCTCCTTAATGGAGGCGCTTAGCTCCTGAAGCTTCTCAGGGTCGAAATCACGCCGCGGCTGCTCAGCATTCGCGTGAATGTTCTCAACTGGCACGAGCTGATCCGATGAGCGCTGCTCCGCCGCAGCATCCTGAGTGTGGGAGACGTCGGCCATCAATGCAGACAACCCACGGCCGAGCCCGCGACGTTCTGGTTTGCGGTCGTTCATGGCAACGCTCCTTCTGAAAGTTCGGGTAGGTGTTTTTGCAGCAACTCTTGCGCCAAGGCGCGGTACGCCACGGATCCGCGCGAGTTTGTGTCATAATCCAGTACGGGCAAGGCAAAGGACGGCGCTTCGCTGACCCGCACGTTACGCGGGATGATCGTCCGAAGAACCAGATCCCCCAGATTTGCCCGGGCATCCTTTTCGACCAGTTGCGACAGATTGTTGCGCTGATCATACATGGTCAACAAAACGCCTTCGACGCGCAAACGCGAATTTGCAGTCTGCCGTACCTCACGAATGGTGAGCATTAGCTGCGAGAGGCCTTCGAGCGCGAAGAATTCGCTTTGCAGAGGGATCAGAACCGAATGCGACGCCACCAGCGCGTTGATGGTCAACAAGCTGAGTGATGGCGGGCAATCGATCAGAATGTAGTCGAAATTAAAGCCATCCATCTCAGCCTGGCGCAGGGAGTCAAGCAAAAGGAAACTGCGCTTCTGATGCGCAACAAGGTCGATATCTGCGGATGACATGCCGGTTGTCGCTGGACTGAGCCAAATCCCAGAGATCGCGGTCTTCTGGAACACCTCGACCGCAGTTCCAGAACCCGTCATGAAATCATAGGTGGTAAGCGAACGGCCATCAGCAAAGAGACCAAGGCCCGTCGAGGCATTGCCCTGCGGATCAAGGTCGATCAACAGAACCCGTTTGTTCTGCTCGGCTAGGGCCGCCGCGAGATTAATGGCCGTCGTCGTTTTTCCAACGCCGCCTTTCTGATTTGCGATGGAAATGACCCGTGGTGTGCTTTGCAGATGAATATCAGACACGCGAAACATTCCTCACTGACAGAACAACGGAATCTGGCGCGATGCGGCTGGTGTGGCTATCAAAATCAAATCGCCATTGCTTCTGGGCCTCAGCAATCTCAGCCTCAACGGTGCGGCCTTTGGGAAAAATCGCCTCGCCCGTCGGTTTAAGGTGGCGCATCACGAACGGCAACAAGTCTTTCAGCGGCGCCAGGGCCCTGGCAGAAAGAACATCAGCGCTCAACGGCTCCACGCTTTCGGCGCGGCCGGCCAATACCTTTGCGTTCAAGTCGAGATCCCGGATGACGGCACGCAGGAACGTCGATTTGCGCTGATCGCTTTCAACCATGGTGATGGTCCCGTGTGGCGCTAAGCTTTTGGCGATGATCGCCACGACGATGCCCGGCAACCCTCCCCCACTGCCAAGGTCAACCCAGTGCGTCCACGGCTGCGAGACCAGCGACCACAGTTGGGCAGAATCTTCGACATGTCGCGCCCAAATGTCAGGCAGCGTCGAAACTGAGACAAGATTGATGGATGTGTTCCACTTGGTCAGCATCACGACATAGCGATCAAGCAGGGCCAATGTTTCACATGAAACATCCAAACCCTGCAAGATTGCTGAGGCTGATGCCGAAGATCCCGTCACTGCGCCGCAACCCGACCACCGCGCCGCACCGCCGACAGTATCAGAACCAGCGCAGCCGGGGTCATTCCCTCGATTCGGCCCGCCTGGGCCAGCGTCGTCGGCCGCAGCCCATCCAGCTTCGACGCTAACTCACCCGAAAGCCCGGATATCCCTAAGTAGTTCAGCGACGAAGGCAATTCCACAGCTTCGTCCCGCTTCAGCAAGTCAATTTGCGCTTGCTGACGATCGAGGTAGAATGCGTACACAGCCTCTCTTTCAATCTGTTGGCGGGTATCGACATCAATGGTTGCCAGTTCCGGCTCGAGAGCTATCAGGTCGCCAAAATCCACATCTGTCATGGACAATAGCTGCATGGCCGTGCGCTTGGCACCATCCTTTCCGCCAGAGACGCCCAGAGACGTCAGTTCTCGAGCGGAAATCACCGTGTCGCACAGCTTTTTACGCGCCTGCGCAAGACGCTCAATCTTCGCGTCGAAATTGCGCCGACGGTCTGACTGCACGCAGCCAAGCCTGATGCCAACCGGGGTGAGCCGCTGATCCGCATTGTCAGCGCGCAAAGCCAGTCGGTATTCCGCCCGGGACGTAAACATTCGATAGGGCTCTGATACGCCGCGCAGAACCAGGTCATCAACCATAACGCCGATATAACTGTCTGGCCGAGATAGAATAATCTTGTCTTCACCGCGCGCGTGCTGCGCCGCGTTCAGCCCCGCAAGAACGCCCTGCCCTGCAGCTTCCTCATAGCCAGTGGTGCCATTGATCTGCCCAGCAAGGAAGAGCCCGCTCAAGCTGCGGCACTCCAAGGTCGCGGCCAGCGCCCTCGGATCGACATAATCATACTCAATTGCATAACCAGGCTGCGTGATAACAACACCCTCAAGGCCCTTTATTGACCTTACAAAGCGTTCCTGAACATCTAGTGGGAGGGAAGTCGATATGCCATTCGGGTAAACAATATCTGTGTCGAGACCCTCAGGCTCAAGAAATATCTGGTGCGACGGCTTCGTCGCAAATCGCACAACTTTGTCTTCTACCGAAGGGCAGTACCTCGGCCCACTGCTGCTGATCATTCCGCCATAGATCGCGGATTTTTCGATATTTGTGAGGATGATGTCGTGTGTCACCTCATTCGTATGGGTAATCCCACACGAAATTTGAGCCGCCTGCACCTCCCCCGTCTCAAATGACATGAAGGTCGGAGACGCATCGCCCTCCTGACGATCGAGATGAGCCCAGTCGATGGATCTTCCATCTAGCCGTGGCGGCGTCCCGGTCTTCAGGCGGCCAAGCTTCAAGTCAAGATCCGCAATTTGATCAGCTAGCTTGGTCGATGCATCATTTCCCATCCGGCCCGCTGAGTGGCTGGATTCCCCAATATGTATCCGTCCTCGCAAAAAGGTTCCTGTAGTGAGGATCACGGAGCTTGCGGACAAAGTCGTCCCGTCCCGCAGCACAACGCCACGTATCGAACTGCCGAATATACTTAGCGCCGTGACCTCAGCCTCGATAATGTCTAGACCTTCCACCCTCAACAGCGATTCCCGCACATAGCGCTGGTACCGGAGACGATCTGCCTGCACCCGTGGCCCCTGCACCGCCGGACCCTTGCTTCGGTTTAGCAATCGATACTGGATCGCAGAAAAATCTGCTGCCTTACCCATCAAACCGTCAAGCGCGTCGATTTCGCGAACGAGGTGCCCCTTGCCCAGCCCTCCAATTGCCGGATTGCACGACATGACGCCAAGATCAGCAATGGAAAAGGTGACCAGCGCGACCTTTGCAGACATCCTGGCCGCAGCAAATGCAGCCTCGGCACCCGCATGACCTGCGCCGATCACAACAACATCATACTGTTTCACGTGAAACACCTTTTACTTTCCGATGCAAAAGCTGCTGAAAACCTCATCGAGATAGTCCTCAACATCTACGCGCCCGATAAGGCAATCCAGAGAGTCTATGACAAGCGCAACATCCATTGCAACAAGCTCTGGCTCTGAGACCGGCACATTGACAACATTCTTCAGCACTTTCGCAGCGTCACTCAGCGCAGCCGCCTGCCTATCACTGACAATAACACCTTGGCCATGCACCCTACCCGACAAAATCTTCGTTATTCTTTCAACAAGCTGTGAAACCCCCTGTCCGGTCTGGCCTGACACGCCACCGACCATGTTTGGCCAACGGTCCATCTTGCCCACCAAGACGATATCATCCGTGTCCAGTACAGTGGGGGCTGAATCACCCGGGTTCTCAAGCAGCACAACCCTGAGATCGGCATTCTCAGCGCGGCGCCGACCCGCTGACATGCCAATCTTTTCAATATCATCTTCAGTTTCCCGCAGCCCCGCCGTGTCTAGAAAACTGACAAGATAGCCACCCAAGTTCATCCGAACTTCAATAACGTCACGCGTTGTGCCCGCGATACTCGACGTGATCGCGACTTCGCGTCCGGCCAGTGCATTGAGAAGTGTAGACTTTCCGACGTTTGTCGCGCCGACCAAGGCGACTTCAAACCCGGACGATACGCTTTTGCGGACTTGCTGCCCTTCAATCTCGGCATTGATTTCGTCCAGAACCATGCGCAGTGGCGCGTGGAACATTTCCGCCCAATCCAGATCGATATCCTCGTCGGAAAAATCAATCGCCACTTCCAATGTGGAGGCCGCCTTGATCAGCGATTTTCGCCAATTATCGACCAACTTGCCAATGCCACGATCGAATACGCGCATAGCCTGCCGTCGCTGTTCCTCTGTCTCAGCGACCAGCAACTGACCAAGACCTTCTACCTGAGTTAGATCTAGGTTCCCATACTCCAGCGCCAAACGCGTAAACTCGCCAGCTTGCGCGGCACGTGTCCCGGGAAATTTTCCGATTTCACTCAATAGCTTAGAAATGATCGCCGGGCTTCCATGGATGTTCAGTTCCACGGTTTCCTGACCGGTAAAGCTGCGCCCACGCTCGAAGAACACCACGAGTGCGATATCAATAAGCTCCCCGCCGGAATCGAAAAGGCGGCGGACGACTGGCGAACGTGGAGGCAGTTTTTTCCCTGGCATGAGTTTCAGGGCGACTTGCTTCGCGCGCGGCCCTGAAACCCTAACGATGCAGACCCCAGCTACGGAACCACCAGACGCCACAGCATAAATGGTATCCATCAAATCACCCGCGCAGGTCGCTTAAGTATTCATCGAGTCGAAGAATTCCCCATTCGTCTTGGTTTGCTTGAGCTTTGACAAGAGGAACTCAATGGCGTCCGTTGTTCCCATGGGATTGAGGATGCGTCGCAACACAAACGTCTTTTGCAGATCGCCCTTGTCAATCAGCAATTCCTCTTTCCGCGTTCCGGACTTCAGAATGTCGATCGCTGGGAACACACGCTTGTCGGCAACCTTGCGATCCAGGATAATTTCGGAGTTACCTGTGCCTTTGAATTCTTCGAAAATTACTTCATCCATTCGGCTGCCCGTATCAATCAAAGCTGTCGCGATGATGGTCAGCGAGCCACCCTCTTCAATATTTCGCGCAGCGCCGAAAAACCGCTTCGGCCTTTGCAAGGCGTTCGCGTCGACACCACCGGTAAGCACTTTACCTGAACTCGGAACGACGGTGTTGAAGGCGCGGCCCAGTCGCGTGATTGAATCCAGCAAGATGACAACGTCGCGCTTGTGCTCTACCAGCCGCTTGGCTTTTTCGATGACCATTTCGGATACCGCAACGTGGCGCGTCGCAGGTTCATCAAATGTCGACGAAACAACCTCACCCTTAACACTGCGTTGCATGTCTGTAACCTCTTCAGGCCGCTCGTCGATAAGCAGCACGATAAGGTAGCATTCTGGATGGTTTTTTTCGATTGAATTGGCGATATTCTGCATCAACACGGTTTTACCAGTGCGCGGCGGTGCGACGATCAACGCTCGCTGCCCCTTACCCAATGGTGAAACAATATCAATGATACGCGCAGAGCGATCTTTCAGCGTCGGATCATCAATTTCCATGTGAAACCGCTCATCCGGATACAGCGGCGTAAGGTTATCAAAATGGACCTTGTGACGAACCATCTCCGGATCGTCGAAGTTGATGCGAGTCACCCGCGTCATACAAAAGTAACGCTCATTTTCGGCAGGGGCTTGAATTACGCCCTCAATCGTGTCCCCCGTTCGCAGCGAGAACTGCCGGATCATTTCTGGCGAAACATAGATGTCATCTGGTCCGGAAAGGTAGTTCGCTTCAGTTGACCGAAGAAAACCAAACCCGTCTTGCAACACTTCCAGGACACCATCCCCGGAAATTTCCCAACCATCCTCAGCGCGTTCCTTGAGGATTGAAAACATCATTTCGCCCTTCCTCATGGAAGGAGCATTATCAATTTCCAGTTCCTCGGCCATGTCCAGCAGGACCGATGGTGTTTTTGCTTTCAGATCAGCCAAGTTTAGCCGGTTTGCAGACATGCCACCACCACATTGACCTCAGGGCCATATAAATTGAATGTTTCACGTGAAACGCGTTGACCGGACGGTCACGCAGACGCGCTGATACGCCGGACTGACGGTGAAGTCAACGGCCTCAAAACTTGAGTACGACCGATAATACAATCACAATCATCAGCAAGGTGGGGACTTCGTTTATCATTCGGTATTGCCTGCCTGTGAGTGACGTCGCCCCACGCAGAAAGGCTTGCCGCTGCGACGCGAGCCAGAAGTGAAACGCCGTCATAGCAACGACACCAACCAGTTTTGACCAGGGCCAGAACAATGACCAATCAACAACGCCCGGCGTCATGACCAAGAACAAGCCAGCTGCCCATGTAACGACCATCGCTGGTGTCATAATGACAGTCAGCAACTTTCCTTCCATTGTGTTCAATAGCCTATAAACCGACGGATCTTCACCATTCTCAGCGTGATACACAAACAACCGCGGCAAATAAAACAAACCTGCCATCCATGCGATGACTGCCATGATGTGAAGTGCTTTGATCCATAGGTACAGCGAGATCATGTTGGCCTCCGTCAGACTTCTTATAAATTGAAATATATAAAGAAGTTAGATGTTGTAGATAGGGTTGGTGTATATGTGCACGGTATATTTATCCACAGAGTTGTTGTGCAGTAGCATGTTTTAGTCAGTGTAGTTTTTATATTATTTAAATCATACATTTATCTTTTAAATGTTCATAAGTATCGAAATTTGAAAGCCTGTGGCAATACAAATTTGAAGTTGTCCACACCCGGCCGAATACCTTGTCCAGTGTGGATATTTGTGGCACATACAGTTGACGAAAGTGTAGCTCCGTCAATGAGCTACGATCTTGCCTGCTTGTTCCCATTGCTCGTCTTAACGACACGCCCGGTTATCCCCAGAGTCGCCCCCATGCCTGACGTGATCCTTGCCAGCAGTTCTATGGTCCGCGCCAGGTTGTTGCGCGCGGCAGGTCTGCAGGTTGAAACGATGGCGCCACGCGTGGATGAGGGTGCGTTGCGCGAGAGCCTTCAGGCCGAAGCCATAAAACCGCGCGACATTGCAGATGCGTTGGCTGAGGCGAAGGCGCGGAAGGTTTCTGCGCGCAATCCAGGCGATCTGGTGCTTGGTTGCGATCAGGTTCTGGTTCACGACAACTGCCTTGTCAGCAAGTCCCTCGATATCGGCGCGGCGACACAGTTGCTGAAGAAACTGCGTGGCGGCACGCATCAACTCCTTTCCGCCGCATGTATTTACCGCAACGGGACGCCGCTATGGCGTCACATTGGCACTGCGCATCTGACCATGCGCGAATTTTCCGATGAGTATCTTGATCGATATCTCGCGCGTAACTGGGACACAGTGCGCGGCGCAGTCGGCTGCTACCATATCGAGGATGAGGGGGTTCGGTTGTTTTCCGAAGTCAAAGGCGATCAGTTCATCATCATGGGTCTGCCGCTGTTGGAAATCCTGAACTTTCTATCGACACGCGGGGATATCGACGGATGACGCTTATTCCTGTCGCGGGCGTCATTGGCTGCCCAATTGCCCACAGCAAGTCACCCAAGTTGCACGGCTACTGGCTCTCAAAATACGAAATAAATGGTTATTATATCCCATTGCATGTTACAGAAGGGGACCTTGAGCGTGTTGTCAAAGCTCTCCCGGCTATGGGCTTTCGCGGTTGCAACGTGACGATCCCGCACAAGGAGCGCGCCTTGGCGCTGGCCGATATCGCGACGGACCGTGCGCGGAAAATCGGTGCGGCCAATACTTTGACCTTCAAGGATGACGGACAGATTCACGCTGACAATACCGACGCGTATGGCTTCATGCAAAATATCCGGCAGGTTTGGCCTGAATGGTCGGCAAGCGTCGGGCCGATAACCGTTCTCGGCGCTGGCGGTGCCGCGCGGGCGGTCGTCGTCGCCTTGTTGGAAGAGGGCGCGACCGATATTCGCATCGTGAACCGCACACGCGATCGCGCCGAAGACCTTGTGGCGGCCTTCGGGAAGGGCACTACCGCCGCCGATTGGGCCGATCTGCCGGATCTGCTGCCGGACACCGCAACGCTTGTGAATACGACCGCGCTGGGAATGGCGGGTGGCGCGCCGCTGGACCTGTCGCTCGATTCATTGCCAAAGGAATCGCTGGTTACCGACATCGTCTACACCCCGTTGAACACCAACTTGTTGATGAGTGCCGCTCAGCGGGGCTGCAAGACCGTAGACGGGCTGGGTATGCTCTTGCATCAGGGGGCTCCCGGTTTTGCGCAATGGTTCGGCGTGATGCCTGAGGTTGACGATGATCTCCGTCGCGTCATGCTGGAAGCATGAGCGCGCCGTTTGTCCTCGGCCTGACGGGGTCCATCGGCATGGGAAAGTCCACCACAGCGGCCATGTTTGCCGCGCAGGGCGTTCCCGTCTGGGATGCGGATGCGGTGGTGCACCGGCTTTATGCAGCGGGTGGGGCAGCAGTGGAGCCGGTCGCGGCGTTAAGGCCCGCTGCGCTGCGCGACGGCGCGCTTGACCGTTCCGCACTGAAGGCATGGATTTCCGATGATCCTACGGCGCTGAAGCAGATCGAGGCGATTGTTCATCCCCTCGTCACCGCCGACCGGGCGGCGTTTCTGACGACCCATCGCGCGCAGGGCACGCCACTGGTGGTTCTGGACATTCCGTTGTTGTTTGAGGCCGCTGGACTGCAGCATGTAGATGCTATCGTGGTTGTTTCCACTGACCCAGATACCCAGCGGGCACGGGTTCTGGCGCGCAATAGCATGACCGAGGATCAGTTTCAGGCAATCCTTGCCCGACAGATTCCAGATTCAGAAAAGCGCGCTCGCGCTGATTTCGTGATTGAGACCTCGACATTTGACGCGACCCGGCACGCTGTGGCACAGCTTGTCTCGACCATAGAGGGGCGAAACATTGCGTGAGATCGTTCTGGATACCGAAACCACCGGCCTTGATCCGTCAGACGGCCACCGGATCGTTGAAATCGGCGCCGTCGAATTGCTCAACCATACGCCGACCGGCGTCACCTATCATCAGTATATCAATCCCGAACGACCAATGCCCGCCGAAGCCTTCGCGGTTCATGGTCTGGGGGATGAGTTTCTTGCCGCGCAGCCGGTGTTCAGCCGCATTGCTGATGAGTTTTTGCAGTTCTTGGGCGATGCGCGCATGGTAATCCACAACGCGGCGTTTGATATGCGGTTCCTGAACGCAGAATTGGCGCGCGTCAACCGCCCTGCCCTGCCGGCGGCTCGGGCTTTCGATACGCTCACGCTGGCCCGCAGGCGCTTTCCGGGCTCGCCGGCGTCGCTTGACGCGCTGTGCCGGCGGTTCGGTGTGAACAACTCAGCGCGTGAGAAACACGGCGCGCTTCTGGACAGCGAAATTCTGGCCGAGGTGTATCTGGAACTGATGGGCGGGCGACAGCCCGATTTCGGCCTGACGGTCCAGAAGCGCAGCAAAACGGCCCAGCCTGAGGATCCGGACTGGCGTCCGCAGCGGCGAACGACGCCCCTCGCCCCTCGCCTGACGGAAGCCGAGAGCGCCGCGCATCAAAAACTGGTCGCCGCGTTGGGCAAGGAGCCGATCTGGGCGCGCTATGAGTGAACGCGCACAGCATGGCTAGAACGGTCGTGCGGCCCATAAAAAAATCCCCGACCTGACGGGCGGGGATCTGACAATTTTCAAATAGAGAGCCTTGCTCAGGCAGTCGGGGTCTTCTGGGCCTGAAGCGCGGCCTGCCGCTGCAATTCCTGACGGTACAGCGCCAGAAAATCCACATTGTCCAGGTTGAGCGGCGGGAAGCCGCCATCGCGCGTTACGTCGCTTACGATCCGGCGCACGAATGGGAACAGCATGCGCGGGCATTCGATGAGCAGGAACGGGTGCATCTGCTCGGTTGGTACGCCCTCGATGTTGAATACCCCGGCATAATCCAGTTCCATCAGGAACAGTGAAACGCCGTCTGACTTGTTCTTGGATTCGATCTTGAACTTGGTCGTCACCTCGAACTGCGTCTCGACATCGCGTTTCTTGGCGTCAAGACTGACCTGAACCTGAATATCCGGTTGGACGTTAGAGGGTTGCATGGCCTTTTGCGCCACGAAGTTCTCGAACGACAGGTCGCGCACATATTGCGCCAGGACGCGCATGGAAACCTGCGGTTGCGCCGCCGGCGTCGGTTGCGCGGGGGCGGCACCGTTAGGGGTATCGGACATAAGTCTCTCCTGCTGAAAAATTAGCTGCGTTCTATCAGGTGAACAGGCCGGTCTCAATGCCGGTTTTGGCCGCCGTTGCGGTCCGGACCTGGTGCCGGTGGTGTATCGGGGATTTCGCGCCATGGCGTGCTGTCGCGCGGCTCGTGCACTGTAAAGTCACCGTCGATCACGTCGCCGCGCCTTGGTCGCGTCGGGCCTTGTGTCCGCGGACGCGGCATGCGGGCCAGCACCATGGCCTGCACAGGCGGCAATAGCACGATCAGCCCCAGAATGTCTGTGAAGAACCCCGGGATGATCAGCAGCATCCCGGCAATCACCCGCATCACACCTTTCAGCAGTGGGGCAGTCGGGTCGGTTTCCGTCCGCAGCGCCGCGTTGATCTCACCCACAGTTCGCGGCCCGCCCGATCGGATGAGTGCGATACCGCCGATGGCCGAACCGATCACAATTGCGAGGGTCGCCAGCAGTCCCAGTTCGCCGCCAACCTGCACGAAAAGAGCGATTTCGATCAGGGGAACCGCCAACAACGCCAGAAACAGCCGCATTTTATCATCCTTCCTGTGGTCGTCGTCCCGCATTAGGTAGACTTGTGGTGTACTGCGCCTTACATAAGGGGTCAAAGGACGTTACCAACCCCCTTTGCAGAGGTAATAATGGACTCCGCCGTGATACAACTTTTAGTGCTGGCTGGTATTGCTGTATTTCTGATCCTGCGCCTGCGCAGTGTTCTGGGGTCGCGTGAAGGTTTTGAGAAACCCCCGGTCACCGGGCCTGCGAATGGTGATGGCGCGTCCTCCCGTCAGCGGTTCGAGGTGATCGAAGGCGGTCCCGATACCGACATTTTCGACCATGTTGCCGAGGATTCGCCTGCAGCGAAAGCTCTGGCGCAGATGAAAAACGCCGATCCGGAATTTCACGTTGGCGATTTTCTTCAGGGCGCGCGCGGTGCGTATGAGATGATCCTGATGGCGTTTGAAAACGGCGATCTGGATTCTATTCTCCCCTTCCTGTCGCGCGATGTTTTCTCCAGCTTCGATGATGTGGTGCAGCTGCGTGAGCGCGAGGGCCTGCGTGTCGATGCGCAATTCGTAGGCGTGCGTGAGGTGGAACTGATCACTGCCAACTATGATGCCGACACGCGTGAGGGTGAGGTTACAGTGCGATTCGTTGGCGAACTTACCTCGGTTGTGCGCAATGCGGCAGGTGAAGTGATCGAGGGTGATCCAAACGTGGTCAAGCGCCAGAAAGATGTCTGGACCTTCGCGCGCGAAATGGGCGCTGCGAACCCGAACTGGAAGCTGGTCGCTACAGACGGCTGAGTTCCGGACCAATTGTGATGGCCCGCGCCCTGGTAACCCTGGGGTGTAAAGCCACAGCCTGCACAAGGGACAGGTCATGGCGCGCCGCCGATCCAGAAATCTAGACCCTGCCGAACAGGATTTGTGGCAAAAGGTGGCGCGCACGGCACGTGCGATGCACAGCTTTCAACGCGCGATGTCTGAAGCTTCCGCGCCAGAGGCCCCCAAACCCATCAGCCCGCCGCCAGAACCCCTCGCGCAGTTCCGCGTCGGGTCAAAAGCGGGCGGTTCTCCGGTACTTCCGCCCGCTGACACCGCCACCGCCCCGGTCCGTATGGACCGAAAGGCGTATGACCGGCTGCGGCGCGGTAAGCTGACCCCCGATGCCAAGATCGACCTGCACGGTATGACACTGGCCGAGGCGCATCCCGCGCTGATCGGGTTCATCATGCGATGTCATGTGCGGGGCGATCGGCTGGTGTTGGTGATTACCGGCAAGGGGCGCACGGCAAGTAGCGACGGCCTTATTCCTCGCAGGCAGGGGGCGCTAAAGCAAGACGTGCCACACTGGCTGCGCAACATGCCGCTGCGGCCTTTGGTTCTGGAGCTGCGTGAGGCGCATCAGCGCCATGGCGGCGCTGGGGCGCTTTATGTCTACCTGCGGCGACCAGGCAGACCCGTCTGACGTGGTGTTCTCGCGTTGGCGCTACAGCACATACCGGCTCAGGTCGGAAGACCGCACCAGATCGCCGAGGTTCTTCTCCACGAATGCGGCATCGACTGTCACCTCTTCGCCGCCCCGGTCGGGTGCTGCAAAGGACAGTTCTTCGAACACCCGTTCCATCACCGTATAGAGCCGCCTTGCCCCGATATTCTCAACCGACTGGTTCACATCGGCGGCGATCTTTGCCAGCGCGGCGATTCCCTCTTCGGTGAAGGTCACGGTGACATCCTCGGTGCCCATCAGCGCGGTATATTGCAGCGTCAGTGCATTGTCAGTCTCGGTCAGGATGCGGACGAAATCACCTTCGGTCAGCGCGCGTAGCTCTACCCGGATCGGCAGTCGCCCCTGAAGCTCGGGCAGCAGGTCGGACGGTTTGGCAATGTGGAACGCGCCCGAGGCGATGAACAGGATATGATCGGTTTTCACTGGCCCGTGCTTGGTGGAGACCGTCGTGCCTTCGATGAGCGGCAGCAGGTCGCGCTGCACCCCTTCGCGCGAGACATCGGCGCCGCGCGCATCCGACCGGGCGCAAACCTTGTCGATCTCATCCAGGAACACGATGCCGTTTTCTTGCACAGCCTCCAGCGCGATACGGGTCACAGCCTCATCGTCCAGCAACTTGTCGGCCTCATCGCTGATCAGCAGGTCGTGGCTTTGCGCGACGGTCATCCGCTTGCGCACTTTGCGTCCGCCAAACGCTTTGCCGAAAATATCGCCCAAGTTCATCATGCCCCCCTGGGGCATGCCGGGCAGATCCATCGTAGGCATGGGGCTGGAGGTATCCGTCACCTCGATCTCGATTTCGGTGTCGTCCAATTCGCCGCGCTTCAGTTTGTTGCGGAACATCTCGCGCGTTTGTTCGCGGGCGTTTTCCCCCGCAATGGCATCAATCACGCGGTTTTCGGCGCTGGCATGCGCGCGCGCTTTGACCTCTTCGCGCATCGCCTCGCGGGTCATCGCAATGGCGCTGTCCATCAGGTCGCGGATGATGCTGTCCACATCGCGCCCGACATAGCCAACTTCGGTGAACTTGGTCGCCTCAACCTTCAGGAACGGCGCTTTGGCCAGTTTCGCGAGGCGGCGTGAGATCTCGGTCTTGCCAACGCCTGTCGGCCCAATCATCAGGATGTTCTTCGGATAGACCTCTTCGCGCAGCCCGTCGGGTAGTTGTTTGCGCCGCCAGCGATTGCGCAGGGCCACTGCAACCGCGCGTTTTGCGGCGTTCTGGCCGATGATGAAACGGTCCAGTTCGGATACGATCTCGCGCGGGGTCAGAGTGGTCATGCTTCAATCGCCTCGATGGTCAGGTTGCCGTTGGTATAGACGCAAATATCGGATGCAATCGCCATGGCCTTGCGCGCGACATTTTCGGCGTCCATGTCGGTTTCCATCAAGCCGCGCGCGGCGGCCAGCGCGAAGTTCCCGCCTGATCCGATGGCAGCGATGTCATGTTCCGGTTCCAGCACATCGCCTGCGCCGGTAATGACGAACATATCGCGGCCGTCAGTGACGATCAGCATCGCTTCCAGCTTTTGCAGGTATTTATCGGTGCGCCAGTCCTTGGCCAGCTCGACCGAGGCGCGGGCCAGTTGGCCCGGCGTTGCCTCAAGCTTGGCTTCCAGCCGCTCCAACAGGGTAAAGGCGTCTGCTGTCGATCCGGCAAAGCCAGCTACTACGTCATAGCCACCGGGCGACAGGCGGCGTACTTTGCGCGCCGATCCCTTGATGACCGTTTGGCCCAGCGAAACCTGCCCGTCACCTGCGACGACAACGCGACCGCCGCGGCGCACGCCCAGTATGGTTGTGCCATGCCAGCCCGGAAACTGGTCATTCGCCATTGCGTACCTCTTTCAGATCAGCCGGGAACCGGCCGCGATGGGGGGTGTGGTGGGGCACCGGATGGGTGCCCCAAAAAGGATCAGAGCGCTGCGTCGATCCAGGTTTTCAGCGCGGCCTTGGGCGCGGCGCCTACCTTGTTCGATACGACCTTGCCATCCTTGAACAGGAACAGCGCGGGGATGCCGCGAATACCCATTTGGGCGGGGGTGTCGGGGTTTTCATCGACGTTGATCTTCACGATCTTGACCTTGCCGGAATAATCGTTCGACAGTTCTTCCAGTGCCGGGCCGATCTGTTTGCAAGGACCGCACCATTCGGCCCAGAAATCAACCACGACGGGAATGTCGGCGTTCTTGACTTCAGCGTCGAAGGTGGCGTCGGTGACGGGGATGGTGGCCATGTCGTTTTCTCCTGACAGCATTGGGTTGGGGGATACCTATGGACGCGATCATCCATGGTCAAGGGAGGCACGCGTCAGTGCCGATGACAACAGTGCGGAGGGCAATCGCATCAGCCGGGCCGCGCGTGTCCAGAGTAGCGCCACCTCGACCTGCCGGTCGGGGTAGATTTGGCGCAGCGCGGCCTCATACGCGGCCATCTGCCGCAGCAGGCCGTTGGGTACGGCCGCGGGGCTGCCGGGGATCACGGCATTCGATTTGTAGTCCACCGCCAAAACCCTTTCGTCGCTGACGATCAGCCGATCCACAGTGCCGTTCAGTCGCTGGCCCATAAGGTCTGCGCACAGCTCCACTTCGGCCAGGGTCCCGGGGGCGAACAGGAACGCCAGTTCGGGGGCTTCCAAAACGGCGGCGGACTCGGCCAGCAGGCTAGGCACATCAGGGGTTGCGCCGCCATCCTCTTGCCCGGCGCGCAACAAGTCATGCCCGCGTTGAAGCTTCACATCGGCGGGCGCGTCGGCCCAGTGCGGCAGGTGTTCCAGCAACATATGCAACTGGTGGCCGCGGCGCATCGCGTCGTCGCTGTCCAGCGTTGCGTATTCACCCGCCAAAGCCTTCGCCCCGCCCAGCCCGCTGGGGGTCAGCGGCGCGGCGGGACGCACGGGTGTGGGGGCGGCGGTTCGCGCCCAGTCGGGCAAGGGCGGTGCATCGGCGGCCTCGTCTGGCGCGCGCGTCCCTGTGTTGGGCCATGTCTCATGCGCGTGGCGCAAACCCGCGCCAAAGCGGAACTGATGCACCCCTGCGCCCGCCGCCCGCGCCGCCGTTTCGGCCTGATCGTACCAGCATTTGCCATCCCCCACGTCGCCCGAGGCCGCGACGATCAGCCAGGTCTCGGCCCGCGTCATCGCGACATACAAAAGCCGGGCGTCTTCGGCATCGCGGATCGCCTTTGCGGCGGCAATCGCGGCCTCCAGCGGCGCGGGGTTTTCGCCACTGCGCATGGTCCAGCACATGGTGTCCTCCATCAGGACCAGATCGTCGCTGCCGCGATCGCGCTGTTTTGCTGTATCAGGCAGAATCACGATGGGCGCCTCAAGCCCCTTGGCGCCGTGGACGGTCATCACGCGTATGCGGCGGCCAGCAGTATCTGCCTGTCGTTTGACCTTCACCTCCTCGGTTTCCAGCCAGGTCAGAAACCCAGTCAGGCTGGGCACGTTGCCGCGCTCAAACTCCAGGGCCTGCGTCAGGAACGCGTCGATACCGTCTTCGGCCTCGGCGCCCAGCCGGGCCAGCAGCAGGCGGCGACCATCGTGGCGGGTCAGCATACGCTCGATCAGATCGTAGGGGCGCAGGAAATCAGTCTGGTTCAGCAGATCGCTGAGGATTTCGCGCGTGGCTGTCTGTCCGCAGTCACGCAGCGCCTCCCACAGGAAGCCCTTGCGGCCATGGGCCAGGCGGAAAAGATCATCTTCTGACCAACCGAAGAGCGGTGAGCGCAGCGCGGCGGCGAGTGACAGATCATCTTCGGGGGTGGCCAGAAATGACAAAAGCGCGGTCAGGTCGCGTACAGCCATCTCACCGCCCAGCCGCAAAACATCGGCCCCGGCGATCTCCAGCCCCTCGACCTTGCAGGCGCGGATGATCTCGTGAAACAGTTGCGATCGGCGGCGCAGCAGGATCAGGAAATCCCCCTCATGCACCGCGCGCGGGCCGTCCTTCTGCGGGACGCAGGTACCCGTATCAATCAGGCGACGGATGTGTTCGGCGATGCGGCGGGCCAGCTGGCTGGTGTGGTGTTCGTCACCGACCAGATCGACAGGGTTGAACCACGCGCCATCTTCGGGGTCGGCGGTCTTGCCGACGACCGGCCAGATGTCCACGCGCCCCGGCAGTGCGTGCTGAAAGGCGATGTGTTTCACATCCCCGCCCAGCCCTGTTCCGCGATGATCGGCGAAGCAATGATCGACCACGCGCAGCACCGCGTCAGAGGACCGGAAGGAATGCAGCAGTTCCGTCCGGTTCAGCCCCACGCCTACCGCATCCAGCCGGGCGGCGAAATCGGTGCGCATCGTCTCGAACATGCCCAGATCGGCACCTTGGAAGGAATAGATTGATTGTTTCTTGTCGCCTACGACAAAGATCGTGCGGTCGTCGCTGCGCGCGGAATCGCCGACTGTAAATTCCTGCGTTAGCAGTTCGATCACCCGCCATTGCTGAGGGCTGGTATCCTGCGCCTCATCGACCAGGATGTGATCGACCCCGCCATCCAGCTTGAACAGCACCCATTGTGCAACCGACGGGTCGGTCAGCAGATCGCGGGCGCGCAGGATCAGGTCGTCGAAATCCAGCCAGCCGCGTTGGGTTTTGCGTGCCTCCAGCGCGGGCAAAAAGACCCCGGCAAAGCGATGCAGCGCGGCGGTCTTCGCGGCGGCCGCCAGCGACAGGCGGACCGGGCGCGCGCACTCGACCCGGCGCATCAGTTCTTGCAGTGGGTGCATAAGATCGCCAAGCGCGGCGCGCGTTGCGTTCGTCGGAAAGCTGTCCAGCTTGGCGGCGAAGGGCCCGGCCTTGGCGGTGGCACCAAACAACAGCAGCCCCTCCAGCGCGGTCAGATCGGCCAATTCGGGCGAGGTTAGTGACAGTTTGGCCAGCTTATCGGCGGCTTTCACATCGGTGGTGGTGCCCGCGCGGAAGATGGGGAGTAACTGTGCAATCAGCGTATGCTCGCCGCCCAAGAACACCTGCGCCAAGAGCGTCACGGCGCTGGCGTCGGGGTCCAAGCCAAAGCGCGCCATTGCTGCGTTTCTGTCCAGCGGCGGAGCGAAGACATCGCGGTGCTTGGCAATGCCCTGCATCAGTTCATCAAGCGAGTCGCCGGTGAAATGCCGCAACAGCCCTTCCACCACGTCACCATGCGACAGCGTCAGCCCCTCCAGCACATCGGCGCGCAGACGTTTGGCGGTGCGGTCGTCCATTTCGGTGAATTGCGGCGTCACGCCCGCCTCCAGCGGAAACCGCCGCAGGAGAGAGGCGCAGAAGGAATGGATCGTCTGGATTTTCAGTCCACCAGGGGTTTCGATGGCGCGGGCGAACAGGCGGCGGGCGCTGGCCAGCGTGTCGCCGGTCAGGTCGCTGTCATGGCCGATGTCGCGCAGCGCGGCCGACAGCGCCGCATCGCCCAGCATCGCCCATTCGCCCAGCCGCGCGAACAGGCGGTTCTGCATCTCGGATGCGGCGGCCTTCGTATAGGTCAGGCACAGCACCCGCTGCGGGCTGGTGCCGTTCAGAAGCAGCCGCGCCACCCGGTCGGTCAGCACACGGGTTTTCCCCGATCCGGCATTGGCCGACAACCATGTGGATGCCGTGGGATCAGCGGCTTGGATCTGGCGCAGGCTGGCCTCATTCATGTGTGATCCCCCACGTCCTCGGCCACGGGCAGGTCAGCCATGTCCCATTCGCCAAAGCGCGACAGATGGTCATAATCGCCGGGATAGAGCGCCTTGAACGTGGCGCGTCGCGCGGCAAAGCCCTGATCGGGCGACAGGTAGCGGGCGATCAGCGCTTCCAATTCGGACCAGACAGTATCGCATGCCTCGGGCGTCAGGACTGTCGCCTCAACCTTCGGATTGGCGCCCATGCCAACATAGGTGATGCGCGCGACCTCTTGTGGGCCAAGATCGGGGAAGCCACCGCGTTCAGCCATCGCGGCCTGTAACAGGAGCTGCTTTGCAAATTGTTCCTGCTGCTTCGCACTGGGAGGCACGCCGGTCTTGTAGTCCAGAATCTCTAGCCGTCCGTCCGGCCAGATGTCGATGCGATCAGGCTTCGCGGTCAACTGAAAGCCAAGCGTGGGAAGGCTGACGGCACCGGCCTTTTCAATCAATGTGGGTGTACCGTGCAGCCCGGCCTCAAATTCGGCGAACCACGGCGCGACGCGGGCGAGCCGCATCCGCCACATCAGCCGGGCGGCGGGCCACGGTACGGCGGCGCCCAGCACCTGATCGGCAACCTGCATCAAGTCGGTGGCCTCGGTCTTTGTATAGGTTTCGATCACCTTGTGCAGGACCGACCCGCGGAGCAGCGCATCAGGCATCGGGTGCAGCGACCGCAGTGGATAGAGGCCCAGCACATAGCGTGCGTAGACCGCATAGGGGTCACGGATCAGCTTTTCGATCTGCGTCACTGGCAGGGTACGGGGGCGCGCGGCAGCGGGCGGGCGCGGTGCGGGGCGGGTCGCGCGCGCCTGTCTTGCGGGCGGAATCGCGCTGAAATCGCCCTCATATGCGACGGCAAGGTTCAACCAGTGCTGCCCCCGCGCGCGCATCGCGTCCAGCGCCGCCGCGCCTCCCTGCCCCTTTAGCCCGCCCATCAGGTTCATCAGGCGGTTGAGCCAGCGCGACGGCACGGTCTGCGCTTCGGCATTGCGCACGGCGCGTGACAGCACGACCTGCCGCGCGCCGATGGCCTGTTGATAGTCGTGCGCTGACAGGCCGATCTGGCGTTCAGGCAGCAGAAGGCCTGCGTCATGCCGCATCTTGCGGTTCAGCCAGGGGTCCGGCGTGGGGCTGGGCGGCCATATACCATCGTTCAACCCACCAAGGATGACCAGGTCCGCGCCCTGCACCCGGGCTTCCAGCGTGCCCCAGATCATCACGCCGGGATGGGCTGCGGTTGCTTCACGCACTTCGCCGCCTTGGAGGATCGCGGCTACAAAATCGGCATAGTCGAAGGCAGACAACGCGCCGCCGCTGGGGGATTCCGCCAGCAATTCCCGCATGACCTGCTGTGCCTTTTGCCCGGCGGCCTCTTGCCACAATTCCCCGGTCGCGGTGGGGTCGTTGAGGGGACCGCGCGCGAAGGCTTCCGCCAGCGCGATGTGGCGGATCACCAGGGTCTCCAACGGTTGGGCGTCGGTCTGCGGGCCGGGCAGCGTGTCGGCGAGCCAGCGCGCCCACGCGCCTTCGGCCGGATCGCCGTCCTTGCCCCGGGCGCGGGCGGCCTCGGCGCGGCTCCCTGCCCATTGCTGGAGGTCTTGGGGCGTGACAAACGCAAGCCCGCGACGGCGCAGATGCAGCTCCAGGTTGTGACTGCGGACCAGATGTAGGTTGCGGTCGACAGCGCTGTGGGTCAGCGGGTGTTTGAGCAGGGTCACCAACGCCTCGGCGCTGACGTCAGTCCGGGTCAGATCCGCCAGGTGGCGCAGAAATCGCCCTGGCGCCGACAGCGCCAGCGGCTTGCCCGCGCTGTCATCCGGAGTGATGCGCCAGCTGTCCAGTGCTGCGGTGACCTGTCGGCTCAGGTTGCGGTCCGGCGTGATGAGCGCTGCGACCTGCCCTTCGGCCACGGCAGCGCGCAGCCGCAGGGCGATTGCCTGCGCCTCGGCCCGGGGGGACGGCGCTTCGATCAGCACTACATCGGTTGTAGCGGCGTTCAGGTCGGGCAGCGACGGACCCTCGACCATCCATTGATCTGTCACGGGCGCTGGTCGCAATGACAGTGAGACCAGCGCGTTGCGCCCGGGGTTGGGCGCCGGCTGATCGCGCCACAGCCGCACGTCGGCGGCGGTCAGGCAAAGGCGCTGCATCAGCGCATGAAAGCGGTATTGCGGATGATCCTCGGCCATCAGCGCGTCGGACATGCTGTCCCAGACGCTTTCGGGCATGTCGAAATCGAACCCCGGCAGGATGATCGCGCCCTGTGGTAGGGCGGCTACGCCCTCCATCAGCCGCATGGTGGTGCCGCGCGACCCAGTTGAGCCTGCGATCAGAATGGGGTGATCAGGCGGCGCCTCCTGCCAGCGCGCCACGATCTTTTCGACGGCCAGCCTTTGCCGCGATTCACGATCGGGCGCGTCGCTGGTATAGAAGCCATCGACCAGCGTGATGAAGCGCAAGGTGCGTTTCCAGTGGTCGGAATGGTCCGACACATCCAGCCCGCGCAGCACATCGGGGGCGACGGCTTCGCCCTGCATCTCATCCAACAGTCGCGCCAGACTGTCCGACAGGTCAAAGAGCGCGGCACGTGGGGCCAGCTCCGGTTCCTGCACCAGAAGCCCTTCGACCAACTGCGCAAGTTCCAGTCGCCGCCGCAGGGGCGGCACGGGCGGCGGCAGCCCGTCAACCGCGCCCAGGTCGCCCAGATCGGTCACCAGCCGGATACGCGGCAACAGCCGCGCCCCGTGGGCGGTCAATTCATCACGCAGGCGGCGCTGCATCCGGCGGGTGTTGACCAGCAGTTCCACACGGGCCAGTGCTTCGGGCGGCTTGCCGTGCGTCCGCTCCAGCAGCCCGGCAACCAGCCCTGCGGGGAAATCCGCCCCGGGGGACAGGGCAAAGAGGCGCGGGGCGTCGCTGGGCTGAAACATCGGGTGGGGCCTTTGGGCGGGGGGCTTCGCGGCAGTCTATCGGGGGGCTGTGCGGGGCGAAACCCCAAAGAGCCGGGACCTTGATGGCGGGCGACCTGCATGGCCCGCGACCCAGTGGGCGCGAGGTCAGGCTGCCGGAAAGCCGTCGATCACTTCCGCCCAACGTGGCGCATCGGCAAAAATATCCAAGGCTCGCGCATCATCCTGCCCGGCGACATATGAAAACGCCAAATGCAGCGCGCCTGGCGGTGGTTCGGCGAGACGGTCGGGCCATTCCACGAGGCACAGCGCGGTATGGAACGCGTCCTCCAGCCCCAACTCCAACACTTCATCGGGATGCGTCAGGCGATAGAGATCGGCATGCCAGATTTCCAACGCCCTGGCTTCATAGGTTTGCACGATCGTGAACGTGGGAGAGGGTACATCCTCGGCGGCCTCTCCTTGCAGATACCGGATCACCTTGCGTGCGAAATGCGTCTTGCCCGCCCCCACCGGCCCAGACAGAAGGATCACATCGCCTGCGTGCAGGCGGGGCGCAATCCAGTGCGCGGCGATGTCAGTCGCGTCCGGGGTAGGCAGGATCAGGTGGCGAGTGTGGGTCATGGCGCGGTTTACGACAGGCCTAGCGGCCGCGCAACAGCTCCTCCATCGCGATCGGTGCCGGTTCGCCCGCCAGCCGCGTGCGGTAGACAACCAGGGATTCCGCTACCCGCATGATGTAATTGCGGGTTTCAGCAAAGGGGACGGATTCCACCCAGTCGATGATGTCCACTGATGGGTCGCGCGGATCGCCCAATTCTTCGATCCACTGGCGCGGCCGCCCCGGCCCGGCATTGTAGCCCGCTGCGACAAGCGCCAACGACGGGCCGAATTCCTCGGTCAGTTCGGTCAGATAGGCCGCGCCCAGCCGGGCATTCAGGCCCGGATTGGCGGTCAGCTGCCCAGCGTCGAAATCGCTTAGGCCAATGCGCTGCGCCATCATCTGTCCGGTACCCGGCAGCACCTGCATCAGCCCGCGGGCATCGGCGCGGCTGACAACGGCGGCGTCGAATTCGCTTTCGCGTCGGGCGATGGCTTTGACCAACTCGATCGGCGCAGAAAGATCGGCCCGCGCAAGGTCGGTCAGCGGAAAATAGGCGCGCGGCAGGATGATGTCGCGCTGCACCGCGATCTTGGCGATGTTGACGGCAAAATTCGGCTCATTCAGCGCCAGCATCAGGTCAGAAAGCGAACCCAGTTCGGCCTCGGATTCCAACTGAGCCGCCAAGTGCATGACGAAGCGCCGCGCCTCGAACCATTCGCCAGCGTCGCGCAAGATCAACGCGGCGGCCAGCAGGTCCGACTGTGCAAGCGCTGTCTCACGCCAGTCGGGGTAATCCGGCCCCGCCACAAGGGCGTCGCTCATTGGCAGGCCGATGCGCTCGGCGGCGATCTGACCGTAGTAGCTGGTCTGGTGTTCGGCACCAAAGGCATAAGCGGCACGGGCGGTTTCCGCCTGTCCCAGCGCTTCATGCGCCCGGCCTTCCCAGTATCCCGCGCGTCCTAGGCTGATAGGCGACGAGACCCGTACCCGAAGGTTGCGGAAATGGCGCAACGCTTCGGCGGGCATGTCCAGATCGCGCAGCGCGATGAAGCCCGCCAGCCATTCCAGATCGGCAAATTGCACGCCGTCAGTAAGGTGGTGGTTCGCCGCCAACTCATAAGCCAGCGCGTGGTCGCCATCGGCTATCGCCTCGCGCACGAGGTAGATGCGCCAGCGCGCCCAGGCCTGAGGCTCCCCCAAGGCATCGGCGCTGACCGACTGGGCGCGGATCAGATCGGTCGCGGTGTCGTGGATCTGCCGTGTCATGCGCCAGTTGAAGCGGTCAAAGGCCAGCCCGGGGGCATCGGCGAGGTCAGGGGGAACCGCATCTATCAGGGCATTGACACCGTCTGCCCCAGTTTGCAGGCCGATGCGCGCCTGCGCTAGCCGTGACTGACCGGAGCTGACACGATTCAGCATCCGCCCCGCCGCCTCCCGGTTGCCGTCCCACAACAGCCGCGTCAGCCGCTCGGCGTGCAGAGGTGTTAGGGCGTCGGGGAAGGCGTCCAGCAGCAGCGCTTCCTGTTCGGCGCTCAGACTCGCCCCGCGCCAAAGGCGGATCGCCCCAGCCTGCGCAGCATCGTGCGCGTCCGATGCTGTTTGTGACGCGATCAGGGCCATGGCGCCGATGTCGGTCGCTGGGGTGCGGTCGGCGAAAAATGCCAGCACCTGCGACGGTGTGGCGTCAGTCAGATTACGCTCCCCCTGTTGCAAGATCGTCTCGGTCAGGGGCCAGTGCGGATGGGCATTTGTGAAGGCCACGGCCTCGCCTGGCGTCCCTTCGCCGGCACGCAGTTGCCGCCAAGTGATTAGCGTGCCGGTGATTGGTTCCGACGGATCAGCCATCGCTTGGGCCGCGGACCAGTCCCCGGACTGTCCCACAGCCCAGGCCGCCGAAAGAAGGCCCGCCGCCCGAGACGGCGGCGCAGTGTCCTGCGCCTCGGCGGTGGTCAGCAAAACGCCCAGTACAAAAAAGGCGGATATCGCGACGGATATGGTCTGGCGCAAAGGCATCAACAGTCTTTCAGCTTGAAAACTTCCCCATAAGAGTCTAACCGCGCTGGCGCATGCCGCAACACACAAACATGGCACTCGGCGCGATCCTGCCCCGATGCCAGCCGTGCTGCAAGGTAGCACCCGTCCGGCATTTGCCGCAGCAATACGAAGGAGACGTGCCATGATCAGAGGGTCCATTCCAGCCTTGGTTACACCCCTGAAGGACGGTGCTCTGGACGTCGACACGCTGCGCCAGCTGGTGGAATGGCACATCGAAGAAGGCTCGCACGGGTTGGCGCCGGTTGGCACCACGGGCGAAAGCCCAACGTTGACGCATGAAGAGCATGAGACAGTCATCGCTGAGGTGGTGAAGGCTGTGCGCGGCCGGATCCCAGTCATCGCCGGTGCCGGATCCAACAACACCGCCGAGGGCATCCGGTTCATGCAGCACGCGCAGAGCGTGGGCGCCGATGCGGCGCTGGTGGTGACGCCCTATTACAACCGGCCCACTCAGGCCGGTCTGATTGCGCATTACACCGCCTTGCATGATTGCTGCGAATTGCCGATCATCATCTACAACATCCCGCCCCGGTCTGTAGTGGACATGATGCCCGACACGATGGGCG
Organism: Roseicitreum antarcticum; assembly: GCF_014681765.1. Taxonomy (GTDB): domain Bacteria; phylum Pseudomonadota; class Alphaproteobacteria; order Rhodobacterales; family Rhodobacteraceae; genus Roseicitreum; species Roseicitreum antarcticum. The sequence continues at coordinate 2,418,527 of NZ_CP061498.1, forward strand.
CGCTGGCGAAACTGCCGCGCATCATCGGTGTGAAGGATGCCACCGGAAAGCTGGAGCGCGTCAGCCAGCAACGGATAACGTGCGGGGCGGAATTCATTCAGCTTTCGGGCGAGGATGCGACCGCGCACGGCTTCAATGCTCAGGGCGGCACGGGCTGCATCTCGGTCACCGCGAATGTTGCGCCGCGCCTGTGCGCGCAGATGCAAGATGCCTGCGCCCGTGGGGACTATGCGATGGCGCTGGAAATTCAGGACCGACTGATGCCGCTGCATATCGCCATTTTCATCGAGCCCGGGCTGGTTGGGGCAAAATACGCGCTCTCGAAACTGGGGCGCTGCTCGCCCGAGGTGCGGATGCCGTTGATCGGCCTGACCGATGCAACCAAGGCGCTGATCGACGCCGCCCTGCGTCATGCCGGGCTGCTGAATTGACGCTGCGTCCCGCGCTGGTGTGAAGCCGTGCTGCGCGGTTGACGGTATGTGAAATCTTGTTGCCTGGCAGGGTCACGGGATTGCGAGGTCAACCCAGACAAGGCGGTGCCTCGTCGGCGCCTCCTCCCCTTTGCCGACCAAGTCCGCAAGCTCATCCTGTGGCGGGGGCCAGACGACACCGGCGTCAAGCACTTGCAGGCGCGCGTCGGGCAAAAGGTAATCCACCCGCAGGTTTCCCGGACCGATGTCGCGCACCCATTCCGTCGTGTCCAAGGCTGGATCGCCCCGATGACCAAGGCTGGCAGGGTGGTCTGCCGCAAGTATCGCGTCGACGCTGCGGGGTTGCGGATCTTGCAGGCGTGGGTGGCGCAGTAAGTCCTGCATCGCCTCATGCAGGCCATCGCCATCGACGGGATCGAGGTTTGCACTTCCCGCGACCACTACGGGTCCGTCAGGCGGTGGCATTGGCAGCCTTCCATCGAGATACTGTGTCCAGAACCTGACCTCATCATGATTGCGGTGCAGATTTCGGTTTTCCATTGAACCAAAAACCGGCGGGCTGGCATAGAAGACGAGCAAATTGAGCATCCCAACCGGGTGAATCTGTACCGGCACAAGCCAGTGCCCAGTGGTCGAAAGGCGTTGCAACGCAGGCTCAGGCGTTTCGATGGGCATTATATGCCCCGGCAAATCGGCCCATAGGAAGGTTGAAAAATCTTCCGCATGATCGTGCATGATCGGTAGGCGCGACAGCACCGCCATACCCCCGACACCCGCAAACGCCCCATAGCCATGCGCATCGTCCGCAGTGCCAAGCGTACCGTCGCCATCCATGTCGCGTCCTGTCGCCCAGCCCGTGTTGGGGCGGCGCGCGAACGCATGTGGCATGTCGTGCCCCTCTGCAGAAACCAAGGCCGCAAACGCCCTAAGCGCGCGGAGGTCCATGTCATGGTCGATTTTTGTCAGCACCAGGACGTCAGGTGCGGTTCGGCTGACGATCTGCGCCAACCGGAGGGCGACGGGGTCATTCGCCAGCAGGTTGCGCAAAACCAGCCCTGGCCCTCGTCCTGACAGGTTCACGTTGTATATCGCAACGCGCAGAGAGTTGCGGGATGTGTCTTGCGCTGGGAGCGAACCGGACCCTGCAGCCAACGCGATCACGACAAGGATCAGGATCAGGAGTATACGGATTGCGGCGGGCGCGGAATCAGGTCCTCTGCCGCGGCGATTTCGCGCCGCTTCTCGCGGATCATCACGGCGACCCGGTTCATGGCGATGCCGCGCATGATCAGGCTGACCGGAATAAACGCCCATGCAGAAACCCCCCAGACTAGCGATTGTGGTGACTCCAACGTAATGGGCTGCATCAGGAAGGTGGAGGCCCGCAACAGCACCGGCAACATGAATGGCATGACAATCCCTAAGGCGATGTTAACGACGGCATCGCGTTCAAGCCGTTGAACCACGTCCAGACCTGCTGTCGGGTCGAAGGTCGGGAGATTTACCCAGACGTTGAACTGCGCATGGCGCTGTGGCCAATAGCCGGTGAAGATTGCGACAAAGAAGCCAAGAAGCCCAATCACACCAATGGTGTAGGCTAATGCGCCCGCAGCCAGAACCATGTTGACATGGGCCGGATCCAGCCCCGCGGGCAGCGACAGCATCAGCAGGCGGACGGGGCTATAAGAAAAATTCAACGCCTCGCCTAGATTCATGGCAACCGCCTGAATCAGGAGGCCGAACATTGTCGGAATCTCATCGGTACGTGCCAGAAGCGACAGAAAGAGCACCAGGAAGAACAGCACGATGAACCGGATTCGGTTGTAGGGCGGTGCGTCGCGAAACTGGATCAATCCAGGGTAAGTGGCTGAGTATTCCGCGAAGGTTACCATCGCAGCAATCAGCGCCAGCAAGGTCACAACCTGAGCGACATCGCGGGAAATATCGGGCAAAAGCAACGCCGGAAGTGACACAAGCAGCGCGACAAAAAACGCCCGTAGAAGTGCCCCCGTGACCTGCGACATCAGTTTACTGCCACCCAACTTCATCAGGCCAGCCCCGATTTTGGGTCCGCTGGTCCCCGGTTGCGCATGCCAATGTGGCATGGATTGCCTCATTTTTGCCACAATGTTGCCCACTTCTGCCACCTTTCACAAGACTTAAGACAACATCCTGAATTCCGGGGTCAATTTCGAGGAGAAACTGTCGCAGGTTTGCATCAACATTGTGGAAAAACAAAGGCATCCGTCACCGGATGCCCCCATAGGTTGTATGTGTGTCGCAATCAGACCCAAGGGCGACTGGTCGTGGCCTGTTGCTCGAAAGCGTCAATTGAAGCTACTTTCTCCAGCGAGAGCCCGATGTCGTCCAGCCCGTTCATCAGGCAGTGGCGTTTGAAGGCGTCCACCTCGAAGGAAAAGCTCTGCCCGTCCACCGTGGAGACAGTTTGTGACTCCAGGTCAACGGTGATTCGCGCGTTAGATCCCTTGCGGGCATCCTCCATTAGCGCATCGACTTGATCTTGCGGCAGGACGATCGGCAGGATGCCGTTCTTGAAGCAGTTGCTGTAAAAAATATCGGCGAAGGATGGTGCAATGACGCAGCGGATGCCGAAGTCCAGCAGCGCCCAAGGTGCGTGTTCCCGCGATGAGCCGCAGCCGAAGTTGTCGCCCGCAATCAGGATTTCTGCCGACCTGTAGGCAGGTTGGTTCAGAATGAAACCGGGGAGTTCTTCGCCGTTCTGATCATAGCGCATCTCGTCAAACAGGTTCTTGCCAAGGCCTGAGCGCTTGATGGTTTTCAGAAACTGTTTCGGAATGATCATGTCAGTGTCGATATTGATCAGATCCAGCGGGGCGGCGGTGCCGGTCAGCTTGGTGAACGTGTCCATTATACTCTCCAGAAACTTTGCAGAAGCGATAGCCGAACTGCGCGGACAAGACAAGTTTGACCAGCCTCACGGAGTTGCGCCGGGGGCGCGGCGATCCCAGTGGCGAACGTGTGGGACTTCATTTGACAATCTGGGCCAATTGCTGGCATGCGCGCATTCACCCGATGGTACTTTGTCGCGGGTAGACAGGATTCCAGGTGCACATAGAAATCGACGTCAAAATGAACTATCGGTTGGGCGCGGACCGGGCGGCCCTGCTGACATTGGAAGTAGCGGAAAACACCGAGGGCCAGCGGATTCTATCCGACAATCTGGAGATCGCGGATGCGACCGTGACCCGCATCGCAGGGGAAGCGGGTGTCGGCCAGAGGGTCTGGGCCGCGCTTGCCACTGAGGAGATGCGGTTGAGCTATACCGCGCAGATCGAGGTGACGCGTGGAGCCGTGGCGCTCGAGTCATTCGACGCCGCCCCGATCCACGCCTTGCCGCCCGAGGCGCTGACTTTTCTGCGGCCGTCGCGGCTGGTGCAGTCGGACATGTTCGGGCCATTCGTGGCACGCCGGTTCGCCGGACTGGAAGGCGGCGCCAAGGTTGCGGCAATTTCCGACTGGGTCCGGCGGTCGATGGCATATGGAGCCTTCGGGTCTACGCAGGCGACGACGGCGCTAGACACATTCGCGGCACGGCAGGGCGTATGCCGGGATTTCGTCCATGTTGTCTGCGCACTTGTCCGCGCGGCGAACATTCCGGCGCGCTATGTCGCCGCCTATGGGCCGGATGTCGATCCGCCAGATTTTCATGCCGTGGCGCAGGTCTGGCTGGGCGGAGCGTGGCAGTTGGTCGATGCAACCGGCCTGTGCGCGCCGGAAACATTGGCCGTGATTGCCGTGGGCCGCGATGCGGGCGACACGGCTTTCATGGAGACGACGGATGCGGCTCAGTTCCTGAGCCAATCGGTTCAGGTTTCGCGCAGACCCGCACCAGCCAGACCCTGACGCTCGCGAGAAATTTCGGGTAGGCGCGGTATCCCAAAGGGACGCATGTAAGCCGTTGTATATAAACGGATTACATGCGCCGAGCACTTTGCCTACATCATCTCGCGCACGTCGGTCAAATGCCCGGTGATTGCGGCCGCTGCGGCCATAGCGGGGGACATTAGATGCGTGCGCCCGCCCCGGCCCTGCCGACCTTCAAAATTCCGGTTCGATGTCGCTGCGCAACGCTCTCCCGGGGACAGTTGGTCGGGGTTCATCGCCAAGCACATGGAACAGCCTGCGAGCCGCCATTCAAAGCCCGCTTCCTTGAAAATGTCGGCCAGCCCTTCCTCTTCGGCCTGCGCGCGCACAAGGCCCGAGCCGGGGACGATCATGGCGCGCAGCCCGGCCTTGATTTTTTTGCCCTTCAAGATGGCGGCGGCGGCGCGCAGGTCCTCGATCCGGCCGTTGGTGCAGGACCCGATGAACACCGTATCGATGGCGATGTCTGACAGTTTTTGACCCGGCGTCAGGCCCATGTATTCCAGCGAGCGCTTGACGGCATCCACCTTGCCGCCCGTGAAGCTGGCGGGGTCCGGCACGATCTCGGTGATTGGCAGCACGTCTTCGGGGCTGGTGCCCCAGGTGACGACGGGCGCAATCTCTTCGCCTTTCAGCGTCACGACCTTGTCCCACTGCGCATCGGGGTCCGAAAAGAGGGTCTTCCACCATGTGACGGCGGCCTCCCACTGCGCGCCTTTCGGTGCGTGGGGGCGGCCCTTGCAGTACTCAAAGGTTTTCTCATCCGGGGCGATCAGGCCGGCGCGCGCGCCACCTTCTATGGCCATGTTGCACACGGTCATGCGCCCCTCGATCGACAGGTCGCGAATCGCTTCGCCGCAGTACTCGATGACATAGCCGGTACCGCCTGCGGTGCCGGTCGCGCCGATCACCGACAGCGTAATGTCTTTTGCGGTGACACCGGGCCGTAGTTTCCCGGTGATTTCCACCTTCATGTTCTTGCCCTTGCGCTGGATCAGCGTCTGGGTGGCCAGAACGTGCTCAACCTCGGACGTACCTATGCCATGCGCCAGTGCGCCGAATGCGCCGTGGGTTGCGGTATGGCTGTCGCCGCAAACCACCGTCATGCCGGGCAGGGTCCACCCTTGTTCGGGGCCGACGATGTGCACGATGCCCTGACGGACGTCGGACACCGGGTAGTAGTTCACGCCAAATTCGATGGCATTTTTGTCCAGCGCCTCGACCTGAATGCGGGATTCCTCATTCTCGATCCCCTTGGCGCGGTCCAGCGTGGTCGGCACGTTATGATCCGGCACGGCAATGGTTTTTTCCGGCGCGCGTACCTTGCGGCCCGCCATGCGCAGCCCCTCGAACGCCTGTGGGCTGGTGACTTCGTGGACCAGGTGGCGGTCGATATACAGCAGGCAGGTTCCGTCTTCGGCCTCATGGACCAGATGGGCATCCCAGATTTTGTCGTAGAGTGTTTTCGGAGACATGGTGGCTCTCTCAATAGATCAGATGGCGGATGAAACGTGGCGCGCGGGCGTATCGGTGCGGTCAGCCGGTGGGCTGCCGTCCAGGGCCAACAGGCCCAAAGAACCGCCAGGGCAGGCGCGCGTGATCGTCCATGTCGAAAAATCGGTGTGTCATCGCGCGGTATTTACGCCCTTCGCCCCCCTGTGGCAAGCGCGGGCGGTGCCGCGGCGCTTGCAAACCACATCCCCCTGTGATTGAGAAAATGCGCCTGTGCTGTTAATGTCAGCACGAAACGAATACCGGGGCGCCGGATGCGCCTGAACACTTAGGAGGACAATGTCCTGTCTCATTCTGATCCTGCAACCGGCCTGCCGGTTGGCCCGCGGGCCGCGCGTATGACTGCCGCGGCCGCGCCTGAACACAACCTGACCAGCGACACACTGCTGGAAACCATTCTGGAATCGCTGGATGATGATAAAGCCGAAGAGCTGGTGAAGATCGACCTGCGCGGCAAATCGGCAATGGCCGATCATATGGTGATCTGTTCGGGCCGTTCGACCCGTCAGGTGTCTTCGATGGCACAAAACCTGATGGACCGGCTAAAACAGAAATTCCGCCTTTCGGCACGCGTCGAAGGTAAGGACATCGGTGACTGGGTGCTGATCGACACCGGCGATGTTGTCGTGCACATCTTCCGGCCCGAGGTACGGGAATTCTACCAGCTGGAAAAGATGTGGCTGGGCCAAGGCGACACCGCTGGTTCCTGATGCGGGTCCATATCTGCGCCGTGGGCCGACTGCGCACTGGTCCCGAGCGCGCCCTGATCGACGATTATACTACGCGTTTTGACCGGACGGGCCGCGCCCTGTCCCTCGGCCCCTTGGCCGAGGTAGAGGTGGACGACCGAAAGGGCGGCGGTATGGCCGCCGAGGGTGCGCTGTTGCGGCGCGCCGTCCCGGCAGGCGCGCGGCTGATCACTTTGGACGAACGCGGACGGCTGATGACCTCGGTTCAGTTTTCTGAAACGCTGGCGCAGATTCGCGACGATGGCGCGCAAGATCTGGCTTTCGTGATCGGCGGGGCGGATGGCATCGACACGGGCCTGCGCGCACAGGCGAATATGTCGCTGTCGTTTGGCCAGATGGTCTGGCCGCACATGTTGGTGCGGGTCATGCTGGTCGAACAGCTTTATCGTGCTGCCAGCATCCTGGCGGGGTCACCCTATCACCGCGTTTAGCGTCCCCCTTGCGCCGGTGGGGTTTTGGGCGTATATGATCCCTTAATAGCGGCGTTTCGGCTTCCATCCCCGAAACACCACCGGGAACAGTTCACGGGCCGCGCGCCCGTTTTTTTGTATCTGGAGCCTGCCCGCCATGAGCGATCTGATCGCCAAAACCACTATAGACCAGCGACTGGCCGAGATCGTCACCCCCGTGATCGAAGATCTGGGATTTGAACTGGTGCGTCTGCGGCTTATGGCCGGTAAGACGCGGACGCTGCAAATCATGGCCGACCGTCCTGACGGCGGGATCGAAGTCTCAGATTGCGCCGAAATCTCCACTGCCGTTTCTGCCATTCTGGATGTCGAAGACCCGCTGGAAGATACCTACACACTGGAAGTCTCCAGCCCTGGCATCGACCGCCCGCTGACACGGCTGAAGGATTTCGACGCCTGGGACGGCTATGAGGCGCGGATCGAGACGACGGAATTGATCGACGGCCGCCGCCGCTTCAGGGGCATCCTTGCTGGGACCGAGGGCGATGAGGTGCTGCTGGAAATCGAAGAGGGTGGTGAGGCCGTCACCATCGGTCTGCAGTTTGACTGGCTGTCGGACGCCAAACTGGTGCTGACCGATGAGTTGATCGCCGAAATGCTGCGCGCCCGCAAAACCAAGGAAATCGAGGCCGGATCGGATGAATTCGATGAAACCGAAATCGAAGACCAGATTGAAACATCAAGCGATACCGCTTCTGTGAAGGATTGAACCATGGCGATAACTTCGGCCAACCAGTTGGAATTGTTGCAGACCGCCGAAGCGGTTGCGCGGGAAAAGATGATCGACCCCGAACTGGTCGTGCAGGCGATGGAAGAATCCCTCGCGCGGGCGGCAAAGTCACGCTATGGCGCTGATCTCGATATTCGTGTGGCGATTGACCGCAAGACCGGGCGCGCCACCTTCACGCGCGTGCGCACTGTGGTCGAAGATGACGCGGTGGAAAACCACCATGCCGAATTGACTGTCGCGCAGGCGAAATCGCATCTGGCCGACCCCAAGGTCGGCGATGAGATCATCGACGAGGTGCCGCCGGTCGAGCTGGGGCGCATTGCCGCGCAATCTGCCAAACAGGTGATCTTGCAAAAGGTCCGTGAGGCTGAGCGTGATCGCCAGTATGAGGAATTCATCGACCGTCAGGGCACCATCATCAACGGTGTCGTCCGGCGTGAGGAATACGGCAACATTATCGTGGATATCGGCCGGGGCGAGGGCATCTTGCGTCGCAACGAAAAAATTGGCCGGGAATCCTACCGCCCGAACGACCGTATCCGTTGCTACATCAAGGACGTTCGGCGCGAGGCTCGGGGGCCGCAGGTATTCCTGTCGCGCACCGCGCCCGAGTTCATGGCCGAGTTGTTCAAGATGGAAGTGCCGGAGATCTACGACGGCATCATCGTCATCAAGGCCGTGGCACGTGATCCCGGGTCGCGGGCAAAGATCGGCGTGATTTCCTACGACAGCTCGATCGACCCCGTCGGTGCCTGTGTCGGTATGCGTGGCAGCCGGGTGCAGGCCGTGGTGAACGAACTTCAGGGTGAAAAGATCGACATCATTCCGTGGAATGAGGATCAGGCGACCTTCCTCGTCAATGCGTTGCAACCTGCCGAAGTGTCGAAGGTTGTCATCGATGAGGACGCAGGCCGGATTGAGGTCGTTGTTCCGGATGAACAATTGTCTCTGGCAATCGGCCGCCGCGGCCAGAACGTGCGGCTGGCCAGCCAGTTGACCGGCCTCGACATCGATATCATGACCGAAGCGGACGAATCTGCCCGCCGTCAGGCCGAATTCACGGAACGGACCAAGCTGTTCATGGACGAACTGGACGTGGATGAGTTCATGGCGCAGCTGTTGGTGGCCGAAGGCTTTACCAACCTTGAGGAAGTGGCTTATGTCGAACTGGACGAGCTTCTGTCCATCGACGGCTTTGACGAAGGCACCGCGGGCGAGTTGCAGGCCCGCGCGCGCGATCGTTTGGAAGAGGTGTCGCGCAAGGCACTGGAAGTCGCGCGCGAACTGGGCGCCGAAGACAGCCTGATAACCTTCGAGGGGCTGACCCCGCAAATGGTCGAAGCGCTGACCAAGGACGACGTGAAAACGCTGGAAGACTTTGCCACCTGCGCCGACTGGGAGCTTGCGGGGGGCTGGACCACCGTCAATGGCCAGCGTGTGAAGGATGACGGCGTTCTGGAACCCTTCGATGTCAGCCTGGAAGAAGCTCAGCACCTCATCATGACGGCGCGTGTGCTTCTGGGCTGGGTTGATCCGTCGGAACTGGAACCCGAGGTTGAAGCCGAGGGTGAGGAAGAAACGGCCTGACTGAGGTCGTGGAGGGGCGGCGCATGACCCGCAGTGGTGGTAAAACCCGGCCCGAAACGCCCGAGCGGCGCTGCATCGTCACGGGTGACGCGCAGCCCGCCGCCGGTCTCGTGCGCTTCGTGCTGGGCCCGGACAACATGATTGTTCCCGACCTGGCACAGAAGCTGCCGGGCCGGGGCATCTGGGTTTCCGCAGATCGCGGGGCGCTGGACCTTGCAGTGGCAAAGAAGCTGTTCGCCCGTGCCGCGCGACAGCAGGTGGTGGTGCCGGACGATCTACCCGGCATGGTGCATGACCTGCTGACCCGCCGGGTGATTGATCTGATCTCGCTGGCCCGGCGCGGCGGCGGGGCGGTTGCTGGGTATGAAAAGGTGCGTGAAAAACTGATGGCTGGAACCGCGCGGGTTCTGTTGCAGGCTGTCGACGGCTCGGATCGTGGCAAGGCAAAACTGCGCCCCCCCGACGACACGGGCCAGTTTATTGGAATTCTGACCGCGTCAGAATTGGGTTTGGCTTTTGGGCGGGATCATGTGATACATGCCGCGCTTGGCTCTGGCGGACTCACGACGCGTGTTGTAGAGGAAGCGGCAAGGCTCGCCGGTGTGCGCGGGCAAATCGGTGGATCTGCCACCGGGAAGGATATGACGGACGCATGAGCGATACAGACGGTAAAAAACCCCTTGGCCTTGGCGGTGCGCGCCCCGGTCAGGTGAAGCAGAGCTTCAGCCATGGCCGCACAAAGGCTGTGGTGGTGGAAACAAAACGAAAGCGTGTTGTGGTCCCCAAACAGGGCACGCCCGCTCCCACTGGCGCGAAGCCGGCCCCGGGTGGCAACCCGGCGCGGCGGCCTGCCGGCATCTCGGATGCCGAAATGGACCGGCGGCTTAAGGCCGTTCAGGCAGCACGTGCCCGCGAAGCGGATGACGCAGCTCAGCGTGAGGCCGAAGAAAAGGCCCGTGAGGAAGATCGTCAGCGCCGCCGCGAAGAGATGGAAGCCAAGGAGCGTGAGGATCGCGAACGCGAAGAAGCCTTGCGTCAGAAGGCCGAAGACGAAGCGCGCGCAGTCGTTGAAGCGGATGAGGCGGAAAAGCGCCAAGCCGCTGCAAAGGCTGCAAAAGCTTCGCCGAAGCCCGCCGCTGAGCCCGATCCCATCGCATCGGCTCCGGTATCCGACCGCACCCGGCCTGCCCCGTCTACCGCGCGCAAACCTGAGCGCGACAAGGCAGAACGCGATGCCAAGGCAAAGCCGCGTGAAGACACCGGCCGCCGCGCAGGCAAGCTGACCTTGAACGAGGCACTGGCCGGTGACGGTGGGCGCCAACGCTCCATGGCGGCGATGAAGCGCAAGCAAGAGCGTGCACGCCAAAAAGCACTTGGCCAGTCCGCACCGCGCGAGAAGCAGGTGCGAGATGTGCGTCTGCCTGAAACCATTCTGGTGCAAGAACTTGCCAACCGGATGGCCGAACGTGTCGCCGACGTGGTGAAGTCGTTGATGAAAATGGGCGTCATGGCGACCATGAACCAAAGCATCGACGCCGACACCGCCGAGTTGGTGATCGAGGAATTCGGCCACAAGGTGGTGCGGGTTTCTGATGCCGACGTCGAGCAGGTCATCGACATGATCGAGGATGCGCCCGAATCGCTGCGCTCGCGTCCGCCGATCATCACCATCATGGGCCATGTCGACCACGGCAAAACCTCACTGCTGGATGCGATTCGCAAAACCAGCGTTGTTTCCGGCGAGGCTGGCGGGATCACCCAACATATCGGTGCCTACCAGGTTACCACCGATACCGGCGCTGTGTTGTCATTCCTTGATACCCCTGGCCACGCGGCGTTTACGTCGATGCGGGCGCGTGGGGCGAATGTGACGGACATCGTCGTGCTGGTGGTTTCTGCCGAAGACGCCGTGATGCCGCAGACCATCGAGGCGATCAACCACGCCAAGGCGGCAAAGGTGCCGATGATTGTGGCGATCAACAAGATCGACCGCCCCGATGCGAACCCCCAAAAGGTGCGCACCGACCTGTTGCAACACGAGGTGGTGGTCGAGGCGATGTCGGGCGATGTGCAGGATGTCGAAGTCTCGGCCCTTACCGGGCAGGGGCTTGATCAATTGCTCGAGGCGATTGCGCTTCAGGCGGAAATTCTGGAACTGAAGGCCAACCCCGACCGCTCGGCCATGGGCGCAGTGATCGAGGCAAAGCTGGACGTGGGTCGCGGCCCCGTTGCAACCGTTCTGGTACAGAATGGCACATTGCGCAAAGGCGACATCTTTGTCGTTGGCGAACAGTGGGGCAAAGTCCGCGCGCTGATCAACGACAAAGGTGAGCGCGTCGATGAGGCTGGGCCATCGGTCCCTGTTGAAGTTTTGGGCTTGAATGGCACGCCCGAGGCCGGTGATGTGCTGAACGTCGTCGACACCGAGGCACAGGCCCGCGAAATCGCCGATTACCGCTTGCAGGCGTCGAAAGACAAGCGCGCTGCGGCAGGTGCTGCGACGACGCTGGAACAACTGATGGCGAAAGCCAAGGACGATCAGAACGTGGCCGAACTGCCCATCGTTCTGAAAGCCGATGTGCAGGGCTCTGCCGAGGCAATCGTTCAGGCGATGGAGAAGATCGGCAACGACGAGGTGCGCGTGCGCGTGCTGCACTACGGTGTGGGTGCGATCACTGAATCCGATATCGGCCTTGCCGAAGCATCGGGCGCGCCAGTGTTCGGCTTCAACGTCCGCGCCAACGCGCCGGCCCGCAACAGCGCTAACCAGAAGGGTGTGGAGATCCGGTATTACTCGGTGATCTACGATCTGGTGGATGACGTGAAAGCGGCGGCTTCTGGCCTCTTGTCGAACGAGATCCGCGAGAAGTTCATCGGTTACGCCGAAATTCGTGAAGTCTTCAAGGTTTCTGGCGTCGGCAAGGTTGCCGGTTGTCTGGTCACCGAAGGTATCGCGCGGCGTTCCGCTGGTGTGCGCCTGCTGCGTGACAACGTGGTGGTGCATGAAGGCACGCTCAAGACCCTCAAGCGCTTCAAGGATGAGGTCAAAGAGGTTCAGTCCGGTCAGGAATGCGGCATGGCGTTTGAGAACCACGAAGACATCCGCGCAGGCGACGTGATCGAGATATTCGAGCGGGAAGAAGTTGAGCGTAATCTCAGCTGATCCGCTTTATATCGAACAAAAAGGCCGGGACATCGCGTCCCGGCCTTTTGCGTTGTGACATCGGTGCAGGATTGTGGGGCACGGGTATCCCTGCCCCACAATTGCCCCTCAGTTCACCGTGATACGTCCATCCAGGTAGGGTTGGTAAGGCGCATTTTCGATCATGTATTCGGCAAGGACATCGGCCAGGTCCGGCCCGAAGTCATAGGCATTGACGGCCTCGGTTCCGAACATGCTGTAGCCATCGCCGCCTTGCCGGACATAGTCGTTGCTGACCACGCCATAGAGTGTCTCAGCCTCGATCGGGGCCCAGTCTCCGCCCTGCATCACCATCACATCGCTGATCCGGTTACCGGGTTCGTTCGCCGCGGTCAGGGTGTATTTCAGCCCGGCAACCTGAGCGAAGCGGCCTGCGCCGTCTTCCAGACGGCTGGCGCCGTTTTCCAGGGCGTCGATGATGACATCGCCGGTGACCTGAAAGGTGGACAGCGTATTCTGGAACGGCAGCACTGAAAGAACGTCGCCCATCGTGACCTGTCCTTCACTGATCGAGGCGCGCAGCCCGCCGCCGTTCTGGATGGCGATGGTGATGCCCTGATCAGCGACACGGGCCAGCATCGCATCAGCCACCAGGTTGCCCATCTGGCATTCCTGCGCACGGCATACCGTGCGGTCTCCTTCGATAGGCCCGGCGGATTCGGCTACGATCTGAGACTTCAGTTCCTCGATTGGCCCGGCAAGGGCGTCCACTTCGGCTACGATTTCTGCGTTTGGGGTGATGGACCCGTCTACGACAATGGTATCCCCGCTGGCATGGATCAGTTGCCCTGCATCGTCCAGTTCAAGGATCAGGTGGCCGACATACTTCCCGTAGGAATAGGCCTGCACGACGGGCACAAGGCCGCCGTCTTCGGCACCCACCCAGGTGGGATAAGCCGCGTCACGGTCGGGGTCGCTGGCCGACATATAAGTGTGGGAATGTCCGCCGACCACAGCAGTCAGACCCGGTACCTGCGCGGCAATGTCCAGGTCGCGATTCATGCCGACATGTGTCAGCGCGATGATCGGGGCGACATCCTGTTCCTGCAATTCGGCGACCACGCGGCGCAGTGCGGCTACCTCATCTTCGAATACGACGGAAGGCCCGGGCGAGGCGGTTTCGGGCGTGTCAGTCGCCAAAGCCGAAACGATGCCGATCTTCAGCCCGCCGCGCTCAATGATCGTATAGGGCATTACCCTATCCGCCAGGATGTTCGAGGCAGAAACGTCAAGGTTGCTCGACAAAATCGGGAAACTGACAGTGTCCAAAAACACGGCCAGTCCTTCCGGGCCAAGGTCGAATTCATGGTTGCCAACGGCCATTGCGTCAAAGCCGATACGCTCCATGAAATCGGCTTCGGCTTGTCCGCCATAGGTGGTGTAGAATAGCGAGCCTTGTGAAGAATCGCCCGCGTCCAGCACTACAACCGGGTGGCCCTCGGCCGAGAGCGTGTCGCGCAGATCGTTGATAAGGGTAAACAGCCGGGCGGTGCCGCCAAAGCACTCGCCTGCGGCATCGTCTTCGGCCGAGCAGGTGGAGTTGAAGGCGTTGATCGGCTCAATCCGGCTGTGGAAATCGTTGATATGCAACACATGCAGCGTGGTATCGGCAAAGGCCGCTCCAGCTGACAGGGCCGCAATGGCAGTGGAAGCAAGCAGTGAAAGGCGCATCCGGGGACTCCATTTTAAAATCATCTCGGCCGCGCCACCTACTTTGCGAAAACGCCCGGACAACCCGACTTCTCAACAAGACAGTGGCGCGCCATCAGAAACGTGCCAGGGGCGGCACATGCCCGAGGGTACCGCGAAGCCGGTTTTCAGCAAGCAAAAAATGGTAGGGGCTGGGCGCAAATTGCGAATGAAGTCAAACGCAGGCAGGCTGTCGGAATGGCACGTGGAGGCGTAATCCAGCTACCCTTTGGTGTGGAAGAAATCGTGGACCGACTGGGCCATTGCTTCTGAAATGCCGCCGACTGCTTGCAGGTCTGACAGCCCCGCGCGCGCGACGGCTTTGGCGCTGCCGAAATGCGCGAGCAGCGCGCGTTTGCGCGCAGCGCCGATGCCTGGGATCTCATCCAGCGGGGTCGCACCCACTGCCTTGGCGCGTTTCGCGCGGTGGGTGCCGATGGCGAAGCGGTGCGCCTCGTCCCGCAGACGTTGCACGAAATACAGCACCGGGTCGTTGTGGCGCAGCGCAAAGGGCCTGCCGTCGGGGCGATAGAACTCTTCTTTGCCCGCGTCGCGGTCGATCCCCTTTGCCACACCCACCATGGCGATGTCGTCCACGCCCATCTCTGTCATGATTTCAGCCACTGCCGACACCTGCCCCGCGCCACCGTCGATCAAAAGAAGATCGGGCCACATTTCGCCCTCACGGTCGGGGTCTTCGCGAAGCAAGCGTTCGAAGCGGCGGGTCAGAACCTCTTTCATCATGCCAAAGTCGTCGCTGTTGGCGCCGGCATCAGATTTGATGTTGAACTTTCGGTACTGGGATTTCAGGAAACCCTCAGGCCCGGCCACGATCATCGCGCCGACAGCATCCGTGCCTTGGATATGCGAGTTGTCGTAAACCTCTACCCGGCGGGGTGTGGCCTCCAGCCCGAAGGCGTCGGCAAGACCTGCCAGAAGTTTGCCCTGCGCTGCCCCTTCGGCCATGCGACGCGCCAGGCTTTCACGGGCGTTGCGGGCGGCATTTTCGACCAGTTCGGCCTTTTCGCCGCGCAGGGGAACGGCAAGGGACACCTTGCGTTCGGCCCGGTCCGACAGAAGCTGCACCATCAGATCCTCATTCTCGATCGGATGTGACAGCAGGATCAGCGGCGCGGGTGTCTTGTCGTCGTAGAACTGCGCCAGAAAGGCCTCTAGGATTTCGGCCTCATCCGCGCCGGCGCCTGTGCGTGGGTAGAAGTCCTTGTTGCCCCAAGACTGGTTTGCCCGGATGAAGAACACCTGCACGCAGGCTTGTCCGCTGTCCAGGTGCAGGGCGATTACATCAGCCTCGGTCACGCCGCGCGGGTTGATGCCCTGGGCTTGCTGCACATTCGTCAGAGCGCGGATGCGGTCGCGCAGGGCAGCGGCGCGTTCAAATTCCATCGCCTCCGATGCGGCCTGCATGTCGGCGGCCAGCTGCGCCTGGATATGGGTGGATTTGCCTGACAGGAACCGTTCGGCATCGGCCACAAGGCCTGCGTAATCCTCCTTGGACACATAGTCGACGCAGGGCGCGCTGCACCGTTTGATCTGGTACAGCAGACACGGGCGTGTGCGGCCGTTGAACACCGAATCTGAGCAGTTGCGCAGCAGGAATACCCGCTGCAATTGGTTGAGCGTGCGGTTCACGGCGCCTGCGCTGGCGAAGGGGCCAAAGTAGCTGCCCTTGACAGTTTTTTTGCCCCTGTGCTTGCGCAGTTGGGGAAAGGGGTGGTCTTTTGGCAGCAGGATGTTGGGGAAGCTCTTGTCGTCGCGCAGAAGCACATTGTAGCGGGGTTTCAGCTGCTTGATGAGGTTTTGTTCCAGCAGCAACGCTTCGGTTTCGGTCCGCGTCGTCAGGAACAGCATCGAGGCGGTTTCCTCGATCATCCGCGCGATTCGACCGGAATGCCCTGAGGGGCGCGCATAGTTCGATACGCGGGCCCGCAGGTTACGGGCCTTGCCGACATAGAGCACTTCGGACTGCGCATTCAGCATCCGGTAGACCCCGGGTGAGGCATCGAGGGTCTTCAGATAAGCCGCGATGCGCCCATAGCCTGTTTCTGGGGCACCGCCGGGGCTTTGCGCCGTTATTTCCGGTTCGGTCGGATCTTGCATGTCTGGCACCTTTGATTCCCCCGGATTGCTGCAACGAACTTCGCATAGGTTCAAGATCAAACCTGTCCACGGAAACTGTGGATAAGTCTGTGGGAATAAACCGGCGCGTCGGGAAATATCCTTGTTTTCAGGGCAGTTCAGAGAGGTGCCTAATTTTTAGGCTAAACTGTAACATATTGACATATATACATAATATTTTTCCAAGGCGCCAACTATCTGAAAAACCTAACAAATTCTTAACGGAAATGTGACACGATGGCGAGCGGTGCAAAACTCTGACAAGTGAGAGGGTTTTTGCTACTCGATCCCGATGACATCGGGCGTTTGCCAAGCAAGATGCTGGCCCCCGTCTACCGCCAGCATCTGCCCCGTAACCGCAGGAGCATCCAGAAAATAGCCCAGTGCGGCAGTGATATCGGCGGCGTTTGCGCCCCGTTCCAGCACTGTCGCCGCGCGCTGTCTGGCGAAGTGGTCCGCCGACTGGCGCCCACCCTGAAGCGTTGGCCCGGGCCCTATGGCATTGACCCGAATGTCAGGTGCCAAAGCCTGTGCTGCCGTCTGAGTCAGCGCCCAGAGGCCCATCTTGGCAAGCGTGTAAGTCATGAACTCAGGTGTCAGCTTATGGACGCGCTGGTCAATCATGTTCAGCACCATGGCTCGCGCAACCGGCTCAGCCATGTTGTTCCGACTGGCGCTAGGGGCTTGCGCGGCGAAATGCTGTGTCAGAACGAACGGCGCGCGCAGGTTTGAGCCGAAATGCCGGTCCCAACTATCGCGCGTGGCGGACCGGATGTTGTCATATTCAAAGATGGAGGCGTTGTTGATCAGTAATGTCAGCGGGCCACCAAGCGCCTGCGAGGCGCGCGCGACCAGCGATGCGCTGGCCGCTTCGTCCAGAAGGTCCGCCTGCACTGTCACTGCCTGAACGCCATGGCTGCGCGCCTCAGCCGCGACATCGTCGGCCTCGGTCGCGGATGTCGCATAGTGGATCGCCACGTCATGTCCGCGAGAGGCCAGATACAGCGCCATCGCGCGCCCCAGTCGCTTGCCCGCCCCTGTAATTAGCGCCTTGTCATTCATGCACTGCCCCGCATTACCAATGTCGCAACATAGCCTGCATAGGCCAAAAGCAAAACTACACCCCAACCCCGGGTGATGCGCCAGCCCAGCCAGATGAAGGGTGCCAGCACCAGCGATGCGCCGAGCATGACCCACAGGTCGATGCGCGCAATATCGTCGGGGACCGGGATCGGGCCAATCAACGATGCGATGCCGATGATTGCCAGCAGATTGAATACGTTGGAACCGATGATATTGCCGATGGCGATCCCGGATTCGCGCCGTATCGCGGCCATGACTGTCGTTGCCAGTTCTGGCAGCGATGTGCCCACCGCGACCAGCGTCAATCCGATCAGCGCATCGGATACGCCAAGCGCTGAGGCGATACTTGTTGCCCCGCCAACAAGCATTTGTGCGCCCAGCGGCAGGCCGATCACGCCCACTGCAAGATAGAATGCGATCTTCGTGCCGGCTATTCCGGGGTCGGCACCCTCCAGCGAGTCAGTTGTTGTGAGGGCCTGATGCGCTCGGGCGCTGCGGTAGTTGTCGGCCAGCATCAGCCCCAAGCCCGCCAACAGGATCAGTGCATGCGGGGTTGTGATCGGACCAAAAAAGGCGACGGCGATGAACAGCACTGTCGCAGCGATCATGGTGAGAAAGTCACGCGCAACGCTGCGTTCGACCGTCATGGCTGAAATGAGCGCGGGCGCCCCAAGAACCAGCAGGATGTTTGCGGTATTGGAACCAACCACATTGCCCAGGGCCAGGCCCGGCGCACCGCTGAGGACTGCGTCTACCGACACCAGCATTTCGGGCGCTGAAGTGCCGAAGGCGACCACGGTCAGTCCGACGATGATCGCGGGAATTCCCATCCGGATCGCCAGGTTTACCGCGCCCTTGGTCAGGGCATCCCCCGCGACCAGCAATAGGCCGAGGCCGACCAGGATCAGTACAATATCTAACAGCACGGTTTACTCCTACAGGTCGTGTCGGACGCTGTTACATCCGGGGTCTTGCCGATGGCACCTGAATGCATGAAGCGATGGATTGCTGGCGGCTAAAAGTCAGGCGAATAGCATCATGACTTGCAAGCGCACTTGCCGCGGCCGATCGAAAACCGCCCGCATTGCGCGCATTTGCGGGGCCTTTTCAGCAGATCTGGCATATTGCGGCGATGAGGGAATAGAAACTTCTGGATGGCGCCCATAACGACCATAAACAGCAGGAAGAATGTGACGATCTTCAGTATCATGCGCTAAAGTCCGACGCTGGCCCACAGGGCGCGGTCTTCGACACTGGCCATGGCATCGGACATGGCCTGCCCCGTGATGCGCTGAAAGAACGGGCGCCGCTGTCCATAGACTGAAAAGCGCACCGCGTCGCCGAAGGTGGCTTTCATCTTCGGGACCAAGTGGCCAATGCCATCGGCAAGGCCCATGTCGACGCCGCCCTGCCCGACCCAGATATTGCCGTTGAAAAGATCGGTTTCGGTGTTCAGCGCCGCGCCGCGCCGGGATTGGACCTGCTCGACGAAGGCGGCATGGATCTGGTCCTGTAGCGCGCGCAAGCGGGTCACATCCTCGGGGTTTTCGGGGCGGAATGGGTCCAGCATGGATTTCGAGGTGCCTGCGGCATACACGCGGCGCTCAATACCGTTGCGCGCCAGCAAGTCATGGAAGCCAAAGCCTGCAGAGATCACGCCGATCGACCCTATGATCGAACAGGTATCGATCCAGATGTGATCGGCGGAGGTGGCCAGCCAATAGCCGCCTGATGCCGCCACATCCTCAACAAACGCATGCACTGGCACGCCGGTTTCTGTCGCCAACCGCCGGACCCGCGCCGCGATCAACGCGCTTTGGACCGGCGACCCGCCGGGCGAATTGATGACCAGCGCGACCGCCCGCGGTTTGCCGCGCCGGAAGGCACGCTCGATCATCGGGGCAAGAGCGGCGTCGTTCAGCCGGGCGCCGCCGCCGCTCGCTGCGATGGTGCCACTCAGCCGGATGACGGCGACCAATGGCTTGCGTTTGGCGAAGGGAATGAATCTGAACATAAGCTTGCATGTAGGTTGTGAAACATCGCGCAACAAGGCGGCATCGGGTATGGTGCGCGAAGTATTTTCAGCGCTCTGTGTGTGCGATTGCGCATTGTCTCCACTGAGACCTGGCGCAGTCGCTTCGGCGCCGACATGTAGGCGCCATGGAGGCGACGGGCTTTCCCCGTTAGTCTTTATCGCGGTGCAGGCAGAACCCTGGCCCCGCTGGACGCCCTTGAGGGCCTGGTTGGGCGATTTGCTAAGATCCGAACGCCCTGCCCGCATCAACGGCACCTTTTTACACGTGATGGGCGTAACTTTTCCGTCGACTATAGACATACCATCGGTTTTGGCGTTGGTTTCGTAGATGTATGGGTATCAGTTCGCGCAATAGCTGGGGCTTTGCGCTTATACGGTCGGACACGGCGCGAAAATGTCGTCCCCGCAGGGCGTTGCGCTTCTTTTGGCCTGCTGATCAAACCTGCGGATTAGGAGTATGGAAATGCCGGTTTGTCCTTTGACAGGGGGCGATATGCGCCGATGGATGACCGTCCGTTCGGACTGGCGGCGCCCTGAAGTGGCGGACAGCCATACGCTTTGGTGGTCGGATGCGGCGGCATATGGCGCGCTGTTTCCCCGCCCCTCGGGACAGGAAGTGGCAGCATTCTATGATTTCGCCGAATACTATACCCACCGCAGCGATGGCGCGATGTCGCGGCGTCGCGCGACCTCGCTGGCGCTGCGCATCCTGATGGCGATCGCCTACCGGCTGGATCATGGGCACGAGCCGGTCCTGGACTGGTGGGAGCGGCTGCTGCCCGACGCGCGCAGGCATTGCCTGGAGATCGGCTGCGGCGCGGGCGGCGACATGGAGCTTCTGTCACCGTATTTCGAGACGATCACGGGTGTGGACCCCGACCGGCGCGCTTGCCGTGTGGCGCGTGACCGCGGGCTGACCGTGCACGAGGCGATTGCCGAGGATCTGCCGCAAGCGGTACGGGACATGCACTATGACCTCATCGTGATGTTGCATGTGCTGGAGCATTGCCTGGACCCCCTTGCGGCCCTGCAGCAGGCTGGATCGGTCTTGTCGGACGATGGCATCCTGATGGTAGAGGTGCCCAACAACCAAGCGCTGGGCCGTAGCCTGAAGCAAGATAACTGGCATTGGCTGGATGTTCCGCGCCACCTGAACTTTTTCACGGAACAAAGCCTGACTACCATTTGCGCGCGCGCAGGGCTGAAGGTGCAACGGATCGAGTACCGTGGGTATTGCCGCCAATTTGATGAGCGCTGGATTGCCACCGAAGCCGCCATAGCGGCGCGACACGAGGGGCGTGCCGAGGCCACAGCTGCCGAATTTACCCGGCACGCCCTCCAACAGGCGCTGCTGCTGGCCATGACCGGCCTGGCGCCAAAGGCGCGCAAGTATGATTCGGTCCGCGCGATCTGCACCCGCGCCTGACGCGGGTGCAGATGTTTGCCGGTCGTCGCGGCGACGGCTGTCAGACCCAGCGGGCGAACGGCGGCAGGCTCATCAGCACAGCATCGGGATCGTGCCCGGTTTCCAGCCCGAATTTTGTACCGCGATCGTAGACGAGGTTGTACTCGGCATAAAGTCCGCGATGGATCAGCTGGATTTCCTTGTCCTCATCCGTCCAGGGGGTCATGCGGCGCTTTTCGACCTGTTGCAAGAACGCGGGCAGGAACGCGCGCCCGACATCTTGCGTGAAGGCGAAATCAACCTCCCAGTCGCCGGTGCAATGGTCATCGTAGAAAATCCCGCCAACACCGCGCGCGCGCTTTCGATGCGGAATAAAGAAGTACTCATCCGCCCAAGCCTTGTACTTGGGGTAGAGTTCTGCGCCGTGGGGGTCACAATGAGCCTTCAGCGTGTTGTGGAAATTTGCGGTATCCGCGGCATATTCGATGCAAGGGTTCAGGTCTGACCCGCCGCCGAACCACCAACCGCCCGGGGTCCAGAACATGCGGGTGTTCATGTGAACCGCTGGCACATGGGGGTTCTGCATGTGCGCAACCAGCGAAATACCACTGGCCCAAAACCGGGGATCGGCATCGAGGCCGGGGATTTCCTTGCGCGCCGTCAAGGACTTGCGGGCGCGGTCTTCCAGCGTCCCGTACACGGCCGAGACATTGACCCCCACCTTTTCAAACACCCGCCCGCCGCGCATCACGCTCATCAGGCCGCCGCCGGCGTCCGATCCGTCTGGCGCTGTCCTTTGCGTTTCGCGCAGTGCGAACTTGCCCGCAGGTTGATCGGACAGGGGCCCGTTGGTTTGGCTGTCCTCGACCCTTTCAAACGCTGCGCAGATCTGATCTCTCAGGGTTTTGAACCAGGCTGCGGCGGTCGCCTTGCGGCTGTCAAAGGGGTCAGTCATGGCTTTGCCTCCTGTCGGCTGCGATGTCGGGCTGTGCCCCCGGCGCGGCCTGCGTGTCACGAATATGCAAGCGCTAGCAACTTTCCCGCCGCCGCGCCAGACCCCTGCCAATCCCTCCCTCGCGTTGGCTGCGCGCAGTGCCAGCGCTGCGCTTGAACTGTTTCCACGGTGTGACAATCCCTTGATTCGCGTCTAGGTTGTATTGCGACCCCGGCAAGTGGGCGTAAGCACCATCACCATGGTATCTATTTTGCAGTGATATTGGCGCAAAATGATGAAATGTGCAGCATCTGCACCACACATTGCGCCGAACCACGCCGTACCCGTATTTGGCGTTGTGGCGTTTGGCTGTTTGGTGTATCCACCGTTAGTAATGGGTCAGAAGTAAAAGGCCTGCACAGCTTAGATTCAAAGGACCATAGACATGAAAAAAACCACACTTGGGCTGGCAATGCTCGCCGCCGTTTCCTTCTCGGGCACCGCAAACGCACAGTCAGTCGTCGTTGACCAAGGCGCTATTTTCGCAGCATGCAGCGGCGCTGCAACCTCGTGCCAAGCAGTTGTTGCCGCTCAGATCGCCCGTCTGCGCGCAGCTGGCCTGACGCAAGTACAGGTTAACGCTCAGATTGCTGTTGTTGCATCGTCGGTCGTCAGCGCTTCGGCATCGGCAACCACCCCTGCAGCACGGGCGGCCGTTTCGGCGGCCCTGACTACCGCTGCTGGTCAGTCGTCAGACGCAACCCAGCGCGCGTCGATCACGACCGCTGCAACGAACGTCTCGACCGGTACGTCGACCCCTGGGGCGGTTGAGCCTGCCGCGTTCAGCCCTGCCTGATTCGTCAGTACGGATTTTGATTTTCTCTGTCCGGCATAAAATGTCGGGCAGAGAGTGTAAAAATACGTGAGGATAGTGACTGCACGGTCCTCAGGTATAACGCACACAGTGTGAGCGTTATTTAATGTGCCGGTTGCCTCACATCAGAGTTTTCAAACTCTTAAGACAAAAGGCAACAGCTTGGTCTGAAGGGTTCGGCTTATGACGGTTTGGGGCACAGTTGTAGCGGCGTATTTCGTGATCTCTGCGTTTGCGATCGCAATGACTTACCGCGAACAGCGCAAGACCGGCGGCCAAAGCATTGTTTTAAACGCTGTCGCCTATGTCGCATGCGCTGTCTGGCCTGTAGTTCTGGCTGTACTGATCTATACGTCCCGTCGCAAGACTGTCGCCTGAGAAGGCGCGACCCGCGCTGATGCGCGAATTCCCCCACCTATGTACATAATGACCCGTGTTTATTGCGCGGCCAATACAATTGCGATTGACCCTTAGGATAGCGGTTCATACAGCAAATCGGCCGAACCCCAGGTCTTACACATCGTCCAGAAATCGGTCATAACGCGGCAAGTTTTTTGCAACATCCGCGAGTCCGCCATGCACGATATCCGCACGATCCGAGAAAACCCTGCCGCGTTTGACGCGGGCTTGGCGCGCCGGGGCGCCGGGGCGATGGCTGACACCATTCTTCAGATCGACAGCGCGCGCCGTGCCAGTATCACGGCTTCTGACACCGCCCGTTCGGACCAGAATGCAGCCTCCAAACTGGTCGGTGCTGCCAAGGCCAAAGGGGATGAGGCCGAGTTTCAGCGGCTGCGTGCCCTCGTTGCTGACAAAAAGGTGGATGTGGCGCGGCTGGAAGAAGCCGCTCGCCAGAAGGATGCGGAACTGCGCGACTTGCTGCTGACGCTGCCCAACTTGCCGGACGCGTCGGTTCCCGATGGCGCGGATGAGTCTGACAACGTTGAAGTCCGGCGTTGGGGCACGCCGCGCGCCTTCGATTTCACTCCGGTCGAGCACTATGATCTAAAGGCCGTCGCCACGGGAATGGACTTTGCCACCGCCGCAAAGTTGTCCGGCGCGCGCTTTGTGGTCCTGCGCGGGGCTGTAGCGCGGGTACACCGTGCGTTGGCGCAGTTCATGCTGGACCTGCATACCGACGAGCACGGGCTGACCGAACACATCACCCCGGTTCTGGTGCGGGATGAGGCGATGCTGGGCACTGGCCAGCTGCCGAAATTCGCCGAGGACAGCTATCAGACCACGAACGGCTGGTGGCTGATCCCAACCGCCGAGGTGACGCTGACCAACAGCGTTGCCGAGCAGATGCTTGACGCCGAAGCCTTGCCGATCCGCATGGTCGCGCATACGCAATGTTTTCGATCCGAGGCAGGCAGTGCCGGGCGTGACACCACGGGTATGCTACGCCAACACCAGTTTGAGAAGGTAGAGATGGTGTCGATCACCGCGCCTGCCGACAGCATGGCGGAACATGACCGCATGACACGCTGCGCTGAAACCGTACTGGAGCGCCTGGAACTGCCCTATCGCACGGTTGTTTTGTGTGGTGGTGACATCGGTTTTGGTGCAGTCAAAACTCATGATATCGAAGTCTGGCTGCCGGGACAGGATAGCTATCGTGAGATTTCGAGTGTTTCGACCTGCGGTGCCTTTCAGGCACGGCGGATGAATGCCCGCATGCGCGATGCGGATGGCAAGCCTGACTTTGTGCATACGCTGAATGGATCGGGCCTGGCGGTCGGACGGTGTCTGATTGCGGTGCTGGAGAATGGGCAGCAGGCCGATGGCTCTGTTACCCTTCCGGACGCGCTGGTGCCTTATCTGGGCGGAAAGCGTCGGATTAGTGCGGAGGGCGTGCTGACAGCTTGATCTTCCGGCACTGAGACACCACCTACCATCAGGGCACTCCGCCCGCCCAGCATCCTCATCGCCCTGCACGCGCAGGCAACCCTGATCATCTTGGGTCCTACCTGTCCGGCATCCGTCGGCGGGCCTTTTTTGTCAGGAATAGAAGTATGGGCAAGGGTGACAATTCTCGCGGCAATCGTGAAGCGAAGAAGCCTAAGAAGGAAACTGTAAAGGTGCTGGCAACCGCCAACAGCATGGGTGACAAGGGCCCGTTGACTCTGGGTTCCAAGAAGCCCGTCAAGGGCAAGTAACGCCTGATTGGGGGCGGGATCGCCCCCAAACCGCTTCGGCTGAATGGTCGCGATCTCCCTAAAGTGCGCGCACCTTCACATTCGCGCAACCTGTCGTGTTTTGTTGCTCTGGTATCTTTCGTCGGTTTGCTTTCCCTGCTAACGGGTCCACGACAGCTCCATGACAGGTTGCGCCATGCCCGCTTTGCCCCGCCGTGCCGTAATGCTGATGACTCTTGCAGCGCTGGCGGGTTGCGGCAGCGGCCGGGGTGGAACTGCAGACAGCAGCCGTGCGGGTCTCTACCCCAATGAGACGCCGCAGCTACGCCGACAAATCGAATACTGGGCCAATTTCTACGATGTGCCGGTTGATTTGGTGCACCGGGTGGTGATCCGTGAAAGTCGGCACCGCCCACAGGCGCGCAATGGCCCCTATTGGGGTTTGATGCAGATCCTGCCGCAAACTGCGCGTACCATGGGGCACCGTGGTCCGCCCTCCGACTTGCTGGACCCCAATATCAACCTGCAATATGCCGTGAAATACCTCCGAGGTGCGTGGTTGGTGGCAGATGGTGATCGCGACCGCGCGGTGATGTGGTACGCCCGCGGCTACTATTACGAAGCGCGCGACCGCGGTATGCTTCGCGAAACCGGGCTGCGGTCCTGAGGCAGCGCGCTTACGCCAGCCGGCCTCGCTACCGGCGCCATGATGGATGAGGAACAACAACGATGGCCATTCTTAAACCCGTGTTGGTACTGGTCTCAGGGCTGGCCTTCGCTGCATCACCCTATTTTACGCCGGATTTTGGTGGCTATCAGCCGCAAGACTTTCCGGTGCCGCAGATCGACCCACCGGTGCAGCCCGCGGGCTACGCCTTCGGGATCTGGGGGCTGATCTATCTTTGGCTATTGGTGAATGCCGCCTTCGGGCTGTTTCAGCGCCCGGATTCCCCGGCGTGGGAGGCATATCGTTGGCCGCTGATCGTCAGTATGACGCTTGGCGTGCCATGGCTCGCATTGGCGCTGTACAGTCCTGTCTGGGCGACGGTGCTGATCTGGGCGATGCTGATTGCCGCGCTCATCGCAATGTTCCGTACGCCGACCACCGACCGTTGGCTGGCACAGACCCCCATCGCGATCTACGCGGGCTGGCTGACTGCTGCGAGCTTCGTGTCGCTGGGCTTGATTCTTGGCGGCTGGGGCTGGGCAGCATCGTCAAATGCGGCGCTGCTGGCATTTTTCTTGGCGACCGTATTCGCGGCTGCGGTTCAGTGGTATCTGCCCCGCGCGCCTGAATACGGGCTGACCGTGATATGGGCGCTGGTCGCCGTGATCGTGCGCAACGGGGCTGAGGGGATCGACGTCAGCTTGTTGGCAGCTTTCGCCATCGCCGTGGTGCTGGCGGTGTTGTGGCGCAACGTCCGCCAGACGCACGCGGTCTGATCAGACAACACGTCGCCTCAGTGCAGCCTGTTGCGGATACGCCGAACCATACCCCAGACAGCCAGCACAACGATAGGCGTCAGCACCCCGGCGACCACCGCCTTCGACATGCCCAAGGGTTCGGCAAAGGGCAACACCACATTCGCCGCCAAGTTAACCCCGTAGTAGCTTATCGCGACCACGGACAGCCCTTCGACGGTGTTTTGCAGCCGCAGCTGCAGGTCGGCGCGGCGGTCCATGCTTTCAAGCAATGCCTGGTTCTGGGCCGAGCGTTCGACATCGACACGGGTGCTTAGCAAAGTGCCTGCGCGCATGCCGCGTTCTGCCATCTGCGCCAGCCGCCTTTCGGCGGACTTGACGGTCCGCATCGCCGGATCATAGCGGCGCATCATGAATTCCTTGAAGGTCTGTCGCCCCTCATACCTGTCTTCGCGCATGACATCGATGCGCTGGTGCACCAATGCCTCATATGCGCCGGTTGCCCCGAAGCGGAATGACGATTGCACCAGCATGTTTTCCAGCTCGGATGATACGGCCAGCAGGGCGCGTAGCGTTTCCTCTGGCTGTAGCAGGCCTGTCGTCATGTCCGAGGCCATGCGCGACAACTCCGCGTCCAGTACCCCCATCTTGGGTGACATTTCGCGCGCACGCGTCAGGCCCAGCATCGATACGGTCTTGTACGTCTCGATCTCGCACAGCCGCTGCACAATCCTGCCGATACGGCGCGCGCCGGTGTCGCGCGGAACGAAGACTACCATCCGGATATGCCCGGCGCTATCGATGCGGAAATCTGATGCGATGACCGCAGCCCCGTCCAGCACGCGGCTGCAAGCCAAGCTTTCCAGCACGAAATTGTCGGCCAGAAACTTCGTGATGGCATCCGGGTCGTCGGGGATGAAATCAATGTGGAAAAGGATCGAGGTCATGCGGCAGCCAGGAGCCTCCGCCAACCAGTTGTCGGGGAAGACCGAGAAGGCGCGCGGATCAAACGGCTGTTTATCGGTCCCGTTTTCGAACGCGGTATAAGTTACGAATTCGGTGTGGCTTTCCCACTTCAGCAGGTGCCGCCCGATTTCGGCCGAATGATGCGTCGCCTCCGGCGCCGGATGCCCTGTACCGTGTTTGTCCAACAGCGCCAGCAGATGTGCACGATCCAGGGCGCGGTCGCGGCTGGCGGCGTCCTGCGGTTGCTTTACCGCCAGGTACGAGGCGACACAGGGCGCTTCCAGCGATGGAAAGGGCCGCGCGTGCAGCTCGTTCGTCAGTGCATAGCGAAGCGGGTGATCGTCAATCGGTGGCATATGGTCCCCTTGGGCAGCGCGGGCCGGGCGGCACTGGCGGTCGCTGCAAGGTAAGAGGATTTCACCACAGCGTCACGCGGGCTGTTGGTGCGCCGTGGTAGACTGGTAATTCCGCCACAGTAAAAAGCGCCCCGTCCCATGAAGGGACGGGGCGCTTTTGGCGTCAGCGGTGTTGGGCTGCAATCAGCTTTCGATCATCGGCAGCAGCGCGTCGATCGAGGCCTTCGCATCGCCGTAGAACATCCGCGTGTTTTCCTTGTAGAAAAGCGGGTTCTCGATCCCGGAATAGCCGGTGCCCTGACCGCGTTTCGAGACGAACACCTGTTTGGCTTTCCAGACCTCCAGCACGGGCATGCCGGCGATGGGGCTGTTGGGGTCATCCTGCGCCGCTGGGTTCACGATGTCATTCGACCCGATAACGATCACCACATCGGTGGTTGGGAAGTCATCGTTGATCTCGTCCATCTCCAGCACGATGTCATAGGGTACCTTTGCCTCGGCCAGCAGCACGTTCATATGGCCGGGCAGGCGGCCCGCGACGGGGTGGATGCCAAAGCGCACGGTCTTGCCCTTGGCGCGCAGCTTGCGCGTCAGTTCGCTGACCGATTGCTGCGCCTGCGCCACCGCCATGCCATAGCCCGGCACGATCACAACGCTGTCGGCTTCGTTGAGGGCAGACGCAACGCCGTCTGCGTCGATGGCAATTTGTTCGCCCTCCATCTCGGCTGACGGGCCCTGCGCCCCGCCAAAGCCGCCCAAGATCACGCTAACGAAGTTGCGGTTCATCGCCTTGCACATGATATACGACAAGATCGCGCCGGACGAACCCACCAGCGCCCCGGTGACGATCAGCAGATCATTGCCCAGTGTGAAGCCAATGGCCGCCGCCGCCCAGCCAGAATAGCTGTTGAGCATCGAGACGACCACCGGCATATCTGCGCCGCCGATGGCCATGATCAGGTGCCAGCCGATGGCACCCGCGATGATCGCGGTCAGCACCATGGTCCAGATGCCCGCGCCTTGCATGTAAAGGACCATCAGCAGCACGCAGGCCAACAGCCCGATCAGGTTCAGCCCGTGGCGGAAGGGCAGGGTCAGCGCCTTGCTGTCCACCTTGCCCGATAGTTTGCCATAGGCCACGACCGACCCTGTAAAGGTTACCGCACCGATGAAGACGCCTAGGAACACCTCGACCTTCAGGATCGAGATTTCGACGGGTGTTTTATAGGCCAGCACCGCGCTGAAACCTTCCAGCGCCGCGCGTGCCTCGGCGCTCAGCGCCGTGACGCGCCCCAACTCGATATCAGCGTTCAACCCGATGAAAACCGCGGCCAACCCGACAAAGCTGTGTAGCGCCGCAACCAGTTCGGGCATCTGGGTCATTTCGACCTTGCCCGACAGATAAGCCCCGATTGCGCCCCCGATGACGATCAGGATGATCGCCAGCCAGATCATGCCCGACCCGGGCCCGAAGACGGTGGCCACCACGGCCAACGCCATGCCGACAATGCCGTACCAGACGGCGCGTTTTGCTTTCTCCTGATTGCTGAGACCGCCCAGCGACAGGATGAAGAGAATGGATGCCACAATATACGCGGCCGTTACCAGTCCGATGCTCATTTACCTGCCCTCGCTCAGCTTTTCTGGAACATCGCCAACATGCGGCGGGTGACCATGAAGCCGCCCACGATGTTGATGGATGCAATTAAAATGGCAATCGCCGACAGGAGTGTGACGATGATGCTGGATGAACCGATCTGAAGCAGCGCGCCCAGAATGATGATTGATGACACAGCGTTGGTGACGGCCATCAACGGCGTATGCAGCGAATGCGCCACCCCCCAGATCACGTGGAAGCCCACGAAGCAGGCCAGCGCGAAAACGATGAAGTGTTGCAGGAAGCTGGCGGGGGCCACGGTGCCGATCAGCAGCATCAGCACACCGCCGATGACCAGCATTGCAATCTGGTTGCGTCCGGCCTTCTTCATCGCGGCGGCCGCCTCGGCAGCCTTTTCCCCGGCCGATTTCTCAGGGGCCTTGGGTTTGGCGGCGGCGATGGCCTTTACCCTCGGCGGCGGTGGCGGGAAGGTGATTTCGCTGTTATGCGTGACTGTAGCCCCGCGGATCACGTCATCCTCCATGTTGTGGAAGATCTCGCCATCCTTGTTGGGCGTCAGGTCGGTCAGCATGTGACGGATGTTGGTGGAATAGAGGGTCGACGCCTGCGCCGCCATGCGCGACGGGAAGTCGGTGTAACCCACGATGGTCACGCCGTTGTCGGTGACAATCTTCTGGTCCATCACGGTCAGGTCGCAGTTGCCACCCTTTTCCGCCGCCAGGTCAACGATGACCGACCCGGGCTTCATCAACCTGACCATATCTTCGGTCCAGAGTTTCGGCGCCGGGCGTCCGGGGATCAGGGCGGTGGTGATGACGATGTCGATCTCGGGCGCCATCTCGCGGAATTTCTCAAGCTGCTTCTCGCGGAATTCCGGGCTTGAAGGGGCAGCATAGCCCCCGGTCGCGGCACCGTCCTGCGCTGCTTCTTCGAATTCCAGGAACACGAATTCGGCCCCCATGGATTCGATCTGCTCGGCCACTTCGGGTCGCACGTCGAAGGCATAGGTGACGGCGCCAAGACTGGTTGCGGTGCCGATGGCCGCTAGGCCCGCGACGCCCGCACCGACGATCAGGACCTTGGCGGGCGGCACTTTGCCTGCCGCCGTGATCTGCCCGGTGAAAAAGCGGCCAAAGTTGTTGCCGGCTTCGATTACCGCGCGGTAGCCAGCGATATTCGCCATGGACGACAGCGCGTCCATTTTCTGCGCCCGCGAAATTCGCGGTACCATATCCATGGCAACGGCGGTCGCGCCCTTGTCCTTGAACAGGTTCAGCATCTCTTCGTTCTGGGCAGGCCAGAAGAATGAGATCAGCGTCTGACTGCTGCGCACCATTGCGGCCTCGGCCTTCGACGGTTCGCGGACCTTGATCACCACGTCTGCGGCGTCCCAGAGCGATTTCGCGCCGTCAACCACCGTGACGCCTGCTGATTTATACAAGTCATCCGCAAAGCCCGCGGCCACGCCGGCCCCGGATTCGATCAGGCATTCATGGCCCAGTTTTTGCAACTGCGCAGCACTGTCAGGCGTCATCGCCACCCGTGCCTCGCCTTGATACGTTTCCTTAAGTGCGCCGATTTTCACGCGTTTTCCCCCATCCCAGAGCTTTTAGTTCAGGATTGCGCCGCTGATTGGCGACGTTTGACCGGCCATGCATAGCGTGCGTAAGAATATTTCACAAGCGGCCACCCGGGCGTGCCTTTAGCGATAACGGTCTATTTTGCGAAGTGCGCTTTGTCACCGCCTGATCAGGATGCAGCGCTGGCGTTCAGGGCTTTCGCTTGACCCGGCACAGGGCAGGCGGCAAGCTTGCGGGTCAGATCAACGGGGGTAGCGATGACGGATTTCGAGGCGACGCGGGCGATGTTTCATTTGCCTGAGGGGGTGATTTACCTGGATGGTAACTCCCTCGGGCCACGGCCTCTGACGGCTTTGGCGCGCGTGCAACGGATGCTGGCGGATGAGTGGGGCGACATGCTCATCACGGGCTGGAACCGCGCTGGCTGGATGGACCAGCCCGCGCGCATGGGTGACCGGATCGCACGGCTGATCGGGGCCGAGGCGGGGCATGTCGTGCTGGGCGATACGCTCTCGATCAAGGTCTATCAGGCGTTGGCCTCGGCCTTGGAGATGGTGCCGGACCGCCGTGTCATTATGTCGGACACCGGCAATTTCCCGTCCGACCTCTATATGGCTGACGGGCTGTGCCGCACGCTGGGGCAGGGATATACGCTGCGCACCGTTCCGCCCGAAGAGGTTGCCGATGCCATTGATGAGACCACCGCCGTCCTGATGCTGACCGAGGTGGATTATCGCACCGGTCGCCGCCACGACATGCCTGCGTTGACAGCGCGCGCCCATGCGGCGGGGGCGCTGGCTATCTGGGATCTAGCGCATTCCGCCGGGGCGACGGATGTGCATGTGGCCGACGGCCATGCCGATTTCGCAGTGGGTTGTACCTACAAGTACCTCAACGCTGGGCCGGGCGGTCCGGCGTTCATTTATGTGGCGCCCCGTCATGCCGACAGCGCCCGCCCCGCCCTGTCGGGCTGGCTGGGCCATGAGGCCCCATTTGCCTTCGATCAGGACTATCGCCCGGGGACAGGGATCGAGCGGATGCGCGTGGGCACCCCGCCAGTGATCCAGATCGCCGCGCTGGATGCGGCACTCGACATCTGGGACGGGGTCGCGATCACCGATGTGCGCGCCCGGTCGCTGGAGCTGACCGATGCCTTTATCGCCGGGGTCGAAAGGGCCTGCCCCGATCTGGAACTGGCGACCCCGCGCGACCATGCCGCGCGCGGCAGTCAGGTCAGTTTCCGGCACCCCGACGGTTATGCGATCATGCAGGCGCTGATTGCGCGGGGTGTGATCGGCGATTTTCGCGCACCCGATATCTTGCGGTTTGGCTTCACACCTTTATTCATCGGAATGGCCGAGGTTGATGCGGCTTGCGCTGTGATCGCAGAGGTGATGGCGGGACGGCTGTGGGACAGGCCCGAATACCTGACCCGTGGGCGGGTGACCTGAGCGACCGGCGCGCTATTCGTCGTCGGTCGAGACTTTGCGCAGCGATTTGACCGCGCCGCGCCGGGTCTTGGCTTCGACCCTGCGACGCTTGCTGGCCAGGGTGGGCCGGGTCGGAACGCGGCGCTTTTGCACCACGCTGGCGTCGCGGATCAGTTCGGCGAGGCGCTCGCGCGCCAGTTCGCGGTTGCGGGTCTGGCTGCGGGTTTCCTCGGCCCGGATGACGATCGCGCCTTCACTTGTCCAGCGCCGCCCCGCCAGACGCTTCAGCCGTGCCTTGACGGGCGGGGGAAGCGACGGACTGCGCTCTGCCTCGAACCGCAGCTCGACCGCTGATGAGACCTTGTTCACATTCTGCCCGCCTGGCCCTGACGACCGGGTGAAGGTTTCGGTCAGTTCCCAGTCTTGCAGGGTGATGGAGTCGGTGATGCGCAGCATGGTTCAGTCTTTCGATAGGATGGTACGGACATCATTACAACGCGCCCGATGATTTCTATGTACCACAAAAGCGAAAGAGCCGCCCTTGGTTCCAAGGACGGCGCTACCGAGTTTCAGGAGATGGGGTCAATTAGGGACCAAAGGTCAGACCCAATCAGAGTGTGCGCCCCTCAGGGCTGCCGTCAGGTCGCGACCCCTCTGACTGTTTCGACACCTCTCTCCAACATCACTCTAGACACTGGACCACCTCCTTTCATTGGTTGCTGTTGACCCGAAGGTGGCACATATTTTGTGTTTGTCAAAAGTTTTTATGCGACAGGTTGCGATAATTTTCTGACAATGATCCGGAAGGGTACCAGCGCCAGCAGGGCCAGCCCAAGTTTTACGCACCAGTCTGCGATGGCCAGACTGACCCACAGGGGTGCATCGGGGCCCATGCCCAGAACGGGCAGCATATCCCATGCCCAGGCTGGCGGGTTCGATGGTTCCAGGAACACCAGTGCCGCCGAAAAGCTGACGGTGAAGAATATCACGGTGTCCAGAGTCGATCCGATCAACGTCGATGCCAGTGGCGCGCGCCACCACGCCCCGCCGCGCAAACGGTTGAAAATTGCCACGTCGATCAGTTGTGCCGTCAGGAAGGCCGCGCCGGACGCGATGGCGATGCGCAGGGTGACCAGCGGCCCGAACTCGCCCATGATCTGCGTCCCGATGAGCGAGCAGACCACGCCCACGGCAAAGCCCGCCCAGACGACCCGGCGCGCGGCAGCGGGGCCATAGACCCTGTTCATCACGTCGGTGACAAGGAAAGCGACGGGGTAGGTGAAGGCCCCCCACGTCAGCCAGTCGCCCAGCAGGATCTGAACCCCGATGTTCGATGCCACCACAATGGCGGCCATTGCCAGGATACCTGGCAGGTAAGTACGTGTCATGATTATGTTCCGTTTTGGCAAGGTTGCGGAGACTTGTCGTCAGGATGCGGCGCATAACGCCTTTGCCCGTCCGTGGCAAGCCGGAGCGGGCAAAGGCGCTGAGGTGCCAAAGCTGTTCAGCGTTTGCGGAAGGCGTCTTGCAACGCTGCGCCAAAACCGCCGACTGCGGGTTCGGCTTTCTCGGGCGCTGGGCGCTGGGCGTGACGGGCGGTTTGGCCCTTCGCGCCCCCTGCCTTCGCGCCGCCCACTTTTGTCCCAGTGTCTTTGCCTTGCACCTCGGCGCTGTTGTCCTTGCGCATGGTAAGGCCGATGCGTTTGCGCGGCACATCTACCTCGGTCACGCGGACACGCACCACGTCGCCGGCCTTCACCACCTCATGCGGATCTTTCACAAATCGGTCGGCAAGCTGGCTCACATGCACCAGCCCGTCTTGATGCACCCCGATATCGACGAAGGCGCCGAAGGCTGCGACGTTCGTCACCGTGCCTTCCAGCGACATGCCGGGGCGCAGGTCCTTGATGTCATCCACGCCCTCGGCAAAGGTCGCGGTGCGAAATTCGGGTCGCGGGTCGCGGCCGGGTTTTTCCAGCTCGGCCAGAATATCGCGCACTGTGGGCAGGCCGAAGGTGTCATCGACGAAATCCGCCGGTTCCAGCGACCGCAGGACGGTGGGCGCAGCCGTCAGCGCGCGCAGATCCATGCCGGTGGATTTCACGATCCGGCGGGCCAGCGCATAGGCCTCCGGGTGTACCGAGGACGTATCCAACGGCTCTGCACCGTCACGGATGCGCAAGAAACCGGCGGCCTGTTCAAATGCCTTCGGACCCAGCCGCGCCACTTTCAGCAGTTCCTTGCGTGCCTTGAACGGGCCGTTGGCGTCGCGGTGTGCGACGATGCTGTCGGCCAGTCCGGCACTCAGCCCCGATACCCGCGCCAAAAGCGGGCCCGATGCGGTGTTGAGGTCAACGCCGACCGCGTTCACCGCATCCTCCACCACCGCATCCAGCGATTTGCCAAGGCGGGACTGGTTCACATCGTGCTGGTATTGCCCCACGCCGATGGATTTGGGTTCGATCTTCACCAGTTCGGCCAGCGGGTCCTGCAGCCGCCGTGCAATGGAGACCGCGCCGCGCAGGCTGACATCGAGGTCGGGAAATTCCGCCGCAGCCAGTGCCGATGCCGAATAGACCGATGCGCCCGCTTCGGAAACCACCACCTTTTGCGGCTTCTTGGTTCCCGGCAACGCGGTGAGTATTTCGGCAACCAGCTTGTCGGTCTCGCGGCTGAAAGTGCCGTTACCGATGGCAATCAGATCGACATTGTGGTCGCGGATCAACTTGGCCAGCACCGCCTGCGTGCCGCGCAGATCGTTGCGCGGCTGAAACGGATAGACGGTGGCGGTGTCAAGCACCTTGCCGGTCGGGTCGATCACTGCAACCTTGACGCCGGTGCGCACGCCCGGGTCCAGACCCATGGTGGCGCGGTTGCCCGCCGGGGCGGCCAGGAGCAGATCGTGCAAGTTGCGGGCAAAGACACGGATCGCCTCGGCCTCGGCGCGTTCGCGCAGGTCGGTCATCAGGTCGATGGACAGCGACAGCTTCAGCTTGATGCGCCACGTCCAGTCGGCAACCCGCGCCAGCCACAGGTCACCGGGTGCCTTGCTGCGAATGTCGAGCGCCCCGCGCACCATCGCCTCGGCCGGGCTGGTGCCCGGGGCGGCATCGGCGTTGACTTCCAGATCCAGCGTCAGAAACCCTTCATTGCGGCCGCGCAGCATGGCGAGCGCGCGGTGGCTGGGGCAGTCGCGCCAGCGTTCAGAATGGGTGAAGTAATCGGCGAATTTTGCGCCCTCGGCCTCTTTGCCCGGCACGACCTGCGCTGTCAGAAACGCCTCGGCCTGCATGTGCTGGCGCAACCGGCCCAGCAAGGCTGCGTTCTCGGCCAGGCCTTCGGCCAGGATGTCGCGCGCTCCGTCCAGCGCTGCCTTCACATCCGCCACGGTTTCAGACAGGTATCCGGTGGCCAGGGCCTCGGGGTCGGCCGCGCGGTCGGCCAGGATGCCTTCGGCCAGCGGCTCCAGCCCGTTCTCGCGCGCGATCATCGCCTTGGTGCGGCGTTTGGGCTTGAAGGGCAAGTAGATGTCTTCCAGCGCTGCCTTGGTGTCGGCCCCGGCGATCTGGCCAAGCAACGCGTCGGTCATCTTGCCCTGCTCGGTGATGGATTTCACGATTGCCTCGCGCCGCGTGTCCAGTTCGCGCAGATAGGTCAGCCGCTCGGCCAGTGTGCGCAGTTGGGTGTCGTCAAGTCCGCCCGTGACCTCCTTGCGGTAGCGCGCGATGAACGGGACCGTCGCACCATCATCCAACAGCGCCACCGCCGAAGCCACCTGATCAGGGCGGGCGTTGATCTCAGTGGCGATCAGGGCGGCGATACGGCGCGGGGCGTCAGGGGTCATGGCATATCCGGTAAGGTAGGGGTGTGGGTGCGCACCCTAGCGTGGGTGTGCATGTGGGCGCAACGACGGTTTTTCGGCGACGCGGATTTCCGCGACACGGACACGGTGGTGCACCGCTGACGGGACTTTGCAAGCTGGTTGCGAATTCGTGAATGCCGGTCAGCCGCCCGCAGGCGCCGAGCTTTCGGCCACGCCATACCGCGCCATGAACATTTCGACCGCGCCGTCGATCACGCGGTTGACCTCGGCCTCAGAAAACGCAGTCTGGACGCCGCAGGCCACCCGGTCGAAGATATGCGCCTGGCATAGCTGCATGAACTGATCGGCGGCAAGCGCGTGATCGTCGATCCGCAGGGTCCCCCTGGCGCAGGCATCGCGCAGAAAATCGACAATACGCGCCCGGCCCATTTCTGGGCCGCTTTCATAGAACTGACGCCCCAAATCAGGGAAGCGGTCCGCCTCTGCCACGCACATGCGGTGGACGCCCCGCCCGAAATCCGAGGTGACAAAGCCGATGATATGCCTTGCGCCTGCCCGCAGCACCACGCGCACGGGTGCCGACAGGTCGATAAGGGTCACGGCCTCATCGGTCTGGCGCGCGCATTCCATGCGGATCACTTCGAGGAATAGCAGACGCTTGTCGGGGAAGTAGCTGTAAAGCGTGGCCTTGGATACGCCAGCAACCCGCGCGATCTCATCAACACTGGCGCCTTCAAACCCGCTGGCCAGAAACACCTCGCGCGCGCCTTCAAGCACCTGCGCGAACTTTCGGCCCTGCCGAACACGGGCGGCACCCTTTGTGGCATTTTTGGTCATGCGTTCTCCATCGCGCCAGATTAGACCGCGATGCGGGTGCGCGGCAAGCACGTGCTGACTGGTGGCATGCATTTAACCGTGCTATCGCCAAGGAGCGATGATCGAGATTTTTCTTAAAACACTGCCGTTCTTCGGGGTGATCTGCCTGGGTTACTGGGCCGGTAGATCGGGGCTTTTCGGTGCGGCGGCTACAGCGGCGCTGACCAGATTCGTGTTCTACTTCGCGCTGTCGGCCTTGTTGTTCGGCTTTTCGTCGAACCTGTCGATCGCCGAGCTTTTTGAATGGCGCGTTGCCTCGGCCTATCTCTGGGGCTGTGGTGTGGTCTACGCGTTGGCGCTTATGGTTGCCTTTCTGCGCCGCCTGCCGCTGGCAGAAGCCGCGATGGAAGCCCACACTGCCATCATTGGGAACACCGGGTTTCTAGGGGTGCCTATGCTGGTCCTTTTGATGGGGGTCGAGGCGGCGGGCACGATCCTTCTGATCCTGTCCATCGACCTGCTGTTGTTTTCCAGCCTGCTGACCATGGTAATCACCATATCGCGGGAGGGGCGGCTGAGTGCCGAACTGCCGCGCCGATTGCTGGTCGGTGTCCTGAAGAACCCCATGATCATGGCGATGGTGGTTGGTCTGGCATGGGCGGGCACCGGCATCGACGTTCCCGTGCCGGTAAATGAGTTCATGACGCTGTTGGGCGCTGCAGCCACGCCAGGGGCGTTGTTTGCCATCGGTGCCTCGCTGGCCGACAAATCCGCCGAGCGGTTGCACATCGCGGGCTGGCTTTCGTTTGCAAAGCTGGTGCTGCATCCCTTGGCGGTCGCCTTCGCGGCGCTGGTATTGTTTGACGTGGAGCCCTATGCGGCCGGGGTGATGGTTGCCGCCGCCGCCCTGCCTGTGGCGGGCAACGTTTATATTCTGGCGCAGCACTTTGGGGTTGCACCGGCGCGCGTGTCGGCCGCGATCCTGATTTCGACCGCGTTCAGCATCGCAACCTTGCCGCTTGTGATCGCATGGGCTGGGGCGGGGTAGGGAATGACGCAGGTTTTCATAGATGCGGACGCCTGCCCGGTCAAGGCTGAGGCCGAGCGGGTCGCCACACGGCATAAAGTGCAAATGTATCTGGTCTGCAACGGTGGGCTGCGCCCGTCGCAAAACCCGCTGGTTCAGGTGGTTTTCGTGTCTGACGGCCCTGACGTTGCGGATATGTGGATCGCCGACCGCGCCGGCCCCGGCGATGTGGTGGTGACCGCCGATGTGCCCCTGGCCGCGAAATGCATTGCTGCCGGTGCCCGGGTGATCAGGCATGACGGCGATGTCTTCACCCCGGCGAATATCGGCAATATCCTGGCCACGCGCGACCTGATGGCCGATCTGCGCGCCGCCGACCCGTTCCGGCAGGGCGGGGGGCGTGCATTCTCTGGCGCGGACCGAGCGCAGTTCCTGCAAGCCTTGGATCGTGAGCTGACGGCGGCCCGGCGCGCGGGCTAAGCTCCCGTCACACGAACGCCATGTTTCAGCGCAACCATGCCAATGCCGGGCTGGCCCGGATGCTGCGCCCGGCCTGCGATCACAAAGCCAGAATTTCACAGTTATCCACATAGATTTTGCTTTACAGGCTGGCGCTTTGGACACACCATATTTAGTGTGACGGAAGGGATAATCTGCCGCAGTTTGTCAGTCACCCTGTTTCTTGTGGTCTTTGGCCACAAAGAAACCAGACAAGAGAGAGGCCGGGCATGTCACTTGTGGAACTTGCGTACAGCAGCGACGAAATTCACCCTATCGACATCGTAGAAACCGTGGCCGAGCATCACGCGTGGGACTTTGACCGCATGGGCGATGATCAGATCGCAATGGCGGTAGAAGGGCAGTGGCGCACGTATTCTCTGACCCTTGCATGGTCGGAGCAGGATGAGACCCTGCGCCTGATCTGCACGTTCGAGATGGACCCGCCCGCGGCGCGGATGCCCGCGTTATTGGAGACAGTCAACCTGGCCAATGATCAGGTGTGGACTGGTGCATTCTCCTACTGGCAGGCGCAGCGGCTGATGGTCTGGCGCTATGGGCTGTTGCTCAGCGGTGGGCAGGTCGCCGGTTCCGAGCAGATCAACCACATGATTGCCGCCGCGATCAGCGCGGCTGAGCGTTTTTACCCAGCGTTTCAGCTGGTGTCCTGGGGAAATGACACCCCGCAAAGTGCCCTGAAAGTCGCCATTGCAGAGGCTTACGGACGCGCCTAACCTGACACAGCATCCGGTGGGGTATTCCCCGCCGGGCGCTGATGCGAGCAGGAAAGGGCAGGCGTAATGGATTTGGCATTGGTGAACGCCAGGGGGCTGGTACTCTTGGGTTGTGGAAAAATGGGCTCGGCGATGCTGGCAGGTTGGCTGGCACGCGGGGTCGATCCGGCATCGGTCTGGGTTCTTGACCCGCATCCCAGCGACTGGCTGACAGCGACTGGCGTGCATATCAATGCAGGTGTCCCCGATGCCCCCGCCGTGGTCATTCTGGCGGTCAAGCCACAGATGATGGATGCCGCCTTGCCGGTGCTGGTGCCGCTGGGCAACGGGTCGGTGGTGTTTGTCTCGATCGCCGCAGGCACGCCGATCGCAAAGTTTGCGGCGCTTCTGGGCGCGCAAACGCCGATCATTCGTGCGATGCCCAACACCCCCGCTGCCGTCGGACGGGGTATCACCGCGCTGATTGGCAATGACCATGTAAGCCCGGACGCGATGACACTGGCCGAGGATCTGCTGTCAGCTGTTGGCCAGACCCTGCGGCTGCAAGACGAATCCCAGATGGATGCGGTTACCGCCCTGTCAGGCTCGGGGCCGGCCTATGTGTTTCACCTGATCGAAGCGATGGCTGACGCTGGCATCCAGCAAGGTCTGTCACCGGAAATGGCGCTGCATCTGGCGCGCGCGACCGTGGCGGGTGCAGGGCATCTGGCTGAAAACACGACCGAAGATCCCAGCCAGTTGCGCGTCAACGTCACCAGTCCGGGCGGCACCACGGCGGCGGCCTTGTCGGTGCTGATGGATGCGGATACCGGTTTTCCCGCTCTTCTGTCGCGCGCGATCACGGCGGCGGCGGACCGTTCGCGGGAATTGGCGAAATGACCGATGCCATCACCTTTGACGATTTTGCCCGCGTCGACATCCGGGTTGGGACAATTACCCATGCAGAGGATTTTCCGCAGGCGCGCAAACCTGCCTACCGGCTGCACATCGACTTTGGCGGTGACATCGGCCTGCGCAAGTCGTCGGCCCAGATCACCGTTCACTACACGCCAGATACGCTGATCGGTCGGCAGGTGGTTGCCGTCATCAATTTCCCCCCGCGCCAGATCGGGCCGTTCATGTCAGAGGTTCTGGTGCTGGGCCTGTCGGATGCCGACGGCGCGATTGTCCTGCTTGCCCCCGAGCGCCCGGTTCCCAATGGCGAAAGGATGCACTGAATGCGTTTGCTGATAACCCGCCCGCTGCCCCCCCGCGTGGTCACCCATGCCGAGGCGCATTTTGATGTGGCTTTGCGTGAAAAGACCACGCCGATGACCCCGGCCGAGATGCGCAGCGCCCTGACGATCCATGATGTGGTGCTGCCCACCCTTGGCGATATGTTCAGCGCCGGGATCTTTGCCGAGATCCCCGCGCCGCGCTGCCGCCTTCTGGCAAATTTCGGCGTGGGCTACAACCACATAGACACCGCGGCGGCGCGGGCTGTGGGTGTGCGCGTTACCAACACCCCGGGTGCGGTGACCGATGCCACCGCCGACGTTGCCCTGACCCTGATGCTGATGAGCGCGCGCCGCGCGGGTGAGGGGGAGCGCATGGTCCGCGCGGGGCGCTGGCAGGGCTGGCATCCAACCCAGATGCTGGGCATGCATCTGTCGGGCAAGGTGCTGGGCGTGATCGGCATGGGCCGTATCGGCCGCGCCATTGCCCGCCGCGCGCATTTCGGTTTTGGGATGGAGGTGGTGTTCTTCAACCGCTCGCCCGTTGCAGATGCGGGCGTGCCAGCGCAACAGTTGGGCAGTATCCCTGCGGTGATGGCCGCTGCCGATATGGTAGTGATTGCGGTGCCGGGCGGGGCTGAAACGCACCATCTGATCGGTGCGGTGGAACTGGCCGCAATGCAATCCCACGCCCATATCATCAATATAGCGCGCGGTGATGTCCTTTCGGAGGCCGCGCTGATCGCGGCGCTGCAATCGGGGCAGATCGCGGGTGCCGGCCTTGATGTCTATGAATTTGAGCCGAAGGTGCCTGACGCCCTGCGTGCTCTGGAAAATGTGGTGTTGCTGCCGCATCTGGGCACCGCCGCGCTGGAAGTGCGCGAGGCAATGGGCATGATGGCCGTGGACAATGCGATTGCGCATCTGGAAGGGCGCGACCTGCCGAACCCGGTGTAATCAGTCCTCTGCCGCGTCCTCGGTCCAATCAGTCCAGGGGGCAATCGCGGCAATCTCTTCGTCCGACCAGCCAAAGTGATGCGCCAGTTCGTGCACGAAAACATGCGACACCAGATCGCCGAGGGTGACACCGCCGCGCCCGGCCCATTCGTCCAGGATGGGCCGGCGGAACAGCCAGATCGTATCGGGCGCGGTAACCTGATCCATGACCGACTTCTCAGGCATCGGCACACCGATATACAGACCTGACAGCTCGAACGGGTCTTCCAGCCCGATCTCGGCCAGTAAATCATCAGGGGCGAAGTCCTCGACCCGCAGGTGAACGCCGCGCGCCACGGCGGCGAACTCTGGGGGCAGGGCGTCACAGGCGACGATGGCCAGCGCCTCAATGTCGTCGATGGCGGGGGGCAGGGTGTCGGTCCAGGGTGTTTGGGTCATGTGATCGGGCCTTTGTCCAGGTACTCCCCCGATATGGACAAAACCGCGCCCATGTGAAAGAGGATTGCACAACAGGAGTCCCCCATGACCATCACCCGTTTCGCGCCTTCGCCCACCGGCTATCTGCATATCGGCAACCTGCGCACCGCGCTTTTCAACTATCTGATCGCCCGCAAGTCTGGTGGGCAGTTCATCTTGCGGCTCGATGACACCGATCAGGAGCGCTCGAAGCAGGAGTACGTCGACGCGATCCAGTATGATCTGGAATGGCTGGGTCTGACCTGGGACCGGGTAGAGCGTCAGTCGCTGCGGCTGGACCGTTACAATGAGGCGGCCGACCAGCTGCGCCGCGATGGCCGCTTGTATGAGTGTTTCGAGACTCCGACCGAGCTGGATCTGAAGCGCAAGAAGCAGCTTAACATGGGTAAACCGCCGGTCTACGACCGCGCGGCGCTGGCGCTGAGCGATGCCGACCGCGCGGCACTGCGCGCCGATCGTTCCGGGCATTGGCGGTTCTTGCTGGATCAGACACGGATCGACTGGACCGATGGCATTCTGGGTGATCTGTCGATTGATGCGGCCAGCGTGTCCGA
Source organism: Roseicitreum antarcticum (assembly GCF_014681765.1). GTDB lineage: Bacteria > Pseudomonadota > Alphaproteobacteria > Rhodobacterales > Rhodobacteraceae > Roseicitreum > Roseicitreum antarcticum. Next base: position 2,460,880 of record NZ_CP061498.1, read on the forward strand.
CCCCGTGCTGATCAAAGGCGACGGACAATTTCTGTACACCATGGCTTCGGTCGTCGATGATACCGACATGGGTGTGACGCATATCGTGCGGGGGTCGGACCATGTGACCAACACCGCGACGCAAATCCAGATCATTGCAGCGCTGGGCGGCACGACTCCTGCGTTCGCACACCATTCGCTGCTGACCGGGCCACAGGGCGAGGCGCTGTCGAAGCGGCTGGGCACTTTGTCGCTGCGCGATTTGCGCGCTGCCGGGGTGGAGCGGATGGCGCTGCTGTCGCTGATGGCGCGGCTGGGTTCGTCCCAGCCGGTGGACTTGCGGGCGGATCTGGACGCGATTGCCGAAGGGTTCGACCTGTCGCAATTCGGGTCGGCGCCCACCAAGTTCGACGCTGAAGACCTGTGGCCGCTGACGCGCGCCCATGTGCAGGCTCTGCCGTTTGACGCGGTCGCGGGCCATATCCGTGCGCTGGGTGTGCCGGATGCGCTGGCCGGCCAGTTCTGGGATGTGGCGCGCGAAAACATCACCAAAGTGGGTGATCTCGATGCCTGGTGGGCGATGTGCCGCGATGGTGCCACGCCCGACATCGCGCCCGACGATGCCGATTTTGTCGCGCAGGCCATGACCTTGCTGCCGCCGCCGCCCTATGGTCCGACCGCATGGAAAGACTGGACCGACAGCGTGAAATCCGCCACGGGCCGCAAGGGCAAAGGCCTATTCATGCCGTTGCGCAAGGCCGTCACCGGGCAGGCACACGGCCCTGACATGTCGGCACTGCTGCCGTTGATGCAACGGGTGCCCGCGCGCGACGATCTGGTGGGGTAATCTGGTTCGGGGGCTACGTTATCCCCCTTCCCGGCCCCTATGATCCAAGCTATATGCAGCCCATGACCCAGCTTGATCACATTCGCAACTTCTCCATCGTGGCGCATATCGACCACGGTAAATCCACGCTTGCTGACCGGTTGATCCAATCAACCGGCACTGTCACCGACCGTGACATGAAAGAGCAGATGCTGGACAGTATGGATATCGAACGCGAACGCGGCATCACCATCAAGGCGAACACCGTGCGTATCGACTATGTGGCGAACAACGGTGAGGCCTATGTGCTGAACCTGATCGACACCCCCGGCCATGTTGATTTCGCCTATGAAGTGTCGCGGTCGATGCGGGCGGTCGAAGGCTCGCTTCTGGTCGTCGATGCTTCGCAGGGCGTCGAGGCGCAGACGCTGGCCAATGTCTACACCGCCATCGAGGCCGACCACGAGATCATTCCGGTGCTGAACAAGATCGACCTGCCCGCCGCCGAACCGGAGCGGGTGAAAGAACAGATCGAGGATGTGATCGGCATCGACGCCTCAGGCGCGATCTATATATCGGCCAAATCCGGCCTTGGTATTCCTGAAGTGTTGGAAGCGATTGTGCACCGTCTGCCTGCGCCAAAGGGTGATCGCGACGCGCCGTTGAAGGCGATGCTGGTGGACAGTTGGTATGACCCGTACTTGGGTGTTGTCGTGCTGATCCGCGTCATGGACGGCGTGATCCGCAAGGGCGACAACATCCGCATGATGCAGACCGGGGCAAAGTACGGCATCGACAAGCTGTCGGTCCTGAAGCCGCAGATGGTCGACATCGCCGAACTGGGCCCGGGCGAGATCGGGATTTTCACAGGCTCCATCAAGCAGGTGCGCGACACCCGTGTGGGCGACACCATTACCCACGACAAGAAGCCCTGCGCCAAGGCGCTGCCGGGGTTCAAACCGTCGATCCCGGTGGTGTTTTGCGGCCTGTTCCCGGTGGACAGCGCCGAATTTGAACCCATGCGCGAAGCGATCGAGAAGCTGGCGCTGAACGATGCGTCTTTCAGCTATGAGATGGAAAGCTCGGCAGCGCTGGGCTTCGGCTTCCGCTGCGGCTTTCTGGGCTTGCTCCATCTGGAAGTGATCCGCGACCGGATCGAGCGAGAGTATGACATCGACCTGATTACTACCGCGCCCAGTGTAGTCTATCGTATCCACATGAAGGACGGCACCGTCCAAGAACTGCACAATCCCGCCGACATGCCCGACATCACCTATGTGGCCCATGTGGAAGAACCCCGCATCAAGGCTACGATCCTGGTGCCGGATGAGTTTCTGGGCGATGTACTGAAGCTGTGTCAGGACCGGCGCGGCATTCAGCAGGAGCTGACCTATGCGGGCAGCCGCGCCATGGTGGTCTATGACCTGCCGCTCAATGAGGTGGTGTTCGATTTCTATGACAGGCTGAAATCGGTCACCAAGGGCTATGCGTCCTTCGATTATGAAATCACGGGCTACCGTGAGGATAATCTGGTCAAGATGCAGGTCCTGGTAAACGATGAACCCGTCGATGCGCTGTCGATGATGGTGCATCGTGACCGCGCTGATATGCGGGGCCGGTCCATGTGCGAAAAGCTGAAAGAACTCATCCCGCGGCACATGTTCAAGATCCCGATTCAGGCTGCCATCGGGGGCAAGGTGATCGCGCGCGAAACCCTGTCGGCGCTGCGCAAGGACGTGACCGCGAAATGCTATGGCGGCGACGCCACCCGGAAGCGCAAGCTTCTGGACAAGCAAAAAGCGGGCAAGAAGAAGATGCGCCAGTTCGGCAAGGTAGAGATCCCGCAGCAGGCCTTCATCAACGCGCTGAAAATGGACGGCTGAGCAAGGGCCGCGCCGTAAGACACCCGCTTGCGACACGTGTTTCACCGCTGCCCCCCCCGTGTCTGGCACCCACCTGCCACGCGGCCTGCCTGTCCAGCGGGCAGCAGGGCGCGGGGTGAAGCCGTGTTGGACCGTCTACGCGCTTGCCTCCAACTGCTCAAACAATCGCGCAACCGCCTCTGCACCGGGGTCGATATGGCCGCGCAACTGTCCTGCGCTGATGTAGGACGCGCGTCCGGCCTTGGCCTTTACGATGGTAGCCGTGTGGTCGGCGCCCTTCCGCGCGGCCGCTGCTGCCGGTGCCATGCCGCCCTCCAGCGCGTCCAACGCCGGTTTCAAGGCGTCTACCATGGTACGGTCACCGGGCTCTGCGCCGCCGATATGCTGCATCCGGGCCAGCCCTTCCTTCAGCGCGGCAACCATTGGCAGGCCGGTGGATGCGGCGTCGCCCGCAGCGGTGAAGAAGATCGCAAGCAACACGCCGGATGATCCACCCATGGTCTGGCTCAGTTCCTGCCCTATCGCGCGGTAAAGCTGCGTATGATCGGCCAGCGGCAGCCGGTCCATCGCGGCGATCAGCGCCCGCGCCGCGCCTGCCAGCGTAGATCCAGTATCACCATCGCCTGATTTCGCGTCCAGCGCGTTCAGATCATCCTCCGCTTCCATCAGGATCTGGCAGCAGCGCGTCAGGAAGATCTCCGTCGCCCTGTGCTGCGATGGTACAGGCCGGATGGGCGTCAGGCCGTCAGGCAGTTCATTTACCGTCACGGGTGTCACGGTTTTGCACCCGGGCCATGAATGCGGCGCGCAGGGGGCCGTCAGATGCGCGACATCATCGGGCGTGGCAGGATAGACCGACACCGAGAAGCCCTGCATGTCCAGCGATGTCATCATCGCCGCCGGGCCAACGATCAGCGACAGTTTTGGAGCGATGGCCGAGGCCAGCAGTTCGTTGGTCAGGATCGACATTTCCAGCACCGTCGTGCCACCCAGATTGTTGAGCATGACGACGTGCGGCGTTTCGGCCATGCCGGGTGCCAGCTTTTCCACCACGGCGGCGATGGCGTGGCGGGCATCGGTGAAATCAATCTGCTCCACCCCGGCCTCACCATGGATGCCGAGGCCCAGTTCCGCCTTGCCGGGTGCGATGCGCACCTCCTTCGGCGATCCGGGCACGGTGCAGGTGTCGAGCGACATGCCCAGCGTCCGGGTCCCCGCGATCACGCGTTCGGCCGCTTCGGTGACAGCCTCCAGCGTGGCGCCCGCCTCGGCCACGGCGCCGGCGATCTTGTGGACGAACAAGGTGCCTGCCACCCCACGCGGTTGCGGCAGGTCGGGCAGGGCGATGTCGTCATCCACGATGACCATGCGGACCTTCAGCCCAAACGCCCGCGCCCGTTCGGCGGCCAGCCCAAAGTTCAGCCGGTCGCCGGTGTAGTTCTTGACGATCAGAAGACAGCCCGCCGGGCCGCTCACTGCCAGAATACCCGCGAGCACAGCGTCGACGGAAGGTGAGGCGAAGACATCGCCGCAGACCGCCGCCGTCAGCATGCCCTGCCCGACGAAGCCGGCATGCGCAGGCTCATGCCCCGACCCGCCGCCTGATACCAGCGCGACCTTGGATTTATCCCAGTCGTTGCGGATCACGACGCGGATATGCGGATAGCCGTCCAGCCGTGCCAGCCCGCCCCCCGATGCACGGATCAGCCCGTCCAGCGCATCCGTTACCGTATTTTCTTTCTTATTGATGAACTGTGCCATTTTGCTTTTCCTTTACGCGATGCGGGCGCCGGTGGCGTCGAAATAGAACGGGTTCTGCGGCTGGATCTTCACCAGCGCCCCGGGCGTCAGCGGGGTATGCGCATCAGTGACGGTGATCAAGTCATGGCCTTTGAGCGACAGATGCAGCCGCGTCTGGTCGCCCAGCCGTTCCACCCGCTGCACCTGGCTTTCCTGCCCCGCGCCTTGCAGGATATGTTCGGGCCGCAGGCCAATATTGCGCGCGCGCGCAGGAGCGCCCGGAAACAGGTCAGCGGGCAGGATATTGATGCGGGGTTGGCCCAACCGGCTGGCGGCATAGATGCTGACAGGATCCTCATATATCGCCCGTGGCGTGCCGAACTGCACCAGCCTGCCTTGGTCAAGGACACCGACATGGGTCGCCATGGTCATCGCTTCGATCTGGTCATGGGTGACATACAGGAGTGTTGCGCCGGAATTGGCCTGAATGTTCTTCAGCTCGATCCGCAGGTCTGACCGTAGCTTGGCGTCCAGTGAACTCAGCGGTTCATCCATCAGGTAAAGCGCCGGGTTGCGCACCAGCGCCCGCCCGATGGACACGCGCTGCATCTCGCCGCCCGACAGTTCCGTCGCCTTGTTGCTCAGCTTGTGCGAGATCTGCAGCATCTCGGCGACCGCGCCGACCTTGCGGTCAATCTCGTCCCTTGGCGTGCGCAGGATGGGGGATTTCAGCGGAAACTCCAGGTTCTGCCTGACCGTCAGATGCGGATAGAGCGAGTATTGTTGAAACACCATCGCCACATCTCGCTGGGCAGGCGTCAGCCCGGCCATATCGCGCCCGCCGATGCTGATCTGGCCACGGTCGGGCACATCCAGGCCCGATACCATGCGCAGCGTCGTCGTCTTGCCTGCGCCGGTGGGGCCCAGCAGTACCACGAAAGATCCGTCGGGAATGGTCATTGTCACATCGTCCAGCGCGACATCGCCACCGAAGGATTTGGACACACCGCGCAATGCAACCTCAGCCATGGTTCAGCACCCCCTCATTTGCTTCCGACAGCAGCGCGCGCCCGCTGTTCGCGTCAAAAACCGTTACCGTGCGCGGGTCAAAGCGCAGGCCGATCGTCTGGCCGGTGCGCACCGGCATGTGACTGGCCACGCGTGCCTTGACCGGCCCGTTGGGTGTGTCGAAACTGACGATCTGCGTGGTGCCCAGGTATTCGGTGGCAGCCACCCGGCCCTTGTAGGGGGCGCTGTCGTCCAGCGTGATATGTTCAGGCCGAACGCCAAAGGTCAGATCCCCGCGTGACCCTTCGCGCAGGAAGGGCATGGCGCAATCGGTGCCCGACAGCGCCACGCTGCCTTGCCCGGGCGCGACTGCGCCCTGAAAATCGAGGAAGTTCATGCAAGGCGAGCCGATGAACTGCGCCACGAATTTCGTTGCGGGCCAGTCATAGATGTCCTGCGGGACGCCGAACTGTTCCACCACGCCGTGGTTCATTACCACGATCTTGTCACCCATCTGCATGGCTTCCAACTGGTCATGGGTGACATAGACAGTCGTCGCCCCGATCCGGTCATGCAGGGCGCGCAGTTCGGCCGACATATGTTCGCGAAACTCGGCATCCAGCGCGCCCAGCGGCTCATCCATGAAGAAGGCCTTAGGCTCGCGCACAATGGCACGGCCGAGCGCGACGCGCTGCCGGTCGCCGCCCGACAGGCCGCCAACGGGGCGGTCCAGAATATCCTCGATGCCCAGAATGCGCGCGATTTCCTGCACGCGCCGCCTGACCTCGGCGCGGGGCATACCTTGGGAAATCAGCGGATAGCTGATATTCCTGCGCACATTCATATGCGGGTAGAGCGCGAACATCTGAAACACGAAGGCGATGTCGCGCTGGCTGGCGGGTTTCTGCCCGACTTCTTCGCCATCAATGTAGATCTCGCCCGAGGTGGGCAGTTCCAGCCCCGCCATCATCCGCAGGGTTGTGGTCTTGCCGCAGCCCGATGGCCCCAGCAGCATGAAGAACTCGCCATCCTCGATCGTGAAGCTGGAGGATTGCACGGCGGTGAAGGCCCCGAATTCCTTGCGCACGTTTTCAATTCGTATCTGTGCCATGCCTCATTCCCGAAAATGGCTGACGATGATGAACATCACCGTGCCGGTCAGTGTGACGGTGAAGGACCAGGTGAATAGCGTCAGCACGAAGGGTTGCATCAGCATGACCACACCCACCGCGATCAGCGCCGAGGCCAGCATTTCCCATGGACCCCGACGCAGCCCGATCAGACCTTTGAAAAACCCGCTCATTTGCGCACCGCTCCGAAGGTTATGCCGCGCAGCAGATGTTTGCGCAGAAGGATGGTAAAGACCATGACAGGCACCAGAAAGATCGTGGCCCCGGCGGCGACGGCGGGCCAATCCTTGCCGCTGACGCCGATGATCGTGGGGATGAACGGCGGCGCGGTCTGCGCATTGCCTGAGGTTAACAGCACGGCAAATGCGTATTCGTTCCAAGCAAAGATCAGGCAGAAGATCGCCGTCGAGGCAATGCCGGTCGCCGCTTGTGGCAGCACCACCTTGTAGAACGCCTGAAACCGCGTGTAGCCGTCGATCAGCGCGGCCTCTTCATATTCCACCGGAATCTCGTCGATGAAGCCTTTCAGCAGCCAGACCGACAGCGACAGGTTGACCGCCGTATATAGCAAGATCATGCCAAGATGTGTGTCGTTCAGCCCCAGATTACGGAACATCAGAAAGATCGGTATGGCTACTGCGATAGGGGGCATCATCCGGGTCGAGAGTATGAAGAACAGCAGATCATCCTTCAGTGGTACCTTGAAGCGTGAGAATGCGTAGGCCGCTGCCGTGCCCAGGATCATGCAAAGGAACGTCGACCCGAACCCGATGATGACGGAATTCACGAAGCGCTCGCCATACCGTGAGGGACCCGAGATGATCATGTTCTGATCGCGCACGATGCGGTCGTACCAGGTGGTTGGTGGCCCCATCGCCTCCAGCGTTTCCTCGGTGGCGCGGCTGCGCGTGGTGAACAGGTTGACATAGCCTTCCAGCGTCGGCTCGAACACGATCTTCGGCGGATAGGCGATAGCGTCCGAAGGGGATTTGAACCCAGTGGCAATGATCCATAGCAGCGGCAGGATGGTGATGATGGCATAGCCTACCACCAGAATGCCTGCGAACCATTTGGTGCGGCTGGACGGCGCTGTGACTGAAAAGCTCATCTCTGCTTCACCTTGTTGAGGGCTTTGACATAGATCGAGGCCAGCCCGAACACGGTCACGAACAAGATCACGGCATAGGCAGAGGAATAGCCGGTGCGCCATTTCTCGAACGCCTCGCGCTTGAGGTTGATCGAGGTCACCTCGGTCACCGATCCCGGCCCGCCGCCGGTCAGTTGCACAACCAGGTCGAACATCTTGAAATTCTCGATCCCGCGGAAGAGTACCGCCAGCATCAGGAACGGTAGCACCATGGGAACGGTGATGGTCCAGAACTGCCGCCATTTGCTGGCGCGGTCGCATTCGGCGGCTTCATAGATGCTGTCAGGAATTGACCGCAGCCCGGCCAGACAGATCAGCATGACAAAGGGCGTCCACATCCATGTATCGGCAATGACGATCGACCATGGCGCCAGATGCACATCCCCGATCATCGAGAAGCTGGCGGGGTCAACACCGGTCAGGAAGCCTACGGCATAGTTGAACAGCCCGATCTGCGGCTGGTAGAGGAAGGTCCAGAAATTGCCCACGACCGCCGGGCTCAGCATCATTGGCAGCACGATGATCGTGGTCCAAAGGTCGTTCCCCTTGAACTTCTTGTTGATCAGGTAGGCTAGCGTGAAGCCGATCAGCACCTGCAACACGATGGTCCAGACCAGAAAATGCGCGGTGGCCTGCATCGTGTTCCAGATGTCGCTGTCGGACAGGATGCGCTGATAATTCTCCAACCCCACCCATTCGGCATCACGGTTGGGTCGGTTGACCCTGAAATCGGTAAAGCTGAGGCGGATGGTCCAGATCAGTGGAAAAATATTGACCGCCAGCAGTAAAAACAGCGTGGGCGCCACGAAAATCCAGGCGATGGCGCGGTCCGAAAGGCCGCGGATACGGCGCGCAACGGGTTCCGGCGTGGCCTTGGCGACGCGGGTGATGGGGGTATCGGTCATGGGGTGTCCTTCATCGCAGCAGGCTGCGTGCCTTGAACGGGCGGGCAGATTTCCTTCCCCGACGCACCCCGGACGGAGGGGGCGCGTTGCGTCGGGGAAGGACCGGTCAGGGCGGCGGCGTTACAGCTTCCCCTCATACTCGAAGATCTCGGTCCAGTCTTCGGTCAGCCCGTCCAGCGCTTCTTGCGCCGTGCCGTTTCCGGCGATCACATAGTCATGCACCCTTGCCTGCATCGCCAGCAGCAGTTCGGCGTAGGAAGGCTCGGCCCAGAAGTCTTTGACGATGGCCATGGAATCCAGGAAGGTCTGCGCGTAGGGCTGGCTGTCAGCAAAGCCCGGGTCTTCCAAAACCGACCGCAACGCGGAATAGCCGCCAAGCTCCCACCACTTTGCCTGCACCTCGGGTTGCGCGAACCATTGGATGTATTCCAGCGCCGCGTCCTGTTTCTCGGAATAGGCCACAACCGAAATGCCCTGACCACCAAGCTGGGCAAATTGTCCCTCAGGCCCAGCAGGGTTGGGGAAATAGCCCGACCGCTCACCGCCCACATTCGGGTCGGCATGGACCCCGGGCCAGATGAAGGCAAAGTTCATCTGCATCGCCACCTGTCCTGAACGATAGGCGTCGATATTCTCGCCCATGTACCAGTTCGACGAACCCGGCGGGGTCGCGGTGTCGTAAAGCTCCTTGTAGTATTCCAGCCCCGCTACCGCGCCCGGCGAATTTACATAGCCGTCCAATTCGTATGGGTTCTCCGGGCTGCCATACTGGAAGCCATAGTTGTAAAGGGCGTTCGTCACGCCCATTGTGATGCCTTCGGACCCACGCTCGGTGTAGATCGCTGCGCCATAGACCGTGGTTCCGTCGATATCGCGGCCCTGAAAGAACTGTGCGATGTCTTTCAGTTCTTCCAGCGTGGCGGGAACGTCCAGCGGGCGGCCATAGGTTTCCTGAAACTCGGCCTGAAGCGCGGGACGCTCAAACCAGTCGCGGCGGTAGGTCCAGCCCACAACATCGCCAAAGGCGGGCAGGGCCCAGTAATTCGGCGTATTCTTCGGCCATTCAGCGTAGCCCGTCACGGTCGCCGGAATGAAGTCATCCATGGAAATATTGTTGGCGTCGAAAAAGTCGTTCAGCTTGACGTAATGGCCGTTCTCGGCACCGCCGCCGATCCACTGACTGTCGCCGATCATCAGGTCGCACAGCCGCCCGCCAGAGTTCAGTTCGTTCAGCATGCGGTCGGCAAAGCTGGTCCATGGCACGAATTCGAAGCTCATGGTGTGGCCCGATTGCGCCTCGAAGTCCTTGCTCAGTTCGACCAGCGCGTTGGCCGGGTCCCATGCCGCCCAGCATAATGTCAGGTTCTCTGCCTGCGCCGATCCTGCGCCCGTTGCCAGTGCTGCTGCGGCAACTGCAAGTGTCAGTTTCGTCTTCATTCGAAAACTCCTCCCTATGTTCTCCCCGGCCCCCCGCCAGGAATCGTGAACAGCTTCAGTGGTAGATGAGGTGCGCACCTCAGATCAAGAACTTTCTGAGGTACGCACCTCAAAAACCTTGCGTTGCCTAGGAATCCGTCGCAGTAATCGTCGGACAGGCGATATTCAGGGAAAACGTTGCGCGATGCGGCCAACTACAAAAGACCTCGCACAGGCGGCAGGTGTCAGCCTTGCCACCGTGGACCGTGTGCTGAACGCGCGACCGGGCGTGCGCCAGAAAACCGTCGATGCGGTGAACGAGGCGATTCAGCGGATCGGATTTGAACGCAACCTGGTCGCCGCCACACTTGCGCGCAAGAAGGGCTATACCTTCGGATTTGTCCTACCCCGCAAGGGGGATGAATTCATGGCCGAGATCCTGCACCATATCCGCGAAAGCCACAAAGCGGGCCGGGCGGAGATGGCCGAGATCAAGGCACTGCGGTTGGACGAACAGGACCCTCACAAGACCGCCGAGGCGCTGAACCGTCTGACACTGCAAGAGGTCGATGGCGTTGCAATCATGGCGCCCCAGACCCCGCCGATCCGCGATGCCATCCGCCGGATGCGCGAACGTGGCATCCGTGTCGTCCCCTTCATTGCCAATCAGCAGGACGGCGGCGCGACCAGTTTCGTGGGCATCGACAATATTGCCGCCGGCGCCACTGCGGGCCAACTGATGGGCCGGTTCGCGGGTGGGCGGGCTGGCGCGGTTGCCGTGATGACCGACACCATTCAGGCGCGCGACAGTCTGGAACGGCGACTGGGCTTCGACAATGTCATCAACCAGATGTTTCCCCGCCTGAACGTTCTGCCTTCGCTCGAAACACACACCGACCCCGACCGAACGCACCGCATCATTACCAAGACCTTCGAGACGCAGCACGACCTTGTCGGATTGTATATCATGGGGTCTGAAGCCCGTGTCCCGGTCGAGGCGATGCGCCGCTTTCCCCAAAGCGCAAACCTGATTGCGATCGCACATGAACGGACCCCCGCCACGGTCGCTGCGTTGCGTCAGCGCACGCTTGATGCGGTTGTGACTCAAGACCCCGGGCATCTGGTGCGCAGCGCGGTGCGGATCTTGCGCGCGGAGTGCGAAAACCGGGTGATTGTGGCCTCGCAGGAAAAGATCCGCATCGAGATTCTACTGGCAGAAAACCTCTGACCATCCGGATGCTGCACCCACCTTTAGGGTGCCCATGGCGCGAACCACTGGGCGGCTCCGCGAAAGACAATGTGCCGCGACCTGTGGCCGTTAAGGCGCGGAAGCAGGGCAACAGACACTTTTTCGTTAGCCGCCTGTGTGTCAGCTTTCCTTCATTAGCAATTTTGTATAGCACGTATAGCTAGTTTTGATGAAGATGTTGATTATCCGGGGAGTGCATGATGGCTGGGCGTCGTATTATGCTTGCAGTTTCAGCAGTCGCCTGTTTGGCGTCGGTCATCAGCCTGATGCGGGAATATCCGGCTGCGGTTTTTGCACGTGATGACTCCTTTCTGAAGCTCAACATCCTGTCACAGTCTGACACTCTGCAGTCCGCGCAGGTTGGATTGCCGGGTATTCCTGACGTACCAATGTCATGGCGGGGGCAGCGCGATCTGCTCCGGGGGTGCAGCGACGTGCAATCCGACACGACATTCCAATTCATGCCCGCCGACACCCGGGCCAGTACGCATCAGAACTGCCTCGATGTCGCGCAACAGGTGCTGGATCGTGCGCCGACAGTTGGTCTGGCCCATCTGGTTCAGGCGGTCGCATTTGATGGACTTGGCCGGGCACAGGAACGCGACCGCGCCTTGGCTGTGTCCCAGGCGCATGCCTCGTTTGAAGGCTGGCAAGCCATCCGCCGGATACGTGTCGGCCTGCCCGCGCTGGACACGCTCAGCACCGACGCAAGGGCTGCATTGTCAGCGGACATCGCGTTTCTGATGATTGAACGATGGGGCATTGAGCAGATCGCGCCCCTGTTCATTTCTCTGCCCGACGCGCGGGAGTTCATTGAATCTGTGGCGCAGCAGGCAAAGCCGCAAAGCCAGCGGCAGCTCATCAGCGCTTTGCGCCGATATGCGCAGGGTTAGCTTTTCTGACCCGAATCGCCGGTAATCAGATTGAAGAAGAAGAAGGGTTCTTAGAATGGCAGACTGGCTGGATACGCCGGCGGCAACGTCGGAAACAGCGGGGTGGGTATCGATCAAGAAACCGTCAGCCGGGCGCAGCGGAAAGCCAAATTTGAAAGACAACTTCGTTATATCGCCCGAACATACCAAGCTGAACAATCGGCTTGCGCTTTTGTTGGTCGCAATCATGGTCCTGGCCCCGATCCCGCTGGCCAGCCACCGCCCGGTCTGGTGGCTTCTATTGGGAATCGTGATCAGCGGTATTGCCGTGTGGCATCTTGTCCGGGGCAGCCGCATCGCGCCCGACCGCACCTTGCAGATGTTCAAGCACGCCCCGCTTTTCCTGATGGGGCTGGCTGTCGTGGTCTTCGCGGTACTGCAAGGGTTGCCTATCGCGGCGATCATCCCTGACGCGTTGTTGCGGCTTCCCGAAACCATGGTGCCCGGCCCGGTCCTGCACACGATCAGCATTGTGCCGGATGCGAGCATCCTAGGCGCGCTGCGGATCACCATATACCTTTGCTTTGTGGCCTTGGTGCTGGAGGCTGCCGCGCAACCCAACCGTGGCGAACGAATGGGGTGGTTGTTGTTCTTTGGCATCACGGCCCACGCGGTCTGGGGCCTAGTATCGCTCAATTTTCTGGGTGACACGCTGCTGTTTGGCGAAAAGACCGCGTATCAAGGGATGGCGACCGGAACGTTTGTGAACCGCAATTCTTACGCGACATTTCTGGGGTTTGGCATCGTCCTGGGGATTGCCCTGTCGCTGGATCGGCGGATCGCGCCGCGCATCCGGGCCTCACGCGATCCTGGCTGGCTCAGCCCCGAGCGGATCGAGATGCTGGGCATCTGGGCGATGATCGCGATGATCACTCTTGCGCTGCTGGCGACCCAATCGCGAATGGGGGTCGGTGCAACGGCGGTTGCGGGGCTGTTGACCTTTGTCGTCATGCGGATCAAGCAGGGACACAGCACCGCCGCAACCCTGCTGACCGGGGGAATTGGGTTTGTGATCTTCGCGGCCATTGCCCTTTTGCGCGGAGGGCAAGGGGTGCTGGAGCGGTTCATCTTCGTCGAAGGCGCGTCGGAAACCCGGGCAGACTTCTACAGCCAGATTCTGGGGATGATCGGCAACCGTCCGTTTACCGGTTACGGGTTGGACGCTTTTGCCCCAGCGTTTGAGCTGCACCGCGCCCCGCCCATTACGGCACCTCTGTATCTGGACATGGCCCATAACTCTTACCTGACTCTGTGGGCCGAGATGGGGCTGCTGTTTGGCAGCCTTCCGATCCTGGCGTTGATTGGTGCTGCGGTGATCATCTTGCGCCGGATTGCGCGGCGCACGACTGACCTGGCCATGCCGGTGGCCGCGCTGGGCATCATATGCTTGGGGGGGCTGCATTCGCTGGTCGATTTCAGCCTGGAGATTCCGGCAAATGTGCTCGTTTTTCTGGCCGTGATCGCCATTGGGGCGGCGCATCGACCCATTGGGCGGTAGCTGTCGCTGCGATGCGCAGCTTTCCGGCCGCAGTGGCGCGTAATTTGTCATAAATCAGATCCAAAGGGCCTGTAATCGTCGGGTGAGTTTGCTTTACTGTGTCGCAATAAACTGGAGTAGGGTGGCGCGATGCTGCGATGGCTAAGCAAGGCACTGGGCGGAGCGGCGACACCGAAACCCGACGGGCAGACGGTCAGTTTTCTGGAACACGGCCCGCTGACCGGGCCAGTCTATGTGGTCGGCGACGTTCACGGGTGCCATGCCCTCTATCGTCGGCTGGAAGCGCAGATCCTGCGCGATGCGAACACATTGACCGGCAGTCCCGGCATCGTTCTATTGGGCGATGTGGTGGACCGCGGTCCGGAAACGGCCGATATGCTGGACCTTCTGACCGACAGGCCCCCAACCGGGGCCACCCGGCTTTGCCTGCGCGGCAACCACGAAGACATGATGCTGAATTTTCTCAATAATCCGACCATGACCAGTTCCTGGTTGGATTTTGGCGGGTTCGAAACGCTTATGTCCTACGGCCTAGCGCTCGATATGGAGACGGCACCTTCGCCGCGGCGCTTGCAGCAGATGCTTCAGGCGCATATTCCGCAGGCACATCGCGACTTTCTTGAGCATTTGCCATATGGCATGCAGGTTGGCCCCTATGCGTTGGTTCATGCAGCAATTGACGTGGCTGCACCACTTGATCGACAGCCGCGCCAAACTGTCCTGTGGGGCGATCCGGTGGATGCGGGGCCGCACGATGTCACCGTTATTCACGGTCATACCATTGTTCCACAGCCAATTATCGAGGAGGGGCGCATCGCGCTGGATACCGGGGCATATGACACGGGTGTTCTTACCGCAGTACGGCTGCACCCGGATATGCCGCCGAAAATTTTGCAATGTCATGCCTAAGCCATAACAATCTGCGACGCACGTTAGGGTTGAGTCCGGTATTCTGACCCATTTAGGGTTGTTCTAATTTGAAATCAAATGATAAGGCATCGGCGTCACATAAGGCCCCGGACCTGTCGGGCAAGCGGAGAATCAAGGTTTGCAACAAGCTGAAATCGACCTGAAAGACATCATATCGATTTTGCGTCGGCAAAGGCGCTTGATCTTACTTACAATGGCAATCATCGTCGGTGCGGCGCTTGCATACCTGCTTTCCGCGACGCCAATCTACCGTGCCACAGCGCTGGTGCAGATTGATGTCGGCGGCTCCAACCTGCTGGACCCTAATGCGGGCAACAATCAGCAAAGCCAGATCCTGAACTCCAAGGTTGACAGCGAAGTGGAGATCTTGCGGTCGGCGGCAACCTCGCTTGCCGTGATCGAGCAGGGCGATCTGTTGTCAGACCCCCGGTTCGGCCCGCAGATTGGCCTGACCGAAAAGGTAGGGCAGATGCTGGGCCTTAACTTGACCGGCGCCGGCATTCGTCGGGCGCTGGGGCTCAACGTGAGCGCCCCGGATGGCGCGCAGCTGGTCAATTCCACGCTGAATCGCCTCCAAAACGCCACGGAAATCCGTCGGCGGGGGCTTACGTACCTGATTTCGGTGTCGGTTTCTTCCGAAGATCCGGCCAGTGCAGCGCGTTTGGCCAACCTGACTGCGACCACCTATATCGAGCGGCAGGTAGAGGCCAAGACCGATGCAACGATCGCGGCGCGCGATGTTCTGCAACGGCAGCTTGACACTGCGCGCAGCGACCTTGCCCGCGCTGAAGACACGCTGAACAACTTCATCGAAGATAACCTTGCACGGCTGGAAGCCGAAAGCGGCAGCGCTTCGGTCGCTGCCCTGCGCCGCCAGCTGGAAGAGGCACAGTCCGAAAGTTTGAGCAGCGTCGCCGCTGTGGAGGCCATCGAGACCGCCGCCGCGCGTGGTGATTGGGCCAGCCTTGCCGAAAACCTGGAAAACCAAGCCTTGGCCTCGCTGGAGCAACAGCGCGCCGATCTGGCCCAGCAACTCGCGGGGGCCACGCCCGGCTCGGCTCAGGAGGTCAATCTGCGCGATGCTGTTGCCTCCATCGAGCAAAGCCTGGCCGAGCAGGCAAATGCCCTTGTCGGGTCACTTCAGGTCGAGATCAACACGCTTCAAGACCGGCAAGAGACCGCGCGGGATTCGTTGCGTGAAGTGCTGTTGCAAAGCGATTTGTCATCAGACCTCCTGGGAGACCTGTTCAGCCTGCAACAAAGTGCAAACGTTGCCCGCAATCAGTACCAGCAGCTTCTGACAAGGGTGCAGGATGTTGGCACGCTGGCCAATCTTCAGATCGCCGACGCCCGTATCGTGTCCGAGGCGCTGGCGCCCAACAGCCCGGCATCGCCCAACATGAAACTGGTTCTGGCGACGGCGCTGGTCGGCGCCATCGGACTGGGGGTCGGGCTTGCCTTCCTGAACGAGTATTACATCGGTGGTGTCACGTCATCCAGTCAGTTGCGCAACATCTTGCAAGCCAATGTCCCGGTGACGATCTCGAACCAGACGCCGTCAAAAGAATCCAAGGTGTTCTCTGACCAGATCGTAACGGCACCCCTTTCGGTTTATTCCGAGAGCTTCCGCAAGCTGCGGTCTACGATCGACATTTCCTTCCGTGACCAGAACGCCCGGCTTGACAATGATGAGACGACGACGGCTTCGGCACGTTCCAAGGTCATATTGGTCTGTTCAGCGCTGCCCGCCGAGGGCAAGACCACCAGCGCCCTGTCGTTGGCACGGACCTATGCGGCATCTGGGATCGACACGCTGTTGATCGACGGCGACATGCGCAAACCGTCGCTGCACAAATATCTTGGTGTGGAAAGCGAAACTGGGCTCTTGTCGTTCCTGCGCGACACCGGCAACGACCCAGAAACCATGCTGCACCCGATCCGCGATCCCCTGAGCGCGCTGACGGTCATCACGGCGGGTCCGCGCAGCAATGAGCCGACTGACCAGTTGTTGGGCGGGAATTCGTTCAACTACCTGATCAAGGCCGCGAAGCGGGAATTCGGTGTCATCATTTTCGACTCGCCGCCTTTGCTGCCCGTTGTCGATGCGCGTTACCTGGCGCAGCATGCCGATGCTGTCGTGATGGTTGTCCGCTACGCGACCACCACCCAGGGCGAGGTGCGCGAAGCCTCGTCGCAGGTCCAGGAAATGATGCGCCCGGGCGCCAGCATGATTGGTTTGCTGAGCCATGAGGTGCGGTCGCACAAGAAAAGCAATTACTACAGCAACCGCTACTATGCGAGCGCGTATAACCGCGAAGCGTGAGTACCGTCTCGCCGCCGCAGGTCACCCCCCATCGGGATCTTGCGGCGGCGCCTGGGTAGGCGGCGGCTGTGCCTCGGCAGAAGCCCGAACGCCCGTCCCGCCGTTACCGCGATCAGCCACAGGTCGGTCCGTACCGATGCGTGCCGCTGATAAAGCAGGTCCAGACGCGCCTTGTAGGGGATGCAGCGACGACGATAGGTGGCGTCGGTTTCTGCGGGCGTGCTGCATTGCGCCAGCAATTTCTGCTCGTGTTGGCTGTATACCAACGTGGCCAATCCCGTGATCCCCGGTCTTGCGCGCAGGACGCGTGCGTATAGTTCTGGAAACGCCTCGACATATAGTCGGAGCGGGGCGCGCGGGCCGACCAGTGACAGGTCGCCACGAATGATGTTCCAGGCCTGTGGCAGTTCATCGCCGCGGGTGCGCCGGAGTAGCCGGCCGGTTGGTGTCAGCCGCGCGGTCTTGTGCCCACCCGATACGCCGCTGTCACCTGGGTCGGGGCGCATCGTGCGTAGCTTCCAGAACAGGAAGGGCTGGCCCGGGGCGCGCATCCGCTCGGACACATAAAACAGCGGCGACCTATCACGCCACCTGAGCAGCACCAGCGCATAAAGCAGAACTGGTACCACCATCCAGGAAATCGCCAGCAGGAACGCCAGATCGAATATGCGTTTCTTCCATGTCATTAAGGTCAGGTACCACGCGTATTTCTAATGTTTCGGCGCAGGATCGGTGCGCTGCAGGATACTATACTAGGGCGCCCAGAACCCCTTAGGCAAACCTCAATTCCGGCGAGGGACAGGTCCAGCGAGTCTACAACATTGCATCCCATTGAGCCACAATGCGGGTGGCGTCTGATGCATCGGGGGCGAACCGGTAGAGTCGGCTCAGCTGCTCCACATCCAGCACCAGTTCGGGCACCGCGCCACGCGGCGCAGGCCGCCAGGACCAATCCACCCCTGCGGCAGCCACCAGATCTTTCATGGCCACTTGCCCAGGGGCTGCAACATTCAGCACTGCGGGCAGTGGCGTGCCGTTGGCACCCAGCGCGCACAAATGTGCCATTATATCTGCAAGATCGCCGGGCCCTATATACGACCTCCGCGGCCCCTGCCCGTCGGCAAAGCGATCCAGTCCGATGGGGGCGCCCCTCTCACGGCGCCAGCGGCGGGCCGAGGTGCCCAAGAGCGCGTCGGCGCCTGCGACATTGCCGATCCGCAGGCAGGTGACCCCGGCGGGCAGCGCCGCGCGTGCTCCGGCCACCGCCGCCTCCATAGCCTGCTTTGCATGACCATAGGGGGTGTCAGGCTGCGGGGTTGCAGCCTCGGCATATCGGCCGGGCTTGCTCCCATAGATGGCGGCGCTGGAGGTGACAAACACATGCTTCGCCCCGGTGGTCGCAGCGGCATTCAGGGCGGCAAGCGCCAGGTCGGTATTCAGCGACAGGTTGGCATAGGCGCCCGGGACGACGCCTGCCAGCCCCAGTACGACATCAACCGTTCCGACCTCGGGCATTTGGCCGACCAGGGTGTCCCAAACCATCTGTGTCCCGGCCAGCGTCTGCGCGGACGGCGCGCGCAGTTGCCATATGGCATCCATGGCGCTGCCCTGCCAGCCGCGGGCAATGATGCGGCCCAGCCTGCCACTGGCCCCCAGTACCAGCACCCTCACAGCGTCCATTTCGCCCACTCCCCAATCCCGCGCACCGCAGCCTTACGAAACGCGCACCTTGTGTCCCTGCCGACCGGATCAGGCCCGTCAGACCGGGATCAAGTGCAGCAGCATGAACAGCAGTGCCGCCAGCCCGGCCGTGGCCGGCACCGTTACCACCCAGGCTGCGACAATCGTCAGGAAATGCGACCGCCGGACCAGCTTGCGGCGGGCACGTTCCTCCGGGGGCAGTCCAGTATAGGCGCGGTTCTTCTTCAATATCCGTTCGTGATACCATTCGCGAAAAAATCCAACGCCAAATATCCCGCCAATCGCGATATGCGTCGAACTTACCGGCAGGCCCAACCATGAGGCGATGATGACGGTAATCGCCGCCGACAGCGCGACGCAATAGGCACGCACCGCATTCAACCGGGTGATCTGGCTGCCCACCA
This sequence comes from Roseicitreum antarcticum, assembly GCF_014681765.1. Lineage (GTDB taxonomy): Bacteria > Pseudomonadota > Alphaproteobacteria > Rhodobacterales > Rhodobacteraceae > Roseicitreum > Roseicitreum antarcticum. Next base: position 2,479,951 of record NZ_CP061498.1, read on the forward strand.
TCCGGATCATCCGTGGCCCGAACATCAGCAGGCCCAGCGACAGCCCGGCAGCGCCAATGGCCATGATCCACAAAGGAATGGCCACGGATTCGGTCGCGCCGCGTCCTTCGTTCACCGCCGTGACAATTGCGGCCAGCGGACCGACCGCATTGGCGACATCATTCGCCCCATGCGCAAACGACAGCAGCGCCGCAGAACACACCAGCGGGATCGAAAACAGCACCTTGAGCGACTTTTTCCGGTTTTCCAGCCCGCGCGACTGGCGGCGGATGACCGGGCGCATGGCAAGGGTCAGCACTACCGTGGTGCCCAGCCCGATCAGCGCCGATGTGGTGGGGGTGATGTGCAGTACCTTGTTCACTCCCTTGATCGACAGATAGATTGCGAAGGCCCCACCCATTACCCCGATCAGCAACGGCACCCAGCGCCGTGCCGCCGACAGGATATCCGGGGTATATATGATGCTCGTCTTGATGAAGGCCAGAATGGCCGCCGCCAATACCCCGCCCATCAGGGGCGAGATTACCCAACTCGCAGCGATGGCACCCATCGTCGGCCAGTTGACTGACATCAGGCCCGCAGCGGCGATACCCGCACCGACGACCCCGCCGACGATCGAATGGGTGGTCGAGACCGGGGCGCCCAGCCAAGTCGCCAGATTGATCCATAATGCCCCGGCCAGCAGCGCTGACATCATTGCCCAGATGAAAACCGCAGGCTCGGCAACTGCCTCTGGCGCGACGATCCCGCGCGACACGGTGTCGATGACATCGCCCCCGCCAAGCAACGCCCCTGCGGTTTCAAAGACGGCGGCAACCACCAGCGCGCCGCCCAGCGTCAGGGCCTGCGCCCCGACGGCGGGCCCCATGTTGTTGGCAACATCGTTGGCGCCGATGTTTAGCGCCATATAGGCCCCGATGATCGCTGCAGCGACCACGATCAGGCTGTGCGGTTGTTGCCCGGTCAACACCGCTGCGATCAAACCCACGATAACCATGAACGCCAGCGCCACGCCCGGACCGATCAGCGGACGCGCGACATGCAGGCTGGCCTGTTCCAGAACGGCAATCCGCTCCAGATCCTTGTTGAGGGTCTTCCACTCGTTCTCGGGGGGGGGGTCGGTCAAGAAAATCCTGCGTGGTTCATCATGTCTGCGTTCGGCCTTGGATGCGTATCAATCTGTCGAAAAACGCGGACAGCGCCGCTGCACCCCAGGCATCCATATCAGGGCGGATAATGCGCCGATAACGCAGCAAGATGCAATGCAATAGCCCGCTCTTCGCTGGTTGTGCCCCGGCAGGTTGCGTTCAAAGGCTTCGCAGTAGCGTGGCCAGATCAGCTTCGGCGACGACTGTGGCGGCTTCTTGCGGGCGCATCCATTTGCGGCGACGTTTCTTTACCTCGGGAAAGGTATCTGCCAGCCCGGTCACTTGGACATGAAACACCTGCGCGCGGCAGGGCACCGGCAGCCCGTTCTTGCGGATTTTCCGGTAAGTATAGGCGCCGACGGTTTCTTCGGATACGGTTCCTTGCACCCCGGCTTCTTCCCAGGCTTCCTGAAGCGCAGCGCCTGCCAGCGTGCGGTCCTCCATCGGCCAACCCTTCGGGATGATCCAGCGCTGTGTCTGTAATGAGCGGATCATCAGCACCTGCAACTGGCTGCCCTCGCCGCGTGTGCACAGCGCGGCCACCTGCAAATACGCGGGTCGCCGCGTGAAGGCCCCGACAAATTCCGTCAGAACAAGGGACAGGTTGGAGTGTTTCATCGACTACCCTGTTGTGGATGCGTGCCGCACGAAGTTTCACGTCCTCCGGCTGCGCGCCCGACCTTATGGTCGTTTTGCACCTGACCCCGACAATGCCCCCCGCATAACGCCATGTATGCAGTCAATATGTCGTTTTCCCGACAGCGCGCGAGATTTCATCAACTTTTGTGCAGCTTGGCCTGTCCGGTGGCTTCCGCGCAACAGGTTCTGCACGACAAGGGACAGTATCAACTGCTTGGAGCACGTCAAGGTTGTGCAAAAAGTCTCACAGGTTGTGCCGAAGGATGCAGCCGCGCCCGCCGCCACACGCGGGCTGCCCCTTCCGGCGACCAGCCCGCGCGTTCCTTCGCACCCAACCTCAGGCACATTCGCGCGCACCCAGCCGGATCAGTTCACTGCCCCGGATCTGGCGCACACCCATGATTTCATTGCGACCCTCGGCCAGAAACCAGCGCTTCAGCGCGGGCGGATAGTGATCGGCCATGACGCGTGACCAGTATTCAAAATCCGCAGGCGGCAGCGCGATACCGTAAAGCCGCGACTGCGGACCATGAAACCCCATGATGGTGTCGGGGCTGACACAGGTTTGCGGCAACCCCAGATACAGGGTGCAAGCCGAGATGCATTGACCGCGAATTTCGACCCGCTGCCCGCTTTGCCGTAGCGCGCCGAGGTAGCGGATGCGGTCTATAAGAAGGCCACCATTGTCACGCTCCACGATGATGGTGCCATCCCGTGCGACACGGGTCTGCCCGCCTGGCACCGACATCGCGCCCTGCACGGTTTGCGCCTGGGCCGCGTTGTTCGCCCGGGGCGCGGCACCCAGCGCGGCCAAGGCGCCGACCAGCCCCAGTGTCAGCGCAGCCCTGCGCATCACCCGCCGCGCCGTCCCTCGGCCAAACGACAATACCATATCCGACGCATGCCAAGACGGCATGCGTGCTTTGCACGCAGTATTTCTGAACATTTTATCACCCCTGATAAATTCCCATGCAAACCAGGTTTGCAAAAGGCGTCCTGCCTCAGCGGCCGACCCACTCGGCGCTTTGGTCAGATTGGGGTGATTATCTTTCGGAATCCTTTACGGGGCGTCGGAGCGTCCAGGTTTTGCAAAGGCTCGTTAACAAAGGGTTGCGACCGCGATGTCGGCCCGGGCCGCAACCTGCCCCGATGCTTGCATCGGGACCATTGCACCTGTGCTGCGATCAGCCCTGTTCGGGCACCAGAATCTCGCGCTTGCCGACATGGTTGGCGGTGGTCACGATGCCCTGATCTTCCATCTGTTCGACCAGTCGGGCGGCCTTGTTATAGCCGATGCCCAGTTTGCGCTGGATATAGCTGGTCGAGCATTTGCGGTCCCTGATCACGACTTGCACCGCCTGATCATAAAGCGCATCCTCGCCGCTGCTGTCGCCAAGGCCCAGCACGGCGTCGATATCGGCTTCCTTGTCGTTATCCGGTCCCTCGACCACGCCCGACATATAGGATGGCGGGCCAAAGGATTTCAGGTGGTTCACGATCTCCTCGACCTCTTCATCCGACACGAAGGGGCCGTGGATCCGGGTGATCTTCGCGCCGCCCGCCATGTACAGCATGTCGCCCATGCCCAGAAGCTGCTCTGCCCCCTGTTCGCCCAGAATGGTGCGGCTGTCGATCTTCGAGGTCACCTGGAACGAGATCCGCGTCGGGAAGTTTGCCTTGATCGTGCCGGTGATCACATCGACGCTGGGCCGCTGCGTCGCCATGATCAGGTGGATACCCGAGGCGCGCGCCATCTGCGCGAGACGCTGGATGCAGGCCTCGATCTCCTTGCCCGCGACCATCATCAGGTCGGCCATCTCATCGACAATCACGACGATGTAGGGAATGGTTTCGGGCGCGAATTCCTCGGTCTCGAACACCGGATCGCCGGTTTCGTCGTCGAACCCGGTCTGTACGGTGCGCTTGAACATCTCGCCCCGGTCCAGCGCCTCGCGCACGCGGCCGTTGAAGCCGTCGATGTTGCGCACGCCCATTTTCGACATCTTGCGATAGCGGTCCTCCATCTCGCCCACGACCCATTTCAGGGCGACGACGGCCTTCTTGGGGTCGGTCACCACGGGGGACAGCAGGTGCGGGATGCCGTCATAAACGGACAGTTCCAGCATTTTCGGGTCGATCATAATCAGGCGGCACTCGGCCGGGGTCAGTTTATACAGAAGCGACAGGATCATCGTGTTGATCGCCACCGATTTCCCCGAACCGGTGGTACCCGCGATCAGCAGGTGGGGCATCTTGGCGAGGTTGGCCACGATCGGTTCACCGCCAATGTCCTTGCCCAACGCCAGCGGCAGCTTCATGCCGGTATCGCCAAAGTCGCGCGCGGCCAGGATTTCGCGCAGCACCACCTTTTCGCGGTGGGCATTGGGCAGTTCGATCCCGATCACGCTGCGCCCCGGCACGGTCGAGACACGGGCCGAAAGCGCCGACATCGACCGTGCGATGTCATCAGCCAGCCCGATCACGCGGCTGGCCTTCAGCCCCGGTGCGGGTTCCAGCTCGTACATCGTGACGACGGGACCGGGGCGCACGCTGACGATTTCACCGCGCACGCCGTAATCATCCAGCACGTTTTCCAGCATCCGCGCGTTTTCTTCCAGCGCGTCATCGGACAGCGAATAGCGCTGCACATCGTCGGGGCTGGCCAGCAGGCCCAGCGGCGGCAGTTCATATTCGGGTTCGGGAAGCTGGCTGAATTGCAGGGCCGGCTGTGCCTCGGCCATTGCCTGCCGGGACGGGGCGGGCGGACGGCGCTGGCCGGTCTGAACCACGCGGCGTTGCAGCGTATGTCCGGCGGGCCGGGGGGTGGGGTCGAACAGCGGCTCGGCCACCAGCGGTGTGGCTGCGACAGAGGGCGCGAAAGCCTGCGGCGCGGCGTCATAGGCCATGTCATCCCCCTCATCGCCGTAGGGGTCCGCGTAGGGCTCGGCATAGGGGTCGGCATAGGCGGCGGGTTCGGGCTGCATATGGGTCTGGTAGGGCTGCGCGGAAACGGACGGCGCAGGGGCCCGGGTCGACGCTTGGGTCGGTGGTGCTGACACGGGTGACACCGGTCCGCCCGATACGGCGATGTTCTGCGCGGGCAGGTGCCAGCCGACCGGCGGAATGCTGGTCATGTGCAGCGCGGATGCACCCGCCGCAGCGGTCGCTGCCGTCACGGGTGGTTCGGGCCGCAGGGCGGGGTTTGCCGATGGCGCAGGGGTCGCAGGGGCGGCACCACGGTCATCCGAGATGCGGAACACCGGCTTGTGGCGCGACCTTGCGCGCACCGCGTCACTGATCCGCGCTTTGATACGATCGTCGCCGGTATGGGCGGCGTAGTGGTCCGGGTTGGCAGGCTGGGCTTGGGCGGTGTCTACCTCGGGTGCATCGGCCGGGCGACGGCTCAGCAGGTTCAGCTTTGACAGGATGCCCTGCCGCTGCGGCGCGGGTTCTGGTGCGGCGTGGCGCTGCGCGGGATAGCCATCAGGCCCCCATTGCGGTGCGTCAGGCGCCTCGGGCCAGACCTGTGGGGTCCAGCCTTGCGGCTGTGCAGCCCCGCGCAAGGGGCGACCGTAATCGTCATGATCGTCGAACAGCGGCGCGTCATCGTCTGTGTCGTCATAGCCCGCTGCATGGCGGCCTTGCGGGCCGGGCCGCGGTTGCGGTGCGGCACCATGACCTGTGGGCTGCGCGCGGATGACCGGCGGGGCAGGGCGCTGCGCGGCGGGTGCGGCAGTGGCGGCAGTGGGCTGGCGGGTCACGAACGGCTCTTGCCCATATGCACGCTCGGGTTGCGGGGCGCGGCCATAGGCGGGGTTTTGTGGATAGGGGTGCATGTCGGGCGCGGCCCGGCCCCGCGGGGTGTTGCCCGGGGCAACAGCGGCCTGTGCGCGGCGATGGGCAATGTGGTCCTGCGCCCGCACCGCCAGCCCCTGTGCCCCGCGCATGCTCAGGCGCGCGCCACCCGTTGCGCCCCGGCGCAGCACAGCGACCAGGCCAGCATAGCTCAGCAGCAGCCCCAGCACCAAGAACCGGCCGATCAGCGCCAGCTCATAGCGCACGAAGCCCAGCACGAAGGCCCAAATCGCCAGCGTGCCCAGCGTCAGCACCACGGTCATCAGCTTGACCCCGAAGGCCGCGTTCATCGGCAATGCCGTCAGAACCGCGCCCAGAATGGTATCGCCAAAAAGGCCCCCCAGCCCAAAGCTCTGGCCCCAGCTTTCGCTTGGCACCAGGCTCGCGGCCCAGACCGCGGTCAGCGCGATGGCGATGGGCACGAAGATAACGCGGCTCAGGATCAGCTCTTCGCCCCGGTGGATGACGAAACGCACGCCCCAACCGGCCAGCGCCAGCACCAGCCCCCATGCCCCATACCCGCTGATGATGATCAGCGGCGAGGCGACAGCGGCGCCGATCCGGCCCATTGCATTATGCACCGGCGCATCGGTCGCGGCCATCCAGCTGGGATCTTGGGGCGAATAGGATCCCAGCATCACCGCGACGACACCTGCCATGCACAGCAGCGCCACGCCCAGCATTTCCTTGCCGCGCTTGTTCAGAATTGCCTGAAGGCCGCTGTCCAGCAGGGGGTCACGCTGTCTGATGTTGTAGGAAGCCATCTTTCGCCCTCGCCTTTATGGATAGAGACAGTCACGCAGCTGGATCAGCGCGGTCTGCATTTCGTCACGCTCGGCCACCATGGCCACGCGGATGTAGGATTTGCCGGGGTTCACGCCATCGACGTCGCGGCTGAGATAGGCACCCGGCAGCACCCGCACGCCGGTTTCGCGCCACAGGCGCAGCGCGGCGTCTTCGCCGTCGGGCACCGGCAGCCACAGGAAAAACCCGGCCTGCGGCGGGACATAGCCCTGCATGCCGCCGAAGACCGCATCGGCGATGCGGTATTTCTCGCGGTACATCTCACGGCTGACGGTCACATGCGCCTCATCGTTCCAGGCGGCGGTGGCGACGGCTTGCAGCGGCAGCGGCAGCGGCGCCCCGGCATAGGCGCGCAGCTGGCGGATGCGGCGGATGCTTTCCACGCCGCCCGCGACAAAGCCTGATCGCAGCCCCGGAAGGTTCGAGCGTTTGGACAGTGAATGAAAGCTCAGCACACGCTCGGCGCTGGCACCCGCCTCGGCGGCGGCTTCCAGAATGCCCGGCGGGGGCGTGTCGCGGTAGATCTCGGCGTAGCATTCATCGGCAAATATCTGGAAATCATACTGCTCGGCCAGCGCCAGCAGATCGGCCCAATAGGCGCGGTCGGCCACGGCCCCCTGCGGGTTTGCGGGCGAACAGACATAGGCAATCGCGGTGCGGTTCAGCACCTCGTCGGGCAGGGCGCGGTAGTCGGGGAGGTGGCCCGTGTTGGCCGTCGCGGGCACATAGACCGGCTGCGCCCCCACAGCGAGGGCCGCGACCGCATAGACCTGATAGAACGGGTTGGGCGTCAGGATGACGGGCTGGCCCCCTGCCTTGGATTCGGGGCAGAGTGCCAGGGCCGCGTTGAACAACCCCTCACGCGTGCCGTTCAGCGCCATGATTTGGGCGTCGGGCACGGTCACGCCATAGCGTCGTGTCAGCCAGCCGCTGATCGCGGCCAGTAGGTCGGGCGTGCCCTCATTGCTGGGGTAGCGGGCAAAACCGGCCAGCGAGTCGGCCAGGATTTCCCCCACGAAGGGCGGCATCGGGTGGCGCGGTTCGCCGATCGTCATGGCAACGGGCGTGCCGCCCGGTTGATGGACGTCAAGCAACGCGCGCAGGCGCGGAAACGCGTATTCTGGCAGGTTCGAAAACCGCTCAGGGAAACTCATGGACTGCCTCATGGATCGGGGTCGTTATCGCCCCGTTGCGGACACGTTAGCCTGTCTGACCCGCCGGGTCCAGAAAAACGCTGCGGTTCTTGGGGCTTGTGGTATCGGGTTGTGGCATTTACGCCCCGGCGGATTGCCGGGGGTAATCGCGTGACATCTCAACGCAGTGCCGCCTCGGCAGCCGCGCCCAGCCGCAGCAGCCGCGCCTCCGCCATCGGCGGGCACATCAGGCTGATCCCGGTGGATGGCACGCCGGTTGGCAGGGTCAGCACACACAGTCCCATCAGGTTGCCGATGCGTGTGTTGCGCAGGGTCAGCAGGTTTTCCACGCCGTAATAGGCATGGTCCGACATCAGGCGCCCGGCATCTGGCGGCAGGTTCGGTGCGGTGGGCAGTACCACTGCATCATATTCGGCAGTATCGGCCAGATAGGCTGCGCGTAATCGGTCCAGCCGGTTCCAGGCCGCAACGTAATCGGTGGCGCTATGGTCCATGCCGGACCGGAAGCGCTCCAGAATCGGGGGGAACATCAGATCGGCCTTGGGCTCGATCACGTCGCGCCAGATGCCGTAGCATTCCGGCGTATAAATGACCGCCGACAGCGGCATTGCCTCGGATACTGCCGCTACGGCGCGCCGCGTGACGGTTGCGCCCGCCGCTTCCAGCCGCGCGATGGCCGTGTCGAACCCGCCCAGCGGTGCCGCGCGGATATCGTCGAATGCAACATTGTCCAGCACCAAAAACCGAACGCCGTCCAGCGATGCGCCGCGCAGATCGGGGGCGCGGCGGCCTTCCAGCGCGGCCAGCGCCAGCGCCGCATCCTCGACCGTCCGGGCCAAGGGGCCGATTGTGTCGAACCGCAAGGCCAGCGGCACCACGCCGCGCAGACTGACCCGATCGGCGGTGGTTTTCAGCCCCACAAGGTCATTCCAGGCGGCCGGTATTCGTACCGACCCGCCCGTATCCGACCCGATGGCCAGGGGCGCCAGCCCGAAGGCGACCGAGGCCGCCGCCCCGGAAGAACTTCCCCCCGGCACGGCATCGGGGTTGTTCACGCAGGGCGGCGTGGCGGTCACCGGGTTCAGCCCCAGCCCGGAATAGGCGAATTCCGACATATGCGTCTTGCCGAGGCCAATCATGCCTGCTGCTGTGGCATTGGCGACAACCTCGGCATCGCGGTCGGGCGTGCGGCCCTGCAACACGGCCGATCCCGCCTCGGTCGCGATGCCTGCGGTGTCGAACAGGTCTTTCCACGACACCGGCACCCCATCCAGCGGCCCAAGGCGCTGTCCGGCCTTTGCCCGCGCCCGTGCGCTGGCGGCCTGTGCAAGGGCGCTGTCCCGCGTCAGTCGGGCATAGATGCGGTTGCCCAAGGCATGCCCGGCGGCGGCATCGAGGAACGTCTCGGCCAGTGCAACCGGGCAGATTTCCCCCGCCTCAACACCCCGGCCCAGTGCTGCCGCGCTTTTGTTCTGCCAGTCCTTGCCCATCGGCGCGCCCCTTTGCCCTGCTGTCGTTTTGCTTTTCCCGCAGGGTGTTATCGGCGCGAAGCCGCGATGAATCAACCTTCCCGTGGTGGGTCGTGGTCCTGCTGTGCATGTCGCATGGACAATTCCGCCATCAGGCGCATATTGGCGCCATGACACATGAGACAGATATTCTGATCGTCGGGGGCGGGCTGAATGGGCCGGTGCTGGCGCTTGCGCTGGCGTCAGGCGGGCTGCGGGTTACAGTTGTAGATGCCGCCCCGGCGCACACCCATGACCGGCCTGGCACCGATACCTACAGTGCCTTTGACGGACGGGCCTATGCGCTTGCCATGGCCTCGTGCCGTGCGCTGAAGGCCCTTGGCATCTGGGACCGGGTGGCGGACAAAGCCCAGCCGATGCTGGAGATCAAGGCCAGCGACGGGCGAGCGGGGCAGGGTGCTGCCCCTTTCTTCCTGCATTTTGACCATGCCGAGATCGAGGAAGGCCCGATGGGCCACATGCTGGAAGACCGCTACCTGCGCGGCGCGCTGCATGAAGCCATGGCTGCCCAACCGCTGATCACCTACCGTCCCGGCGCACGGGTGGTGGCGCAAGATACCGGCGGCGCGCGCCAAGCCTGCGTGACGCTGGACGATGGAAGCCAACTGCACGCCCGCCTGCTGGTCGGTTGCGACGGGCGCACCAGCGGCACGGCGGCGCGGGCGGGCATCCGGCGCACCGGCTGGGATTATGGCCAGACCGCGATGGTCTGCGCCATCGACCACGATCTGCCGCACAGCGGCATCGCGCATCAGTTCTTCATGCCCGCCGGACCGCTGGCAATCCTGCCGCTGCCGGGCAACAGGTCCTCAATCGTCTGGAGCGAGCGGACCGCGACCGCCGCCGCCATTCAGGCCCTGTCCGACGATGATTATCTAAGTGCGCTGCGCCCGGCCTTCGGGGATTTCCTCGGCGCGATCCGGCTGGCGGGCAAGCGCTGGGCCTATCCGCTGAACCTGACGTTGGCGAACAGTTTCATCGGCTCACGTCTCGCGCTTGTGGGGGATGCTGCGCATGGCGTGCACCCCATCGCGGGGCAAGGGTTGAATCTGGGGCTGCGCGATGTTGGGGCGCTGGCGCAGGTGGTGATCGAGGCTGCAAGGCGCGGCGAGGACATTGCCTCACCGCTGGTGCTGGACCGCTACCAGACCTGGCGCCGGTTCGATACCACGATGCTGGCGCTGGGCACTGACGCTGTCAACCGACTGTTTTCCAATGACAACCCGCTGCTGCGTGCCGCGCGCGACCTGGGCATGGGCGCGGTCAGCGCCATACCGGGGCTGCGGCGCGGGTTCATCCGGCAAGCCGCTGGCCTTAGCGGGGATGTCCCGCGCCTGTTGCAGGGCCGCGCGATCTGATTGGCGCCATCTGCCTGGAGAGCGGTGCGATCACCGCGCCAGCGCGTGATAATCCGGGTTCGGCTCCATGCCGGTGGCCGAGGCCATGCGATTCGACATGCTGAAGAACCCCACAACCGCGATAATGTCGAATAAATCGCGGTCGCTGAAGCCATGCGTCCGCAGCACTTCGCGGTCGGCTTCGGACACTTTCGCGCTGTGTTCGGTCACAAGGGCCGCAAAATCCAGCATGGCGCGGGTGCGGTCGTCCAATGGCGCGAAGCGGTAGTTCATTACCATCGCCTCGCCCAGCGCGGGATCGCCCGACAATTGCCGTACAGCCGCACCGTGCGCCACTTGGCAATACCAGCAGCGGTTGATCGACGAGACGACGACGGCGATCATCTCGCGCTCCAGCTTCGTCAGCGCGCTGTCGCCCAGCATCAGGTCGTTGTACATCGCCGAGAATGCGTTCAACTTTTCGATGTCAAAGGCATAGGCGCGCAGCACATTGGGGATGAATCCCAGCTTTTCGACGCAAATGTCAAAGAACCGCGCCGTTGCGTCGGGCAGTGGATCGACGGGGGGCAGATCAAGGGCTGTGGGCTGTTGGGACATGGGGCGCGACCTTCGCGTTAGGGAATGTGATAAGGTGACGTTGCGGCAGCCTAAGCAGATTTCAGGCGGTAGTGATAGGATGCAACCTGCGTCATGCCAAGCCGTGCGTAAAGGGCGCGTGCACCTGCATTGCCTGCGGTGACGGCCAGCGCGAAGGTGGTGGCACCTTCGGCCTGCGCCCACCACGCGGCACCCGTGACGATGCGCGCACCGATTCCCTGACGGCGAAAGGCCGGTGAAACCTCAACCGCGTGCAGCATGGCGATCCCGTCATGGCAGGCGACAAAGCCAACGCCGACCGCGCGATCGGATTGCCGGGCGATCAGGCCCGCTTTGGGCGCACAGGCGCGTTCCATTACTGCCAGCCTGGCAGGCCCGGTGCCCGCCGCCGCCCAGAGGTCACGCATGATCGCCAGCGGTGGCCAAAGAGGGAACAGGCTGACGGGCCCGGGCTCAATCGCCAGCGCCGCTGTCGGCGCGGCATAGATCACCGTGGGGTCGTTGATGACATAGCCCCGCGCCGCCAGCAGTGCATCAAGCGGCGCGTGATCCACACCGCGCAGCGCAAAAAGTGGCGGCTGGCCGGTGGCGGCGGCCTGCGCCCCCTCAGCCTGTGTGACATCATCTGCACTGATTGCCGCGGCATCCATGCCCGGCGCCAGTAGGGTGGCCGAGACACGCTGCCCGCCGCCTTGCCCGTCGCGCAAGAGCCATGGGCCTTGCTGCGTGACCCGCGCGGCGGGCCATGTCGCATCCAGTGCGGCAAAGATGTGTGCGGCGCTGTGCGCGCCAGCGCCTTGCCCGGTCCCTGACGCTTGACCTTCGGCAATGCTCATTCCACGGCTTCCGGGAACAGCTTGCACAATGCCAGCATCGCGGCCTGAACCTCGGCCCCGTCCGCGCCCCGCACTACGATATTCGCGCCGTAAACCCCGTCGCGCACGAAGGGGTAGGACCCGATGGACAGCTTTGGATGCGCCTCGGCCAGGGCGCGCAGGGGCGTGGCGATCTCGCCCTCGCCACGCTGCACGCGCAGCGTCTGCGACAGAAGCGGCGCGCCCCCCGTCAGGCCGGGCAATACGCTAGCCACCATGGCCTGAAAGACCGAAGGCACCCCCGCCATCACATACACATTGTCGATGCAGAACCCGGGGGCAGACGACACCGGGTTGTCGATCAGCGTCGCAGTGTCGGGGATGCGGGCCATGCGCAACCGCGCCTCGTTCAGTTCCAGCCCGGTGCGCTGATAATGCGCGGCCAGAATCGCGCGGGCATCGTCGCGGATACCGATTCCCACGCCAAAGGCCTTTGCGACCGCATCGGCGGTGATATCGTCATGCGTCGGCCCGATTCCTCCCGAGGTGAAGACATGGTCATAGGCCGCGCGCAGGTCGTTCAGCGCGCCGACGATCTGTGCCTCTACATCAGACACGATCCGCACCTCGGCCAGATCAATGCCGTGGCGCGCCAGCTCCCCGGCGAGATGGTACATATTCGCGTCGCGGGTGCGGCCGGACAGGATTTCATCGCCAATCACCAGCATGGCGGCAGTCGGGTTGGGCATCGGGATACTCCTTGCAATCATGCGGGGCTTTGGGCTGGGCGCGGGTGCCATGCAAGGGTATAAGCGCGCGGTCATGCAGTTTCAAACCCCCTTGATCCCCGCCCGACTGATCCGGCGCTACAAACGGTTTCTGGCCGACTTCACGCTGGCCGACGGGCAGGCTGTCACCGCGCATTGCCCCAATACCGGCGCGATGACCGGGCTGGACACGCCGGGTCTGACCTGCTGGCTGGAGCCGAACACCGACCCGCGCAAGAAGCTGGCCTATGGCTGGCGTCTGGTGGGCCTGCCGGGTGGCGGGCTGGCCAATATCGACACCAGCCTGCCCAACCGCATTGTGGCCGAGGGGCTGGCGCAGGGCCGCGTCGCCACCCTCAGCGCTTATACCGATTTCCGGCGCGAGGTGGTGCTGGGTGCTTCACGCGTTGATTTCCGCGCCACCGCGCCCGGCCTGCCGGATGTGTATCTGGAGGTTAAAAGCGTCACCCTGCGCCGGGGCGCGCAGGCGCTGTTCCCCGATACCGTGACCACACGCGGCGCGCGGCATCTGGCGGATCTGGCACAGGCGCGGGGGGCGGGGCACCGGGCCGTGATGCTTTACCTCATCAGCCGCACCGATTGCGCGGGCTTTGGTATCGCCGCCGATCTGGACCCGGCCTATGCAAGCGCCTATGACGCTGCCCGCCGCGCGGGGGTCGAGGTGCTGGCCCATGCTTGTGACATCACGCTCCAAGGCATCACTTTCGGCGCGCCGATCCCCACACCCCCCTTGTGATCAGCTGCGGGATGCACAAGATACCTCCTGCCGAAAAACCGGGCTAGATATTCCCAAGACGGCACCAGGGCGCAGGCTTCGGCTGGTAAATCCGATGCGCCTTGGGTATTCATGCCCCAATACCGACCGATTTCGGAGGCTCTTTTGGAAGATACTTCAGGCCAGACCACACGCGACGGGATCACGCTGCACGCGCCCGCAGATTTCGCTGGGATGCGCGCCGCCGGGCAACTGGCCGCGCATATCCTGGATGAGATCGCGCCGCATGTCGTACCCGGCCAGACCACGGGCGAACTGGACCGCATCATCACGGAACGGGTTGCGGCCTCGGGCGCTGCCTCGGCCACCATCGGCTACCGCGGCTATCAGCATGCGTCGTGCATCAGCGTCAACCATGTGGTGTGTCACGGCATCCCCGGCGCAAAGATCCCCTACAGCAAGGCCCCGGCGCCACGGCGCGATGGCGACATCTTGCTGGACGGCGATATCATCAACATCGACGTGACGGTGATTGTGGATGGCTGGTTCGGCGACACCTCGCGCATGTATGTGGCGGGAAAGCTGAAGCCGTTTGCCGAACGCCTCATCAACATCACCCATGACGCGCTGATGCGCGGGATCGAGGCCGTGCGCCCCGGCAACACCTTCGGCGATATCGGCCATGCGATCCAATCCTATGTCGAGGCTGAGCGTATGTCGGTCGTGCGCGACTTCTGTGGCCACGGGCTGGGCCGTGTGTTCCACGCGCCGCCCAATGTGCTGCACTATGGCCGCGCGGGCACTGGCCCGGTGCTGGAAGAGGGGATGTTCTTCACGATCGAGCCCATGGTGAACATCGGCCGTCCCGAAACCAAGGTGCTGCGCGACGACTGGACTGCCATCACGCGCGACAAATCGTTGTCGGCGCAGTTTGAACATTCGGTCGGCGTGACCGCCAGCGGGGCCGAGATCTTCACACTGTCGCCTGCTGGGAAATTCCACCCGACATGGTAGCGGCGGTGGCCTCGGCATGACGGCGCTGCGCGCGCTTACAGGGGTGATGGCATTGGCCATCGCCGCGCTGTGCATCTGGCAGTTGGAGCGTGACCGCGCCGGGCTGGTCATCACCGCGCTGGAAGGGACGGGCAGCACGCCCGCCACGCTGTTCCACCGCGCAGACGCCACGCCCGCGCCGTTGGTGGTGATCGCCCATGGCTTTGCCGGGTCGGAGCAACTGATGCACCCCTTCGCGCTGACGCTGGCGCAATCAGGCTATCTGGTTGCGACGTTCGACTTCATGGGCCATGGCCGGAACCCGGTGCCGATGTCGGGCGACGTTACCTCGGTCGATGGCACCACACAGCTTTTGATGCAGGAGGTCGGGCGCGTCACCGATGCCGCCCTTGCGCATCCGCTGGCCGATGGCAGGGTCGCGCTGCTGGGCCATTCCATGGCATCCGACATCGTGGTGCGGCAGTCGCTTGCCGACGACCGGGTGACGGCAACCGTCGCGGTCTCCATGTTCTCGCAGGCGGTGACGGCCAGCACGCCCGCCAACCTTCTGATCCTCGTGGGCGACTGGGAAGGCATGTTGAAGACCGAGGCGTTGCGCGCCCTGCATCTGGCCGATCCCGACGCTGTCGCAGGCCAGACCGTGGGCGACCCCGCCACCGGTACCGGCCGCCGCGCCGTTTTCGCGCCGATGGTTGAACATGTCGGCGTCCTCTATTCCATGACATCGTTGACCGAGGCGCAGGCTTGGCTGGATGCGACATTCGGGCGGATGAGCGAGATTAACGCCCTGCAGCGCGGTGGCTGGATTGCGCTGTTGCTGGTCGCGGTGGTGGCGCTGGGCTGGCCCCTTGCTGGCCTGTTGCCTGCCGCGACCACTGTCGCCGCGCCTCTGTCCCGGGGTGCTTTCCTCATCACCGCAGGGACACCGGCCCTGCTGACACCGTTGGTTCTCTGGCCCTTTGACACCCGCTTCCTGCCGGTGCTGGTGGCCGATTACCTGGCGCTGCATTTCGCGGTCTATGGCGCGCTGACGCTGGGCCTTCTGGCATGGATGAACCGCGCCCGCCTGTCCGGGCCGCACCACTGGGGCCGCAGCTTGTGGATCGCCGCCGCCGTCGCGGTTTTCGGGATAGCTGTGTTCGGCGGGGTGATGGACCGCTATGTCGCGTCGTTTTTCCCGCACGCCGGCCGCGTCCCCATCATTGCCGCCATGGCGCTGGGTGCGGTGCCCTTCATGCTGGGTGATGCGTTCCTGACCATGGGCGGCCGGGCGGCAATCTGGCGCACCGTTACTGTCCGCGCCTTGTTTCTGGCGTCCCTGGGGCTGGCCGTCGCGCTGGACTTTGAGCGGTTGTTTTTCCTGCTGATCATCCTGCCGGTGATCTTGCTGTTCTTCATCCTGTTCGGCGTGATGGGGGGCTGGGTCGGTCGCCGCTCCGGCCTGCCCGCCGCAGGCGGTATCGGGCTGGGCCTTGTGCTGGCATGGTCACTGGGCGTGACCTTTCCGCTATTCGTCTGACGGCACGGAAGCGGCTGCGCCTCCCGCTGTGTCCGAGGGTTCTTCGTCGACGAAAGGCGACACTTCCTTGCGGTGTCGTCCCTCCATGACCGAGTTCAGCACGCCGCCCAGCAGCACCGAATAGGCCGAGATGTAGAACCACATCAACAGCGCGACCACCGCGCCGATAGAGCCGTAAACCTCATTGTAATTGCCGAAATTCGCCAGAAATATCGAAAACGCCACCGACGCTCCGGCCCAGAGCACCACGGCCAGCGCGAGTCCCGGCGATGCCCAGCGCCCGCGTCCGACGCCTTCCCGGTTCGGACCATAGCGGTAGAACAGCGCCAGCCCGACGACCAGGACGCCCAGCGCCGCCGCCCAGCGCAGCACCTCCAGCAATACCCCGTAGAACCCGCCCAACGGAAAGAAGGCCAGCAAGATCGGCACGATCACCAGCGCCGCCAGTGCCACCAGCGCCACCAGCACCATCGCGCCCGTCATCGCCACCGCAACGATCATGTCGCGTAGCCCGCCGCGGCTGTGCGTACCGTAAATCGCATTGAGTCCCTGGATCAGCGCCGCAACCCCGCGCCGCGCCGACCACAAGGCGGCCCCGATCGAAATGACCGATGTCCAGCCCAATGTGCTGTCATTGGTCTGTACCAGCCTCAGCACCTGGTTTCGCAACAGCGTGTAGGCGTCTGTGGGGATGAAATCCGACAACAGTTCCAGTTGGTTCTGGATCAGCTGTGGATCGGTAAAGTATCCGAACAACGCGATGACGGCTGCCACTGCCGGAAAGATCGCCAGCATTGCAAAAAACGCCACCCCGGCCGAAACAAGGCCAAGGTGACGCCGCTGGATCAATTGCAAGGTATCACTCAGATGACGGAACGCATAAAATATTGCAGAAGCAAAAGTCATCCGTACTCAGATTTCAATGTCTGACAGCGTCTTCCCGGAAGCGAGCAATTCCGTTACCCAACGCGGCTTGCGCCCTCGCCCTGACCATTTTTGCGTCGGGTCGGTCGGGTTTGAATATTTCGCGACAACGGGTTTCGGTTTTTTCTTGCCTGATACCCCGGTCAGTTCCGCCAAGGTATATCCCTTGTCACGCGCGACCGCCTCGAGTTCCGCCAATGCTTCTTGGCGTTTGCGTTCTGAATAGGTTTCGATGGCGGCGCCAGTTTCTTTGTGGAGCTTCTTCAACTCTTTCAACGAAAGGCTGCTGATGTCGATTGTCATGGTTTATCCCCGGTGTTCTTGCCAAGCGTCAGTTCAGCCCGCAAAACTCTGAAAACACGGGCCATGATTTAGAAGGTGTTTACTTCCTCATTTTGCAAGTGTCGAGTCCACGCGATAGAATTGGAGTATCAAAAACGGGACACTGAAGGATTACCTTCATCAATAAAGCTGTTTGCTCAGCCTCAAAACTGCGGGGTCCGGTCGTTTCAAAGGTGAGCGCTGCGTAGGGTTGAAGCATATTCCCTCTGCGCCGCAGATGACATTCTATTGGCGGCACCGCAGGCTGGTGTGAGTTTTGACCAGATCGTATGTGCTTTATAAAGTCTCGCATCCACTCTGACATAAGCCGCTTGAAAAAACGGCTTCTTATTGGAATGCGATATAATGGGAACGAGATCTTGGGTCACATCTGGTGGGGTTTGCAGCAATGCAGTCGCAGACCCCGGCATACTTTTGTTGCATTAGAACGCGCCTCAACGAGGATCGCCGCACTGCGGCAGTCGTTGCTATCTGACGATCAGTTCCGCATGCAATGCGCCCGCTGCGTTGATGCTGTTGAGTATGTCAATCATCTCCCGTGGTGCAACGCCCAACGCATTCAGCCCTGCAACGACTTCGGCCAGTGATGTCCCTTCATTGATCTGAGCGAGACCGGTGCCGTCTTCTTCTTCAATATCAACGCGGGTTCGGGGTACAACAACAGTTTCGCCATCCGTAAAGGGGTTTGGCTGAACGACCATCGGTTCTTCCTCAACCCGCAGGGTCAGGCCGCCCTGCGCCACGGCGACCCGGCTGATCCGTACGGTATCGCCAATCACGATGGTCCCTGACCTTTGGTCTACAACGACACGGGCGCGCAATTGCGGTGCGATCTGAAGGTTCTCGATGCGCGTTAGCGCATGCGCGGGCGATCGTGCCCGCGTCGCCCCCACATCCAGAACGACCGTTCCTGCATCCAGCATTTCCGCGACCTCACGCCCGAAATCTGCATTGATCGCTTGCTCGATGCGGGCCGCAGTCGTGAAATCCGGGTAGCGCAGCGCCAGCCGTATGCGGGACAGTCCGCCGAAATCGAAATCGACTTCGCGCTCTACCCGGGCGCCGAGCGGGATGATACCCGCTGTCGGAACGCCCTGAACGACCGTCGCAGCCTCGCCTTCGGCTGAAACGCCGCCTGCCAGAATGGAACCCTGCGCGACCGCATATATCTGCCCATCCGCTCCATTCAGCGGGGTCATGACCAATGTGCCGCCCAGAAGGCTGGAGGCGTCACCGATTGCCGAAACCGTTACGTCGATACGCCCGCCGGTTCGTGAAAAAGGCGGTAAACTTGCCGTCACGATCACCGCCGCGACGTTCTGTGGCCTGAATTGCTCGCCAGTTACATTTACGCCCAGCCGTTCCAGAATATTTGCCATGATGTCTTCGGTGAATGGCGCATTCCGCATGCCGTCACCCGTACCATTCAATCCGACAACCAGCCCATATCCCAAAAGGTCATTGCCACGCACGCCGTCAAATTCGACCAGATCTTTCAGACGGACGTTCGCAGACGCCATGGTCGCTTGCGCAAGAATAAAGATGACTCCGATCAGGATGCGCATCATCGCATATACCCGACCAGCGACAGTCCCGCTGAACGCGCCGTCAATGTGTATATCGCGTCCAGCTGTGAAATTGCATTCTGAAGCGATGTGGCCGTTTCGAACTGATCGACGTCGGTCAGCGAATTGCGTGCTATATCAATTGCGGCATTGTTTGAAACCAGATGTACCCTGTTCGCCTCCACACTCTCCTGAATTTGCCCCACTGAAGCTGATAGGTTGATCAGCCCATAATCCGCCCCGAAAAGTTCCTGCCCCGCAGCCCGGATGACGGCGGCCTTACCAGTTTCGTTCAGCGGGGTGTCTGAAAGCACAGCTACCTTGGCGTATTGGGCCAGCACTTTTCGGATATCTGGTGTCGCGGCTGTTATCTCTGGTCCGAAGATGCCGGAGGATTGGTTGATCGCCAGTCTTTCGGTGGAAGCAGCACCGCCCAGATATGCATGTTGGTCATATTCGCCCCCTGGCGCCATGAACCAGTCCTCGACGGCAGAGATGATGTCTGACGCAACGGTCAGGCCCGAAACATGTGTCTGAACCCTAGCCAAAATGGCTGCACCCGATGTAAGGGCTGGTTGATCGTCGTCCACCCCTGCGAGCAGCGTTCGCCCTCCGGCTGATCCATTCAGATCGGCAACTGTTTGGGTGAACATGGTCCGCGCTTCGCTGATGGAGCGTTGGATTTTTCCACTATCGGCTTCGGTCCCCACTTGTAGGAAATCTACTGCCAGCTGTTTGACCGGTTGCGCAACCTTTTGCAAAACTGCCTGCATGGCGCTCAGATCTGTCGCAATTCTGGTCCCGTTCTTCAAAAAGGCAGTGTTCAACTGATGCTGGTGATGGAGTTCGGCAAAGCGGACATAGCTGCCCCGAAGGGCCGCATTGGTATCGGCTGCTTTGCCGGTCGACAGCGCGGTTGATAGCTGGGAGATGCGCAGCTTGGCGGCGCCGGCAGCGCGCTGGCTATGAAAGCCTTTGGCCATGTCGCCCAAGGTGATTCCGGTCATGATTTCAGATCTCCAGGATTGTACGCATCATTTCATCCACGGCCTGGATGACGCGGGCGTTTGCGGCATATGCCTGCTCCAGCCGCAACAGTTTTTGCATCTCTGCATCGGTGTCTACGCCGCCACGCTTGATCAGTTCCAGCAATTCGGAATCGCGCCCGGCTGCATAGCTATGGGAGATTTCTGCGCTGTAACTCGCCGAGCCGATATGTGATGCGAAAGCGGTGGTATGGCCTAATACGCTATGGGCCGGGCTGCCGGGCGTCAGCGGTTTCCTTGTTTCCAGAGCGTCACCAAGCCTTAGAAGCAAGGTCGTCTCGCCGGTTGGCGCCGGGGTTGTGGCGCCCATCCCGCTGCGCAGCCTCCAGTCCGCTTCGCCATTCGCGGCGGCGATCAGCGGGTTCAGTTTCAGCCGACCAGCCGACCCCGCAAGCTCCACCGGGGTTGCGACGGCACCGTCGATCGTGAAAAGCCCGGGCTGATTGGTGGGAAGGGTCGGGTCGATCAGTGGGTCCGCGAAGCGGTTGACCAGATCCTGGGCCAGCGTGTCGAGCCGCATTTGTGCGTCGGGGGCAAGCGTGTCGCGCATGTCGATGGCGGCGGCAAGCGTCCCGCCCGCTATCCTGGTAGAGGTCAGCGAGATTTCGTGACCATTCACAGTCAGCCCCGACAATTCACCGCCCGCAGCCGTCATGGTCGAATCCAGGGCGCGCGCGGGGGCAAATCCGAAGACTGCGGGCTTGTGATCCAGCAGCACAAGCCCGCCCGTCGTCATCAGTTCGATGCGTCCGCCTTCGCGTTTGATTTCAGTAATCGGCACGATTTCCGAAAGGGAAGACACCACCGCCTGTCGCATGTCCATCAGTCCCAGCGCATCGCGGCCTTCGGCGACCGCCCGGCGGATGGACTTGTTCAGCGCCTCGACCTTTTGTAGACCGGCATTCAGACTTTCGACATTCTGCCCGATTGCCTGGTCTGCCGCCATGCGCTGTTTCTGGATGTAGCTTTCGGTGTCCTGAATCTTTTGCACGATAGCGTCGGCCGCCCGCCGGACATTTGCAAGTTTGGCCCCGCTTTCGGAATTGGCCGCAGCGTCTTGCAGGGCAAATGCAAGCCCTGAAATGCGCTGTGTTAGCGATCCCGCGTGGTCCGGGGTGCCGATCTGGCGGTCGAGGGCCTGCCAGAATTCCTGAAGCATGCCGGTGCCTGCGGCGCCGGCATGCGCCTGTCGGCGCAGCTCCAGCAAGCCTTGATCCAATGCGCGATCCACGCTGGCAATTCTGACCCCGCTGGTGTTGGGGCGGGATGCCAGCACGAGGGATCGCACGCCGTAATCGTCAGTCGCGGCGTTGGCAACGTTGGTGGAAACCGCCTGAATTCCCCGGGAGACGGCAGATAATCCTGAAACCGCAGCATTCAGGGCGTAGCTTAAGGTCATGTTTCAAATCCCGTTGGTGCTCAGCTGTGCAGGCGCAAGAATCAGCGTTTGATGTTGGTGGTTTCCTGCAACATCTCATCCACCGTCTGGATGACCTTCGCATTGGACGAATACGCGCGCTGGGTCCGGATCAGCTGCGTCAGTTCCGCCGCCACATCTGCGGCGGATTCCTGAAGGGCAAAGCCCACGATGCCGCCTGTCGGCCCGTCCCCCGCGTTCCACAGGAAGAACGGGCCGCTGGCTTGCGAGATCTGATAGGTCTGGCTGTCGAGCGATCGCAGGCCGTTCTGGTTGGGAACGTTGATGAGCGGGATCTGATAGATCACACGGCTGAAGCCCTGATCGTTGATGGAGCGGACAAAGCCGTTTTCATCGACGTTGACGCTGACCAGGTTGCCTGTCGCCGATCCGTTCTTGGTGATCGACACGGGCACGAAGGACGAGGCAAGTTGCGTCAGGCCGGTAGATGTGCCGGGCATCCCGACCTCGACCTCGATCACTTGATCGCCGATGTCCAGGGCAAACCTTCCGGTGGCGGGATCGTAGTTTCCGCCAAGGCCCGCTGCGGTGCGCGTCACGTTTGACAGCGTGCCACCGTTGGTGGAGGCCGCGTTGAAGTTTACCGTGTATTCACCGATCACTGCATCTGCATTGCGCGGATTGGTGAAGCGCATGGTCCAGGTATTGGTCGAGGTTGCCGGGTCCAGTGTCGGTTCAAACACGATATTGATGGTTTCCGGCGTGCCGAGGTTGCTGAAATATTCCATCGACAGCGCATAGGGTTCGCCACTGGCTTCGGGGCGCGTCGCGGTGGCGGGCAAGTTCACCGCCATGGATACCAGATTGGTCGGGTTGCCGGTAAACGCGCCCGCCTGCACCCGTATCGGTTCCAGCCCACCCATGGCGTCGCGCGGGAAGGCGCCTACATTGCCGTTCGCATCAGCGGGCCAGCCCAGCAGGACCAGCCCGGATGCGGTGCGCAGAACACCTTCGGCATCTGGCCGGAAAGACCCCGTCCCGGTCAGCATCAGTGGCAGCGTGCCCGCACCGCTGCCCACGGCGGTAACGGTGGTCACGGGCAGAAATCCACGGCCGTTTACGGCAAGATCGGTGGAATTCTGTGTGTTGATCATCGGCCCGCTCTGGTCGATCAGGCGGTGTGTCGTGTTGCGCACACCGCCTGCGGCGTAGGATCCGGCGGCGCTGCTGCTCAGGACCATGGAGGAAAACTGCGTTTCAACCCGCCGATACCCATGCGTGCCAGAATTCGCGATGTTGTCGGAAATACCGGCCAGTCGCGCCGCGTTCGAGGTGAGCCCGGCTAGTCCCGCGCTCATCGAAGAGGAAATGGTCATGCGTTTGCCTTTCTGGTGGCGATCGTTGATTCCTCTTCATTGTGCGCGCTCCAACTTAATGTTCTGCTAATGACACCGCATTTCCTTGCACGCTCAGTCGCGCAGCAAGATAACCTCCAGCCGGTTGTTGCGCGGCGACATCGGATCGACAACCACCGGACGCCGGTCGGCAAACCCCGTCACGCGCCGCACCCGGTCAGGCGACAGTCCGCGTTGCTCCAGCAGGCGGCGCATCAGTTGCGCCCGGTCCGCCGACAATTCCCAGGTCGGGTTGTTGCGCACCACCAAGGCATATTCCCGCGTGTGGCCGACAACCGCCACGGGGTTCACCGCCAGTTGCAGCACATCGGTCAGGATTTGCCCAAGGACCAGCAGGATCGGTTCCGGCGACGCGGTATCGCCTGTGAACAGCGGCACCGTATCGAGGTCGAACAACTCGATCACCAGCCCCTCATCCGTGACGCGTGTCACGACATGGCGCAGCGCATCGTCGATCACCGCACTTTCGCCCGACAATGCGCTCAGCGCGTCCTCGACCACGGCTTGTGCCTCTTCGACACCTGTCAGCGCGGTTGCTACGCGTTCGATGATGATGCCATCGGTCGGCACGTCATCGATCCGTTCGTTCTGGATCATGCCCTGACCGCTAAGCGCGCCATCTGCCCCGGCGGACACCCTGTGCACCGCATATGTCGGGGTGAAGTAGTCGGCCAACCCCTTTCGCTGGGTTTCATCTGTCGACCCCAGCAGCCACATCATCAAGAAAAAGGCCATCATCGCTGTCACGAAATCGGCGTATGCGACTTTCCACGCACCGCCATGATGGCCACCACCGACCACCACTTTCTTTCGCTTAATGATAATTGGCCGCACGTCATTTAACTGCGCCATCCCAACACCCTGATTTTAGTCACCCAAACACAGGCTAACATTCAGGTCTGAACGAAAGGTAAAGCTGTCGCGGGGGCGGTGCGCGGGCTGCAACGGGCCGCACGATATCTCAGGATTGTCATCCGTTTGGGGCCATGACCGGGGATTTCGCATTTCTATATGCAGGCAAATCCTGTAACATATAAAAAAAATTAAATGTACCGAGGCAGTCATGAGCAAGTTTACAAAAACAGCAGTTTTGCTGCTCCTGCTGGCGTCCTGTGGCGGCGGGCGCGAGTTTTCAGCCCCCCGCAACCTGGAAAACGCCTGCGCGATCGTCGATGAGCGTCCCGTCTACCTGAGCGCAATGCGCAACGCGGAACGCCGCTGGGGTGTGCCGGTGGCGGTGCAGATGGCGATCATTCACGCCGAAAGCCGGTTCATCGGCGATGCGCGCACGCCGTTCCGCTATACACTGGGCGTCATTCCGATGGGGCGCCAGTCTTCGGCCTATGGCTATAGTCAGGCGCTGGACGGGACCTGGGAAGAGTATCAGGAAGAGACCGGCAACCGCCGCAGCAACCGCCATGACATCAACGATGCGACCGATTTCATCGGCTGGTATGCCAGCAAGTCACTGGAGCGCAACGGTATTCCGGCAAATGACCCGCGTAATTTGTATCTTGCCTATCATGATGGCCACACAGGGTTCGCGCGCGGGTCGTATAACGCGAAGCCGTGGCTGATCACCGTGGCGGACCGTGTGGCAACGCGCGCGGCGATGTATGACGCGCAGTTGCGCAGCTGCCGCATGATCTGAGGTATTGCAAAAAAGCCGCCCTGAGGGGCGGCTTTTTCAGACAGAATGCTCAGCGGCGACGCTGGTCGGTTTCGGCGACGATGTTGAACAGCCCCGCCGACAGATCCATGCCGAATTGAAGGTCGTTGAGGATCACGGTCGTCTCGCGGCCCATGTCATCCGTGACGACCCATTGACGAAGCTCCGTCGGATTTTCACTGAAAACCAAGCGAATATTGCCGTATTCCGGATGCTCCGGATCCTGGGCAGTGACCGAGGTTGTCAGTTCGTCATTGGTGTGTTGGACGACCATTCTGTCGCGGGTAAAATCCACATTTCGGGTTAAGATCAGGTTAAGCGGGGTGCGGCTGAGGGGGTATTGCGCCGGGCCCTGGTTGGATCTCGCATCAAACACCGCGACCGTGCTGCCGCCTGCCATCACCAGGCTGCGGTCGGGTGGGTCGTATTCGAACCGCACGCGACCGGGGCGGTGGATGTAGATGCGCCCGGTCGACAGGGTGCCATCGGCGTTGATCTGGGTGAACCCGCCCTGCGCCGTGGTGAAGGCGTTGAAATAGCGTGATAATTCCGACAACGCAATGCGGTCGGCCTGGGCGGGACCGGCAAGTGCCAGCCACAGTGTGGCCAGCAGCATGACAACGGGAAAGGAGCGTATTTTCATCATGTATTCGGTATAAGACCTTCGCGGGCCAACTGCACCTGACAATTTATCACGCGCCGTGCACAAGGCAGAGAGTTGCCGAAACATGGGCGCGGCCCCCCCGGCCATTGCGTCACCGCGCAGGCTGTTAACCGGGCCGAACCACGCCGAAAATGCAGTCTGGAAATGGTATGGTTCCGGTATGGCTTTGATACGTACGCGCGTTTCGCCAAGAATCGGTTAACGCCTGCCGGTGCTTGGGCGATTATGGTTGTTCACGCAGCATTCTGCCCCCGCGCCGCCCGCTATTTCGGCGCCGGAAGCGATGGCCCCTCGACGGGGCGGGCGCTGGCGCTTATCTTGTAGAGAACCTATCAGAAGGAACGCGCTGACATGTCCCGCCCCGTGATTGGCATTATTGGCAACAATCACCTCATCAACAACGAATACCCGGCCCATGCCGGAGGCACGATGAACTCCGAGGCCGTGGCCGAGGTGTGCGCTGCCTTGCCGTTGTTGATTCCCGCCGACCCGCGTCTTGTATCGCTCGAGGATCTTCTGGAAACCTGCGACGGCTTCTTGCTGACCGGCGGGCGCCCGAACGTGCATCCAGAAGAATACGGCGAGACGCCGACCGATGCGCATGGCACCTTCGACCGGGCGCGCGACGCCATTGCGCTGCCGCTGGTGCGGGCCTGCGTCATGCGGGGGCAACCGTTCATGGGGATCTGCCGGGGGTTTCAGGAGGTCAACGTGGCGATGGGCGGCACGCTGTATCCGGAAATCCGCGATCTGCCGGGGCGGATGAACCACCGGATGCCGCCTGACGGGTCGCTGGAAGAGAAGTTCGCGCTGCGCCACCCGGTCAAATTCACCGAGGGCGGGCCGTTTCACCGGCTGTTCGGCGAAGCCGAGGTGATGACCAACACGCTGCACGGGCAGGGCATCAAGACGCCCGGCGTGCGCGTGGCGATCGATGGCCACGCCCCCGATGGTACGCCAGAGGCGCTCTATATCAAGGATGCGCCCGGTTTCACGCTGTCGGTGCAGTGGCACCCGGAATGGAACGCGGCGCACGACCCGGTGTCGCGCCCGCTGTTCCATGCCTTCGGCCAGGCGGTGCAGGCCTGGGCCAGCGCGAAACGGCGGTTGGCGCTAAGCGCTTGATTGGCCCTAAAGCATTGATTTTTATATGAATTATGGCGCGCCGCTGCTTGCGGCGCGCTGTCTTCTCAGACCACCACGACCCGCGCGCCAATGGCGACGCGCTGGTGCAGGTCGATCACGTCGTGATGCAGCATGCGGAAACAGCCTGATGATGCGAAGCGCCCGATGGATTGCCATTGCGGCGTTCCGTGAATGCGGTAGCCCTGATCGCGGCCATCGGTCATCAGATAGAGCGCCCGCGCGCCCAGGGGGTTGTTTGGCCCGCCGGGCTGCCCGTCCTTCCAGCGTTCCAGATGCGGCTCGCGGCGGATCATTTCCGCGGGCGGGGTCCATGTGGGCCAGTGCGCGGTGCGGTAGACGGTGGAAACCCCGGTCCAGTCGAACCCTTCGCGCCCGACGCTGATGCCATAGCGCAGGGCATAGCCATCGGCGAGGACAAGGTGCAGAAGGCGGTTCTGGTTCTGGATGACCACGGCACCCGGCGCCTCGGTGGTTTCAAACGGCACAACCTGACGGTGCAGAAAGGCGGGGATTTCCTGGATCGGCACGGCGGGAATGGTGTGTCGGCCATCGCGCAGCGCGCCGTAGGATAGCGGTGGGATGTCCGGCGGCGGCGGCGGCATCTGCACGCAGCCCGATAGTGCCAGCGCGCCCCCCGCAAAGACGCCCGTGCGCAACATCATGCGCCGCGTCAGAATTGTCATCATGGCACTTATGTCCCCTGTTTACTGCGCCCAGCTTAAGCCGAAGGTGTGAAGATACAATTGGCAGGGTACCGAAAAAAGGGGTCTGTGCCTTTTCGGGGTGGGAAGTTGTTCCACCCGGATTCCGGAACGATGGCCAGCCACGGGCGCATCACGATACGCACTGACTTTGCTCCGATGCGCGCGAAACGCAGTATTTTGTTGGTTCCAACACGCAGCACAGGGGTATCTGCCCCCCCCAGCCATTCCGGGTCCTTCCGGTCCATTCTGGGCGCGGGAAGAACACTTTGCCGGGTTCGGGGCAGGGGATCCTTTGCGCCCCCCTGTTGGCGGATTCGCGGTGAAAGTCCGGGTGGAAGTCCGGGTGAAAGTCCGGGGGCCGGCCCCGACACCGCTGAAGATGGTGCTTGCTATTGGGCGGCGGACCCGTCATAAGGGAGGGGCAAAGCTTCTTCTTTCGACCTTCTGTCTCCTATTCGGCTTCAGTTGCGATTCTGACGACACTGAGCCGGGCCACTGCATTTCGCGGGTGGCAATATGACTAAGGAGACACACGATGGCTAATGGCACCGTGAAATGGTTTAACGCAACCAAAGGTTTTGGCTTCATCGCACCCGAGCATGGATCGAAGGACGTTTTCGTCCACATCTCCGCGCTGGAACGCGCTGGCCTGCGTCAGCTGGACGACGGTCAGGCAGTGACCTACGACCTGGAAAGCGACCGTAACGGCCGCGAATCCGCGATGAACCTCGCACTGGCTTGATTTAAAGCCACGACCGGGAATTTTGGAAACGGGGGTGACGCAGGTCGCCCCCGTTTTCTTTTGCGCTGAAGGTCTGTTGTGCTGACTGTCTTTTGCAGGCAGGGGCGGGACAAGGTCCAACCCGATGCACCCCCTGCCGTGCTGCTATCCGGCAGGGGGCGAGGGGGCGTTATCTGCCCGCCCCGTCTTCGCTGACCCCGTCTTCGGTATCATCCCCGTCACGGTCGGGCATGGTGCGCAGGATCTGATCGCGTCGGCTGCGTTGGGTGTCGCCCGTGCCGGTCCCCGGGGTTTCGGGCGCGTCGGGCACCTGTTTCGCGGGGGATTGCGCGGCGCCCTCGATCGTGTCGCGCGGGCGGCGCAGGTTCAGGGGCGGGGCATCGCCGTCCTTGTCCTGCCCCATGTAAAGCGTCATGTGCGGGTATGGAATTTCGACGCCCGCATCATCCAGCACTTTCTTGACGATCTCATTATAGGCGCGGCCCACAGCCCATTGCAGGCCGGGTTTCGTCTTGATGCGGGCGCGGACGACCACGGCGGAATCGCCCAGCGAGACGACGCCCATGATGTCCAGCGGCTCCAGGATCTCGGGGCCCAGCTCCCCTGCGGCCAAGATGTCGAACGCGTCTTGCAGCAGGCCGCGCACCTCGGTCACATCCTCGCGGTAAGCGACGCCGATTTCGGCGACGTGATAGGCGAAATCCTTCATGAAGTTCGACACCATATCGACCGAGCTGAAGGGGATCAGGTGGTACGTCCCGCTGAGGTCGCGCAGCCCGACCGAGCGGATCGTCAGCTTTTCGACCACGCCAGAGGTCCCGCCTGCGGTGACCACATCGCCCTCGTTCATCGCGTTTTCAAACTGGATGAAGGCGCCGGTGATGATGTCTTGCACCAGTTTTTGCGCGCCAAAACCGATGGCAAGGCCCAGGACCCCGGCACCGGCCAGCAGCGGCGCGATGTTCACGCCCAGTTCGGCCAGCGTCAGCATGACGCCGATCACGATCAGGGCGATGGTAAAGGCGTTGCGGAACAGCGCCAGCAGCGTGCGTTCGCGCGCGGTGGGGATGCGGCTGACGGCGGGGTTGAGGCGGTATTCGATGTAGGACGACATCGCCAGCCATATCGCCCATGTGACCAGCACCACCAGCACGGCCGACACAACCCGTCCCGTGGTGGCACGCCCGACCTCGGACGCGACCCAGCCCAGGAAATCCATGACTTGCCAAGCCTGGGCGATGGCGATGACCACAGCCAGCATGATGAGGACGCGCGCCACCTTCAGGATCTTCGGCACAAAGGCGTTCAACCGCGATTCCAGCAGCGGTAGTTTGCGCCGCACCTCTTCGGGCAGGCGCATGCCGCCGGTGATCGCGCGCGAGATGAAGGCCATGGCGATCACGCCAATGGCGACGGCGACAGCCGAGGTCAGGGTTGCCACCAGCATGAATTGCAGCGCGTCGCCGGGCCGGGTGCTCCAGATCCCGAACAGCGCCAGCAGGTAGGCGATGGCGAGCCAGTGCCAGACCCCGGCAAAGAACGCCTCGATCCGGCCGATCACGTCGTCGGGGTCGCGCGCGTTGCGGGCGCGCAGCGCGGCGCTGACCGGCGCGCGGTTTTGCAGTACCAGCAGGACCGCGATGATCAGCGCGGTCAGGGCGATCAGCATCAGGACGCTTTGTCCCACGGCAAAGGTCGCCACGGCGTTGACCGTCGGCACCACCAGCAGCGCGCCATAGCCCAGCAGGCTGGTCAGGCGTGAGGACCAGAAGTACCAATAGGCCGCCGTCTCATCGCTGACCGGCAAGAAGCGCAGCCGCCCGAAGCTGGGCGACAGCACGGCGCGCAAGATGACTTTGGTCATCTCGACCAGCAAGAAGGCATTGAGGAACAGCGTCTGGCGGAAATCCATGCTGCCCGCTTCGCCGGTCAGCAGGGCAAAGGCATAGCCGCCGCCCCATGCCAGGATGATGAGCAGCGCGTCGATCACGCTGGACGCGGCCAGCCAGAAGGTCGAGACCAGCCAGTTGCCGCGGCCCATGCGGTTGGCCATGGCCGAGAAAATCCGCATGCCGATGGCCCGCATCACGAAAAACAGGCCAATGGTGACGGCCATGACCAGCGACAGGGCAATCGCGGCGCTGTAGAGCTCTGGCCAGTTGACCCGGCTTTCCCCGGTGAAGACGCCCAGTATGTCATCCATGGTGGACGTGAGGCCGACGATAAAGGCCATTGACGCCTCGGCCGTGTCGCGGGTGTATTCGGCGATCTGCCGCGCGAGGGAGATCTGCGTATCCACTGGCGGCGGGGCCGCTGATTCCGGCGCGGTGGGGTCGGTCGCTGCGGCCTCCAACTGGCGGATCAGGTCGGCGCGCGCGGCGTCATCGCGCAAAATCTCGATCAGGACCGACGCCGGTGTGCCGTCCTGTGCCGCCGCATCGCCGCCACTGTTGCCCGCATCAAACAGGGATTGCGCCGCAGCGGGGACCGCGAAAAACACCAGAAAAAGCACCGCGCGTATCAGCAAGACCATCTCCCGTTCCAGAAAAATCTCAGGTTTTCAAAGTTTGACGGTTAGAGCCTTCGCCACGGGGGGTCAAGTTTCAGCCCCCGGGGTGCCCCGGATGCGGGTGGTCCGGCGTCTCACCTTTTGGTTATTTGGTCTGAAACGTCTGCAAAGGCGTAAAGGTTGCGCACGTTCGGTGGAAAACACGCAAGGCGAGGAATCTTGCAGCGCGCCAATGCCAAGGGGCCTGAAAAACGGCACAGAGCCCGCACAGGGCGAACCAGAAAAGCAGTGTCTTTCCCGCCCCCTGTTCCGCCCCCTGTCCCGTCCCCTGTGTCGATCACGCCGGATCGTGCGCGTCGCACCCGTGCACAATCCTGGGGTCAGCGCCCGCCATCGGCAGGGCGGGCGGTTACAATGTGTGCAGCACGCCTTCGATGGCCGTCACCACCATCGCATGGTCGTCGGCCTGCGGCAGGCCCGAAACTGTCACCGCCGCGACCACGCGGCCACCGCGCAGCCGCACGGGAAAGCTGCCGCCATGGGTCGCAAAATCTATCGCAGGCAGGCCCTGATCTGCACCGGGCGCGGTGATTCCGCGCCGGGCGAAGTTCAGCCCCATGGCCCAGGATGCCTTGTGGCAATGCAGCGTCACGTTGGATTTGCGGCGTGCCCAGTTCTCATTCGCGGGGGCCGCACCGGGCAGCGCCGCGTGGAACAGCGTCGCATCTTGGGTGCGGATGTTGATGACAACGGGCAGTTGACCTGCGCGTGCGACATCGACCAGCGCCACGCCGATCTGCCACGCGACGCCTTCATCGAAATGCGGGAATTGCAGGCGCTCTTCCTCTAGCGCGATGCGGGCAAGCGTTTCGTCTTCGGTCATCGGGGGTCGTCCTGATATGAGGGATGTTCGGCGAGGGTTCGGCGGCGGGGGTTCGGCGGGGGTTCGGGGTGTGTTCAACGGTCGGTCTTGCGCAGGATCATCTGCGTCTGTGTCACCAGGGCTGCCAGCTTGCCGTCGCTGCCGGTGATACGGGTTTGCCACACCATGGTCGAGCGCCCGAGATGCAGCGGCGTGGTTTCGGTATGGGCCGTGTCGCCGATCCGCACCGCGCGAAAGAAGTTCGTCTTGCTTTCGATGGTGGTGGTGCCCGCACCCGGGCCGATGTTGAGGAAGGTGGCCGTGCCGCCCATGTTGTCGGCCAGCGCCATGATCGCGCCGCCGTGCAGCACGCCGTTGCGGTTGGCAAGGCCCTCGGTCACCGGCAATTCACCCAGCACGCAATCGGGCCTGGCCGAGATGACGCGCAGGCCCAGAAGCTGTGCAAAGGGCGGCTGGTCATGGGCGATCTGCATCAGCGCGTCGGTGGGGGTGTCTGTGGCAGTGTCTGTGGCAGTGTCTGTGGCGGCGTCTTCGGTGGGGTTCTCGTCGGTCATGCGGTCTTTCCCTCAGCGGCGGATGAAGGCGTCGGCAAAGCCCATGCCGCGCGCGGTCTGCACCGCATTGCGCGCCGTATTCGTGTCGAAGAACGGCCCGGCAAGCACGACCTGCATGCGCTGTCCATGCGCGTGCGTCGGCTGCAGGCGCGCAGGCAGGCCGCGCGCCTGCAGCGCGGCATGGGTGCGGGCGGCGTTTTGCGGTACGCCAAAGGTGGCGACCTGCACGAAGGTGCCGATATAAGGTGCCGCGCGGGGTGCCGGGGGCGTCGTCAGGGCCACAGGTTGCAGGGTGACGGGTTGCAGCATGACGGGTTGCGGCGCGACCGTCGGCAACGGGGCGATAGGCGGGGGGGCGATAGGCAGGGGGGCGATAGGCAAGGGTGCGGGACGGGGCTGCACCGCGGTATTGGTCAGGGCGACGGGGGGCAGGTAGGGCATCGTGGTGGCGCCTGCGGGCGGGTTCAGCATCAGATTGGCCGAGGTGACGCAGCGCACCGCAACCTCACCCGACGCGCGGCGCACCAATTCACCAAAGGGGCTGGAGGCGGGGCAGGCGGCGTTATGACCGGCGGGCAGGGACGGGCGGGATGTCTGGCGCGGGCTGCTGGCGCGGCGCGGCGGTGTGGCGGGTTGCGGCACGCTTACAGTCTGGCTGATGCGCTGCGGGGCGATGGCCGGGGAGCGCGCCAGTGTGCCCGCCGTTGTGCTGGCCGTTGTGGTGGTGGCGGGCGGCGGACTTGCGGGCACGGGGGCAGGCGCTGGGGCAGGCGCAGGGGCGCTTGCCGGTGCCGATGCAGGCGTGGTGCAGATCGGCTGACGGTTTCCATCGAAGCGGGGCACCCATGTCACCCGCCCGTCGAAGGATGCGCGGATGAACAGGCAGCCACGGCTGTCGGAATACTGGTTGCCGCTGTAGTCGGCGGGCGGCATTTCCGCAGGCACCAGCGCACCGTTTTGTGCCAGCGCGGGGCCAGTCACGCCAAAGGTTACCAAAAGAACCGCTGCAATGCCGTTGAACCGCATCTGACCCTCAAAATCGCTAAATGTGGAGAGGATGCAGGAAGGCTGCTGCCAAGTCCAGTGGCAACGCCCTTATTTTGTGCCAAACATCCGGTCACCCGCATCCCCTAGCCCGGGAACGATGTATCCCTGATCGTTCAGCCGGGTATCGAGCGACGCGGTGACGATGGGAACATCGGGATGCGCCGCTTTCATCCGGGCGACGCCTTCGGGCGCGGCCAGAAGGCACAGGAAGCGGATATTGGTGGCACCGGAGGCTTTCAGCAGGTCGATCGCCGCGACCGAGGAATTGCCGGTGGCCAGCATCGGGTCCACGGCGATCACCAGACGCTCGTCCAGTTCCGAAGGCAGTTTGCAGTAATATTGCACGGGTTGCAACGTCTCTTCATCACGGTAGAGGCCGACAAAACCGACGCGGGCCGACGGGATGAGCTCCAATATCCCGTCCAGCAGCCCGTTGCCCGCCCGCAGGATCGACACCAGCGCCAGCTTGCGCCCCGCCAGCACCGGCGCATCCATTTCGCACATGGGCGTGTCGATGCGCCGGGTCGTCATGGCCATGTCGCGCGTGACTTCATAGGCCAGCAATTGGCTGATCTCGCGCAGAAGCTGGCGGAACACGGCGGTCGAGGTCTCGGCCTCGCGCATCAGGGTCAGTTTGTGCTGCACCAGCGGGTGCTCGACAATGGTGAGGTGCGGAATGGGGGTCATGCGGAGGTCTCCAGTCGTTTCAGCAGCTTTTGCCGCGTGGCATCATCGCAGAACGCGGCATTTGCCGCCGTGAGGTTCAGGGCGCGCAGCATCGCATCGTCCCAGCCGAAGGTGCGGGACAGCTGGTCATATTCGGCGCGCAGGGAGGTATGGAAAAACGGCGGGTCATCGGTGGAAACGGTGACTTTCACCCCCGCATCCGCCAGCCGCGCGATGGGATGGGCGGCCCAGTCGGGGAAGACCCCCAGCGCCACGTTGGAGCCCGGGCAGACCTCCAGCACAATGTCGCGCGCGGCCAGTTCGGCGACCAGCTTGGCATCCTCGATGGCGCGCACGCCGTGGCCGATACGTTCGACGCGCAGGTGTTCCAGCGCGTCGCGCACCGATTGCGGCCCGCCCCATTCGCCCGCATGGGCGGTCAGGCGCAGCCCGGCCTCGCGCGCCATGTCGAAAGCATAGGTAAAGTCACGCGGATGGCCCGCGGTCTCATCCCCCGCGATGCCAAAGCCGGTGATGAAATCGCCTGCGGTTTCCGCCGCGCAGCGCGCGGTTGCGCGGGCCCGGTCGGGGCCGAAATGGCGGATGCAGGTGACGATGCCGCGCAGGGTGATGCCGTGGCGTGCCTCGGCCATCGCGGCGGCCTCTTGCATCGCGTGCAGGTATTCGCGCCACGCGCCCAGGTCGCCGCCGCCACAAAAATCGGGCGACAGGAATGCCTCGGAATAGACCACGCCTTGCTGGCTGGATTGTTCCAGGACCGCCAGCGTCAGGCGGTGAAAGTCCTCAGGGGTTTGCAAGACGGTGCACGCGGCCTCGTACACCTTCAGGAATTGCCAGAAATCGGTGAAGACGTAGTTGCCGGCGGCGTCGAACACCCCGGCCAGATCGACATGTTTTTCCTGTGCAAGGCGGCGGATGAAGGCGGGCGGTGCCGCGCCTTCCAGATGCAGGTGCAATTCGACTTTCGGCAATGTCATAGCAGGTTTTTCCCCGGTCCAAGGTTTTCCACCGACAGGTGGGCCGCGACCGTGGCGGCCACATCGGCAAAGGCGCACAGGCCCAGCGGTCCGGTGCCCGCGCCCGCGATCAGCACGGGCACACGTTCGCGCGTGTGGTCACTGCCGGGTGCGGTGGGGTCGTTGCCGTGATCGGCGGTAAAGATCACCAGATCGCCGGGCTGCATCCGTGCCAGCACCTTGCCCGCGACGGTGTCAAACCAGCGCAGCGCGCGGGCATAGCCCGCCACGTCGCGCGGGTGTCCGTAGAGCGAGTCGAATTCGACGAAATTCGCAAATGTCAGGCTGCCGGGTTCGGCATTGTCCATCAGGGCGATCAGGTGGTCGGCCAAGGCGGCGTCATCCGCGCCCTTGTGCGTCTTGGTTATGCCATGGCCTGAGAAGATGTCGCCGATCTTTCCCACCGCATGCACTGTCCGCCCCGCCTTGTGCACCCAATCGCACAGCGTGGGCTGCGGCGGCGCGATGGCATAGTCACGGCGGTTGCCGGTGCGTTTGAAGCCAGCCTCGGCATCGCCTACGAACGGGCGGGCGATGACACGGCCCACGCGCTGCGCGTGCAGGCTGGGCGCCAGCGTTTCGCACAGGTGCAGCAGGCGCGACAGCCCGAAGGTTTCTTCGTGCGCGGCGATCTGGAACACGGAATCGGCCGAGGTGTAGCAGATCGGCCAGCCGGTGCGCATGTGTTCCGCGCCAAGCTGCGTGATGATCGGAACGCCCGCCGCATGGCAATTGCCAAGGGTGCCGTCCACCCCCGCAATCGCGCAGAGCTGCGCCATCAGGTCGGCGGGGAAGGCAGGTTGCGTGCGGGGGAAATAGGTCCAGTCCCAGGGCACCGGCACGCCCGCAAGCTCCCAATGGCCCGAGGGGGTGTCCTTGCCGCGCGATACCTCGGTCGCGGCGGCCCAGCGGCCCGTGGGCGTGGCATCCAGCCCCGCAGTCAGTTCGGGCGCGCTGTCGCTTGATGCCAGCCGCAGCGCCGCGCCAAGGCCCAGCCCGTCCAGCACCGGCAGATGCAGCCCGCCGGGTGTGGCGACGGCGATATGGGCAACGGTATTCGCCCCCGCATCGCCGAACGCGTCCGCATCCGGCGCGCCGCCGATCCCGACCGAGTCCATGACGATGAGGAATGCGCGGGTCATCAGATCACCTGTTCCAGAATGAGGGCGGGCGTCGCGGGTGGTGTGCTGGCCAGACGGGTTGCGGCCTGTACCGCTGCCACGGCACGTTGGCCTGCGTCATGGCGGGCGGCGTGGACAAAGGCAAGGGGGTCGCCGCGTTCCACCCATTGGCCCAGCCGGGCAATGGCGCTGATGCCCACCGCGGGGTCGATCCGGTCGCCGGGCTGGGTCCGCCCGCCGCCCAGTGCCACCACGGCGCGGCCCAGCGCGGTGCCGTCGATGGCCGTGACATAGCCCGGCGCCGGGGCGGGCACGGGCAGGATCACGGGGGCCGTGGGCAGAAGATCTGGCGCAAAGACATCCCCCCGCCCGCCCATGGCGCGCACCATGGCGGCAAAGCGTTCCGCCGCGCGTCCGCTGGTCAGCGCAGCGCGCAGGCGGTCGGCGCCGCTGGCGCCATGGGGCGTGCCCGTCTGTGTGGTGTGCCCGCGCGCTTTCGTGTCGCCCGTTGCTGCTTTGCCCGTTGCTGCTTTGCGCGTCAATGCGCCGCCTGCCGCCGATGCACCGCTGCCGCCGGGCGTCCGGGCGTCCCGCGCGGCCCCGTCCAGCAGCGCACCGCCAAGGGCCACGGTCAGGTCGATCAGCGGGCAGGGCGCGGGGTCGCGCAGCAGGCGCAGCACCTCGGCCACCTCCAGCGCGTTGCCCATGGCGGGGGACAGGGGTTGGGACATGTCGGTGATGCACGCGGTGGTCGGGCAGCCCGCGCCCTTTGCCGTATCCACCAGCGCGCGGGCCAGGATGCGGGCGCCGGGCAGGTCTGCCGCAAACGCCCCCGCGCCGCATTTCACATCCAGGATCAGCCCGTCCAGCCCGGCGGCCAGCTTCTTTGACAAGATCGAGGCGGTAATCAGGTCGATGCTGTCCACCGTCCCGGTTACGTCGCGCAGCGCATATAATCGCCGGTCGGCGGGGGCGATGGAGTCGCTGGCGGCAACGATGGCGCAGCCGTGGTCGCGCACGATCTGGCGGAATGCCTCGGTCGGTTGGTCGGTGCGCAGGCCGGGGATCGCGTCCAGCTTGTCCAGCGTGCCGCCGGTATGACCCAGCCCCCGCCCCGAGATCATGGGCACATAGACCCCACACGCCGCCAGCGCCGGGGCCAGCAGCAGCGACACGGTATCACCGACGCCGCCGGTCGAATGCTTGTCCAGCACCGGCCCCGGCAGATCCCAGCGCAGCACCTGCCCGCTGTCGCGCATGGCGGCGGTCAGGGCGGTGCGCCCCGCGTCGCCCAGCCCGCGCCAGCACACGGCCATGGCAAAGGCCCCCGCCTGCGCATCGCTGACCCGCCCCTCCGTCAGCCCGGCAACAAAGTGGCGCAGCGCGGCGGCATCGGGGTGGATGCCGCGCCGCAGCCCGTCGATCAGCGCGACGGTATCGGTTGGCGCGGGCCCAGTGTCTGGCCCATTGTAGGGCTCAGTGTCTGGTGCAGTGTCTGGCGCAGTGTCTGGCCCATTGTCGGGCATGTCAGGCGCGGTCCATATGTGCCGGGGTGAAGGCGCCGGGCAAAAGCTCTGCCATGGTCATGGTCAGGGTGGCGCCGTCGGTGGTGGCCATGGTGACGTGCACATCCGCCGGGGCGAATTCCGACAGTTTCTGACGGCACCCGCCACAGGGCGGCACCGGCTGGTCGCTGTCGGCGATCACGAAGACCTCGGCGATCTTGGTGTCACCGCCCGCGATCATGGCGGCGATGGCGCCTGCCTCGGCGCAGGTGCCTTGCGGATAGGCGACGTTTTCGACGTTGCACCCCGCATAAACCGTGCCCGAGGCCGCGCGGATCGCCGCGCCGACCTTGAAGCGGGAATAGGGCACATAGGCTTTTTCCCGCACGGCGCGTGCCGGCGCTGCAAGGGGGTGTGCGGTATCTGGCTGGGTCATCGGAACCTCTGGGGGTTGGTGTGCGGTTGGTGAAGTTTGCGACCGCGCGCGCCAGACTGCAAGAGGCCAGACTGCAAGAGGCCAGACTGCAAGAGGCCAGACTGCAAGAGGCCAGACTGCAAGAGGCCAGACTGCAAGCGGTACATCGCAAGCAGCCTTTGGCCAAAGCAGATATAACTTGAAAGAATCCGCCCGAACGCGGTAACTGAAGAGTAACCGATTAGTTTAATGCTAAACTACTTTCAGACGGCGATCCGGGGGACCTTCCATGACCGAACTGCGCAACGACAGCCTGCGGCAGGCAGCGCTGGATTATCACGAGTTTCCGCGTCCAGGGAAGCTGGAAATCCGTGCAACCAAACCGCTTGCCAACGGGTTCGATCTGGCGCGCGCCTATTCGCCCGGCGTCGCCGAAGCCTGCCTGGAGATCAAGGCCGACCCCGCCGCCGCCACGCGCTATACCGCGCGGGGCAATCTGGTGGCGGTGGTCACCAACGGCACGGCGGTGCTGGGGCTGGGCAACATCGGGGCGCTGGCCTCGAAACCCGTGATGGAGGGCAAGGCGGTCCTGTTCAAGAAATTCGCCAACATTGATTGTTTCGACATCGAACTGAACGAATCCGACCCCGAGAAACTGGCCGATATCGTCTGCGCGCTGGAACCCACGTTCGGCGCGATCAATCTGGAGGACATCAAGGCCCCCGATTGTTTCATTGTCGAGAAGATCTGCCGCGAACGCATGGGCATCCCGGTGTTTCACGATGACCAGCATGGCACGGCGATTGTCGTGGGTGCGGCGGCGACCAACGCGCTGCGCGTCGCGGGCAAGCGGTTCGAGGATATCAAGATCGTGTCCACCGGCGGTGGGGCGGCGGGCATTGCCTGCCTGAACATGCTGCTGAAACTGGGCGTGAAGCGCGAAAACGTCTGGCTGTGCGACATCCACGGTGTGGTCTACAAGGGCCGTGCGGTGGATATGAACCCGCAAAAAGCCGCGTTCGCCCAACCGACCGAGGCGCGCACCCTGGCGGATGTGATCGAGGGTGCGGACCTGTTTCTGGGCCTGTCCGGGCCGGGGGTGCTGTCAAAGACGCTGGTTGCGCAGATGGCGGCGCGGCCGATCATCTTCGCGCTGGCCAACCCGACCCCGGAAATCCTGCCCACCGATGTGCGCGAGGTTGCGCCTGATGCGATCATCGCCACGGGGCGGTCAGATTTTCCCAATCAGGTCAACAACGTGCTGTGCTTCCCCTTCATCTTTCGCGGGGCGCTGGACGTGGGCGCGACCGAGATCAACGATGCCATGCAGATCGGTTGTATCGAGGGCATTGCCGCCCTGGCCCGCGCCACCACCAGCGCCGAGGCCGCAGCAGCCTATAGCGGCGAGCAACTGACGTTTGGCGCGGATTACCTGATCCCCAAACCCTTCGATCCGCGCCTGATGGGCATCGTGGCCAGCGCCGTGGCGCGCGCTGCGATGGAATCGGGCGTGGCGACGCGGCCGATTGCCGACCTTGCGGATTACAAGGCGAAGCTGGACGGGTCGGTCTTCCGCTCGGCGATGATCATGCGTCCGGTGTTCGAGGCCGCGCGCGCGACCTCGCGCCGGATCGTGTTTGCCGAGGGCGAGGATGAGCGGGTGCTGCGCGCCGCCAACGCCCTCATCGAGGAAACGACCGAGGTGCCGATCCTGATCGGCCGCCCCGACGTGGTGGAAATGCGCTGCGAACGCGCCGGGCTGTCGATCCGTCCCGGCAAGGATTTCCAGATCGTGAACCCGGAAAACGACCCGCGCTACCGCGATTATTGGGAAACCTATCACGGGCTGATGCAGCGGCGCGGCGTCACGCCCGACATCGCCAAGGCCGTGCTGCGCACCAATTCCACCGCCATCGGCGCGATCATGGTCCACCGGGGCGAGGCTGACAGCCTGATCTGCGGCACCTTCGGGCAATATCTGTGGCACCTGAACTATGTCACGCAGATCCTGGGCAATGCCGCCCGCCGCCCCGTCGGCGCGCTCAGCCTGATGATCCAGCCCGAAGGCAACATCTTCGTCGCCGACACGCAGGTCCACCCCGAACCCTCGCCCGAACAGATCGCCGAGGTGGTGATCGCGGCGGCGCGGCATGTGAAGCGCTTTGGCCTCGACCCCAAGATCGCGCTGTGTTCGCATTCGCAATTCGGCAACCTCGACACGTCATCGGGGCGGCGGATGCGCGGGGCGCTGGAAATCCTGGATCAGACGCCACGGGACTTCGCCTATGAGGGGGAAATGGCGGTCGATATCGCGCTGGACCCCGAATTGCGCGCCCGGATCTTCCCCAATGCCCGGTTCGATGGGGTGGCCAATGTGCTGGTCTTCAGCTCGACCGACGCGGCCAGCGGCGTGCGCAACATCCTGAAGATGCGCGGCAGCGGGCTGGAGGTCGGCCCGATCCTGATGGGCATGGGCAATTCGGCGCATATCGTCACGCCGTCGATCACCACGCGGGGGCTGCTGAACATGTCCGGCTTGGCCGGTACGCCGGTGGCGCATTACGGATAACGCGCCAGCGCAGGGGAATCTTTGCGGTTGCGCTACCACGCGGCGGTGTTGGCGCAATATTCTTGCTTGGGGGCAGGTCAGGGCGTAACAGGGCTCCAATTCAGGGATGGAGATATGAATGCGTTACGCGGATCTTTACGCGCGGTCGATCGCCGACCGTGATGGTTTCTGGATGGATCAGATCGGCGCGATCGACTGGGTGACGCCACCGTCCAAGGCGTTGTTCGATGACGCAGCCCCCTTTTATGCATGGTTCCGCGACGCGCAGGTCAATACTTGCTGGAACGCGGTGGACCGGCATGTGTTGGCCGGGCGCGGCGATCAGACTGCAATCATCCACGACAGTCCGATGACCGGCACAACCACCCATATCAGCTATGCCGACCTGCAAGGCCGCGTTGCGGCACTGGCGGGGGCGCTGGCCGCGCGCGGCGTGGGGTTGGGCGACCGCGTGGTGATCTACATGCCGATGATCCCCGAGGCGCTGGTGGCCATGCTTGCCTGCGCGCGCATCGGCGCGGTGCATTCGGTGGTGTTTGGCGGGTTTGCCGCGCATGAACTGGCCACCCGGCTGAACGACGCGCAGCCAAAGGCGGTGATCGCCGCCTCCTGCGGGTTGGAACCCGGGCGCGTCGTGGCCTATAAACCCCTGCTGGATCACGCGATTGCCGAGGCGACGCACAAGCCAGATTTCATCATCATCTTCCAGCGCGATGCCGCCACCGCCACGTTGCGCGACGGCTATGACCTTGATTGGTACGCGGCGCAGGACGGCGTGCCCCCGGCGGATTGCGTGCCGGTCAGCGGCGATCATCCGGCCTATATCCTCTATACCTCGGGCACGACGGGGCAACCGAAGGGCGTGGTGCGGTCCACCGCCGGGCATCTGGTCGCGCTGGCCTGGAGCATGAAGAACCTCTACGGCGTCAACCCGGGCGAAGTGTTCTGGGTCGCGTCCGATGTCGGCTGGGTCGTGGGGCACAGCTACATCTGCTATGGCCCGCTGATCCACGGTGCGACCACCGTGGTATTCGAGGGCAAGCCGGTCGGCACCCCGGATGCGGGCACCTTCTGGCGGGTGATTTCCGACCACAAGGTTGCCAGTTTCTTCACTGCACCCACGGCGTTCCGCGCCATCAAGCGGGAGGATCCGCAGGGCCTTTTGGTGCAGAATTATGACCTGTCATCGCTGCGCTGCCTGTACCTTGCCGGCGAACGCGCCGACCCTGATACCGTGATCTGGGCGCAAGAAAAGCTGGGCGTGCCGGTGATCGACCATTGGTGGCAGACCGAAACCGGCTGGGCCGTGGCGGGCAACCCGATGGGTCTGGACCCGCTGCCGGTAAAGATCGGCTCGCCCTCGGTGCCGATGCCGGGGTATGAGATCCACATTCTGGATGAGGCCGGGCACAAGGTTCCCGCGGGCACGCTGGGCGCGATTGCCATCAGGCTGCCGCTGCCGCCGGGCACCCTGCCGACGCTGTGGAATGCCGATGCGCGGTTTCAGACATCCTACCTGACGACCTTTCCGGGGTATTATGAGACGGGGGACGCCGGGTATCTGGACGATGACGGCTATATCTACATCATGGCGCGCACCGATGATGTCATCAACGTGGCGGGCCACCGCCTGTCCACCGGCGGGATGGAAGAGGTGCTTGCCGCCCATCCCGATGTCGGCGAATGCGCAGTAGTTGGGGTGGCGGATGATCTGAAGGGTCAGGTGCCCATGGGCTTCTTGTGCCTGAACAGGGGCGTGACCCGTGATGCCGCCGAGGTGGTGAAGGAATGCGTGGCGCTGGTACGCGACCAGATCGGCCCCGTCGCGGCGTTCCGTCTGGCGGTGGTGGTAGACCGCTTGCCAAAGACCCGGTCGGGCAAGATTCTGCGCGCCACGATGGCAAAAATCGCCGATGGTGTGGCCTTCAAACCACCCGCGACGATTGACGACCCGGCGATTCTGGATGAGATTGCCACTGCACTGCGGGCGCTGGGCTACCCGAAATAATGCTGACTTCTCATCATTCTTCCACATTTTTCTCGCGCTGTGGTTGAAAACAAATGTTTTTTCTGCTCCCCCCCTGATTGAGCACTTGGTTTTTGCAAGGGTGTTCGGTATCACTTGGCCAACCACAGTAGAGTTCCGATGTCATCCATTTCCGATCATCACGCGTCCGATCGTACCGCTGCCGGTTCGTCAGATACCGGCCGTCAGCCTCCTTATGACCAAAAAACCCTTGAGGAACTGCTAAATCTCGGCGATGAGGCCATCGCCGCAGAGCTGCTTTCGCAGCTTCTGTCGGATTTTGAGCGTCTCAACGGCGTGATACAGGTCGGGGTCGAACCGCTGGATTTTGACGCGCTTGCGCGTGCCGCGCATGAACTGAAGGGGTTGTCCGCCACCATCGGGGCGCGCCACCTGACGCAACTGGCGGAATTGGTCAATGTTGCTGCCAATTCAAACAGCGCCCAACAGATCGCGGTTTTCGGCGGCCCGCTGCGGGTTGAGCTGGAGCGCGTGATCGTGCACCTGACGCGCCGCCGGGACCAGGCGAAGGGCGTCTGAGCATGGGATCGCCAGACAGTTCGATCCTGTTGATCGAGGACACGCCGTCGCTGCAAATGATCTATGCGGCCGTCTTGCGCAAGGCGGGGTACGAGGTCACCTCTGCCGGGACCGCCGCCGAAGGCACGAAGCTGTTTCGCGAAACCGCGCCCAAGGTCGTGCTGCTGGACCTGATGCTGCCAGACCGCGACGGGCTGGACCTGATGCAGGACATGCTGGCGGATGCACCTGAAACCTGCGTGATCGTCATCACGGCCAATGGCTCGATCAACAAGGCCGTGGACGCGATGCGCGGCGGTGCGCATGAATTTCTGGTCAAACCCTTTGATGAGACGCGGCTGGCCAGCGCGGTGGAAAACGCCTTCCGGCTGGTCCGGTCGCGCCCGCACTTGCAGCCCGTGCCCGATGCGCCGCAGGCCGATCAGGCGTTGCCGCCGTTCATCGGGTCTTCCGATGTCATGCAAGATGTGTATCGCAAGATCCGTTCCGTCTCGCGCTCCATGGCGACGGTGTTCATCACTGGCGAAAGCGGCACCGGCAAAGAGCTGTGCGCCGAAGCGGTGCACCGCATTTCCGACCGTGCGTCGGGGCCGCTGATCGCGCTGAACTGCGGCGCAATTCCGGTGGATCTGCTGGAATCAGAGGTTTTTGGCCACCTCAAAGGCTCGTTCACCGGCGCGATTTCGGACAAGCCGGGGGCGGCGGCGGCGGCGGATGGCGGCACGTTGTTCCTCGATGAGATCTGCGAGATGGATCTGAACCTTCAGACCAAACTGCTGCGATTCCTCCAGACATCGACCATCACACCTGTCGGCGCGACGCGCCCGCGCAAGGTCAGCGTGCGGATTGTCTGCGCCACCAACCGCGACCCGCTGGATGCCGTGCGCAAGGGCATCTTCCGCGAGGATCTGTATTATCGCCTGCATGTCGTGCCGATCCACATGCCGCCTTTGCGCGCGCGCGGCAACGATGTCATTCAAATCGCCGAAAGCATCCTGACCGACATGGCGTGCGAGGAAGGGCATGACTTCACGGGTCTGGATCCGGCCGTGGTGGATCGTTTCCTGTCGCTGCAATGGCCGGGCAATGTGCGGCAACTGATCAACGTGCTGCGCAACGTGGTGGTTCTGAATCGCGGGCCCCTGGTCACCACGCCGATGCTGCCGCATGATATCGCACAGCCCACCAGCCGCTATACCTCGGACCCGATGGATGAACCCGCGCCCGTGCCACACGCAGCCGCCGCCGCCGTGCAGGTGCTGGAAAGCGCGCCCGGCGA
This sequence comes from Roseicitreum antarcticum, assembly GCF_014681765.1. GTDB lineage: Bacteria > Pseudomonadota > Alphaproteobacteria > Rhodobacterales > Rhodobacteraceae > Roseicitreum > Roseicitreum antarcticum. Next base: position 2,523,632 of record NZ_CP061498.1, read on the forward strand.
CCCGTTGGACATCTTTGCGGGCAAGACCCTGGCCGAGATCGAGCGTATCATCATCGAAGCCACGGTAGAGCGGCATCAAGGTTCGGTTCCCCGCGCGGCACGGGAACTTTCCGTATCGCCGTCAACGCTTTACCGGAAGTTTGACGTGTGGAACAAGATCCAGCATTCGGCTGAATGACAGCGCCGGGTCAGGGCCAGCCCACGCGGTCGGTGCTGATGACCGGCTGTTCCAGCGGCATCGGCTATCACGCCGCGCATACGCTGTCGGCACGCGGCTGGCAGGTGTTTGCAACCTGCCGCAGCCAGCGCGATTGTGACCGGCTGATTGCGGAAGGGCTGCAAAGTTTCCGCCTTGACTACACCGACCCCGACAGCATGCAGGCCGCACTTGATGCGGTGCTGGCGCAGACTGGCGGGCGGCTGGACGCGCTGTTCAACAACGGTGCCTATGCTATTCCCGGTGCCACCGAAGACCTGCCGACGGATGCGCTGCGCGCCTTGTTCGAGACCAATCTGTTCGGCTGGCACCACCTGACGCGGCTGGTGCTGCCGGTGATGCGCGCGCAGGGGCACGGGCGAATCGTGCAATGTTCCTCGGTGCTTGGGCTGGCGGGGCTGAAATGGCGCGGTGCCTATGTGGCGACGAAACACGCGCTCGAAGGGTTGTCCGACGTGCTGCGGCTGGAAATGCGCGACACCGGGATCAAGGTTGTGCTGATCGAACCCGGGCCGATCACCTCGCATATCCGGCAAAATTCGATCCCGCATTTTGAGCGTTGGATAGATTGGGAAAACTCCCCCCGCGCGGATGAATACCGCAACAACCTGCTGGCCCGGCTGTACCACAAGACCGCGCCTGACCGCTTTGAACTGGGACCAGAGGCCGTGACGAAGCGCCTGATCGCCGCGCTGGAACACGCCAACCCGCGCCCGCGCTATTATGTGACCAAGGCCACCCATCTGGTGGGCGCAGCGCGGCGGGTCTTGCCGGGGCGCACCTTTGATTGGCTGGCGGCGCGCCTGTAGGCCCGCCCCCCGGCAATGGCAGTGCGTCGATCCCCGCGCGCGCCGCGATCCCCTGCCGGTTGTCCCGATTGGGCTGTCGCCTTTTGTCGGCGGTCTGCTAGATAGGGGGCGACGCAACAGGAAGGGTTCACATGATCAACGATCCGATTTTGATCGCGGCTGCCATCGCGGCGCTGGCGGTCCTGGTGGTGCTGGGCATCGGCATCGGCGGCTTTGCGCGGGGCGGCGAATTCAACCGCAAGCACGGCAACCGCATGATGCGCTACCGGCTGATCGCGCAATTCGTCGCGGTGGTGCTGATCGTGGCCTTTGTCTATTTCCGCAAACAAGGGGGCTGAGATGGTCGTTCTCAACAAGATATACACGCGCACCGGCGACAGGGGCGATACCGCGCTGGGCAACGGGGACCGCGTGGCGAAACACAGCCTGCGGGTCGCGTCTTATGGCACGGTCGATGAGGTGAACGCGACCGTCGGCATGGCCCGGCTGCATGCCGATGCCAACATGGCGGCCATGCTGTCGCGCATCCAGAACGACCTGTTCGACCTGGGCGCCGATCTGTGCCGCCCGGACATGGAGGCCGACAGCAAGGCGGAATACACGCCCCTGCGCATCGTGCCCGCGCAGGTGGACCGGCTGGAGGCTGAGATCGACACCATGAACGCGCGGCTGACGCCGTTGCGCAGCTTCATCTTGCCGGGCGGCTCGGCGCTGGCGGCGCATCTGCACCTGTGCCGCACGGTGTCGCGCCGGGCCGAACGGCTGGCGACCGAACTTGCCGGGGCAGAGCCGGTGAACGAGGCCGCGCTGCGCTACATCAACCGGCTGTCGGACTGGTTTTTCGTGGCCGGGCGGATCGCCAACGAAGATGGGCACGCGGATGTCCTGTGGGTGCCGGGCGCAAATCGCTGAATGGTGGCGCTACCGCGTCGGTGACGTGGCGGCGTGGGGCGTTTTTGTCCTGTTGTGGACCGGGCCAACCCGATAGATAACATGGGGTAATGCAACATCTGCCCGCAAGCTGGCGGGCCCTTTGACTGTCGGAAAAAGAGGGAGATGCCCATGAAGGTTCTGGTGCCGGTCAAACGAGTGATCGACTATAACGTGAAGGTCCGGGTAAAGGCGGACGGCAGCGGCGTCGATCTGGCGAATGTGAAGATGTCGATGAATCCGTTCGACGAAATCGCGGTCGAAGAAGCGATCCGCCTGAAAGAGGCGGGCGTCGCGTCCGAGGTTATCGCGGTTTCCATCGGCGTGAAACAGGCGCAGGAAACCCTGCGTACCGCGCTGGCCATGGGCGCGGACCGGGCAATCTTGATCGTCGCCACCGACGATGTGCACACCGATATCGAGCCGCTGGCCGTTGCAAAACTGCTCAAGGCCGTGATCGACGCCGAGGAACCGGGGCTGGTTCTGGCGGGCAAACAGGCGATCGACAATGACATGAACGCCACGGGCCAGATGCTGGCCGCGCTGACCGGCTGGGCACAGGCGACCTTCGCCTCGGAGGTCAGGATTGAGGGCGAACATGCCGTGGTCACCCGCGAAGTGGACGGCGGCTTGCAGACCATCAAGGTTGCGCTGCCCGCGATCGTCACGGTGGACCTGCGCTTGAATGAGCCGCGCTATGCCAGCCTGCCCAACATCATGAAGGCCAAGAAAAAGCCGATTGATGAGAAAACGCCCGCCGATTACGGCGTCGATGTCACCCCGCGCCTGAACGTGCTGAAGACGGTGGAACCCGCCGCGCGGCAGGCAGGCATCAAGGTGTCCTCGGTGGATGAGCTGATTGCGAAACTCAAAGACGAAGCGGGGGTACTCTGAATGGCGGTTCTTTTGTTGGCCGAAGTTACCGACGGCACGTTGAATGTGGATGCCACCAGCAAGGCGGTCAGCGCCGCCGTGCAACTGGGCGATGTGACCGTGCTGTGCGTGGGGGCAAAAGCCGCTGACGCGGCGGCGGACGCGGCGAAGATCGCGGGCGTCAAGGCGGTGCTGTGCGCCGAGGCCGATTTCTACGGCCACCGGCTGGCCGAACCCACCGCTGCGCTGATCGTCAGCCTTGCGGGGGATTACAGCCATATCTGCGCCCCCGCGACAACGGATGCGAAGAACATCATGCCGCGGGTTGCGGCGCTGCTGGACGTCATGGTGATCTCTGACGTGTCGGCTGTGGTGGATGGCGACACGTTTGAACGCCCGGTCTATGCGGGCAACGCGGTGCAGACGGTGCAATCGTCGGATTCGGTAAAGGTCGTGACCTTCCGCACCTCGACCTTCGCCGCCGCCGGTTCGGGCGATGCGGTCGCGGTGACGTCGATCGACAGCGCCGCCAACCCCGGCCTGTCCGAATGGGTCGAGGATAAGGTGGCCGAATCGGACCGCCCTGACCTGACCAGCGCGGGGATCGTGGTGTCCGGCGGGCGTGGCGTGGGGTCGGAAGACGACTTTGCGATGATCGAGAAACTGGCCGATGCGCTGGGCGCGGCGGTCGGTGCCTCGCGCGCGGCGGTGGATTCGGGCTATGCGCCCAACGACTGGCAGGTGGGGCAGACCGGCAAGGTTGTCGCGCCGCAGCTCTACATCGCGGTGGGGATTTCCGGCGCGATCCAGCATCTGGCCGGGATGAAGGACTCCAAGGTGATCGTCGCGATCAACAAGGATGAGGAAGCGCCCATCTTCCAGGTTGCCGATTATGGGCTGGTGGCGGATCTGTTCACCGCCGTGCCCGAATTGACCGAAAAACTGGGCTAAGGCCCTTGGTTGCGTCGGGTGATGCCATCTGACGCAACCCCTGTCACGGGTCGGCCCGGCGGCTTATGTCTTGGCAAGGACGGGCAGACCATGAGGGCAATATGCGCAAGATCCTGAAAATCGAAGGCGAAGAAGCGCGGGATTTCCTGCAAGGGCTGGTCAGTAATGACCTGCGGCGGCTGGATACCGACGGCATCGTTTATGCAGCGCTGCTGACGCCGCAGGGAAAATACCTCGCGGATTTCTTCGTGCTGCGCGGCGCAGATGCGCTGCTGGTCGATGTGGATGCCGCGCTGGCAGAGGATCTGCTGCGCCGGCTGACGCTCTATCGGATGCGCAAGAAAGTGGTGATTTCCGAAACCGACATGACCGTCGCGCGCGGCACCGGCACGCCGCCTGATGGTGCGCTGTCCGACCCACGCCACCCGGCCATGGGCTGGCGGCTTTATGGGGCGGCGGGCGATGACGGCACCGATTGGGACGCGCTGCGCGTGGCCCATTGCATCCCCCAATCGGGGGTGGAGCTGATCCCGAATGAGACATTCTTGCTGGAAGCAGGCTTTGACCGGCTGAACGGCGTGGATTTCCGCAAGGGGTGCTATGTCGGGCAGGAAGTCACCGCGCGGATGCGCCACAAGACCGAATTGCGCAAGGGCTTTGTACGGGTCGAGGTGACAGGCGACGCCGGGCCCGGCACTGCGATCACCTCGGGCGAAAAGCCTGCGGGCACGCTGCTTACCCGGTCGGGCGACGCCGCTATTGCCTATCTGCGGTTCGACCGCGCGGGTGATGAGATGCAGGCAGGCGATGCCCGCGTGGTCTGGCCGGACGCGCCGTAAGCCGGCTATTGCAGCAGGCTGACCCGTGCGGCCAGCCGCAACCCGTGGCTTGGATCTTGCGCCATGCCGGGCAGGACCGGGTCATAGGCGGCACGGATCACGGACGCAATCTCGGGGCGCAAGATCAGCGTGCCGCCCGCATCGGCCAGCGGCGAGATGTCGGTGAATGCCCTGTCTGACCACAGCAATATGACCTGCGCGGCCTGCGACAGCGCCAGCGTGTCGGCGGGCACTTCCGCCAGATGCGCATCCATCCGGATGAACACGAAGGCCGCCTTGATCTGGCCATCGGGGTCAAAACGGAACACCCGGTATTGGTTGGCGTCCGCTGCCGTCAGCCGTTCCACCAGCGGCGCCAGCCCGTCGACCAACCGATCCAGGTTCGGCACCTCCGGCAGTTCAGCCCAGTCGCGGCAGAAGAATACCATCAGGTTTGCGCCCAGTTCGGGGTCGGTGTCTGACATCTTGTGATTTGCCAGCGTCACCACCGCCTCGACCGCGCCCTTGACCACGCGCAGGGTGGCGTCCTCCACGCCAAAGACCACCGGCACGATCGGGCGGCCCCAGCGGGCGAACAGGTAGGACCCGTCGGCGCGGGTGAACAGGGCGGTGATTTCGTCAGGTGTCATGGCTTGACCGTCATTATGCATCACTTGTCGGGGGCGGGTGGTACTTTCCCGTTCTGACGCAGGGCGCAGGCGGGGTCAATTCCGCAGCGCGCTTCAGTCAAACAACACCCCCTGTCCCGGCGCGCGCGGTGCGTCGAGGCCCAGATGGGTCCATGCCTTGGCGGCCAGCATCCGCCCGCGCGGCGTGCGCTGGATCAGGCCCTGTTGCAGCAGGAATGGCTCGATCACTTCCTCGATGGCGTCGCGCGCCTCGGACAGGGCGGCGGCGATGGTTTCCACGCCCACCGGCCCGCCGCCGTAGTTTTCCGCCAGCAGCGTCAGATAGCGCCGGTCGGCCCCGTCGAGGCCCAGGTGATCGACCCCCAGCCGCGTCAGCGAACTGTCGGCCAGCGCATGGGTCAGTTTGCCGTCACCTTCGACCAGCGCGAAATCCACCACGCGGCGTAACAGGCGGCCCGCGATGCGCGGCGTGCCGCGCGCGCGCCGCGCGATTTCGCGCACGCCCTCAGGCTCCGCCGACACGCCCAGCAACCGTGCGCCCCGCGTCACGATCAGTTCCAGTTCCGCCAGCGTATAATATTGCAGCCGCGTCGGGATGCCGAAACGGTCGCGCAGCGGCGTGGTCAGCAGGCCCAGCCGCGTGGTGGCGCCGACCAGCGTGAAGGGCTGCAATTCGATACGCACGGTGCGCGCGGCAGGCCCTTCACCGATCACCAGATCCAGCTGGAAATCTTCCAGCGCGGGGTACAGCACTTCCTCTACCGCGGGGCTGAGGCGGTGGATCTCGTCGATGAACAGCACATCGCGCGCCTCAAGGTTGGTCAGGATCGCGGCCAGATCGCCGGCCTTTGCCAGCACCGGCCCGGATGTCATGCGAAACCCCACGCCCAGTTCGCGCGCCATGATCTGCGCCAGCGTGGTCTTGCCCAGACCGGGCGGGCCGTAAAACAGCGTGTGGTCCATCGCCTCGGCCCGCATCTTTGCCGATTGGATGAAGACGCGCAGGTTGGCGCGCGCTTCGGCCTGACCGATGAATTCGTCCAGCGTCTGCGGGCGCAGGGCCTTGTCGACCTCGGGCGCGTCTTCGGGCAGGCCATCGCCGCGCAGGGTGGGGTCTGGCTGGGTCATCGCATCAGCCTTTCGGCGCCAGCAGGCGCAGGGCCGCGCGGATCAGCCCGGCAGTGTCCAGCGCGGGGTCGGCATCCATCGCCTCGGCCACGGCGCGCGACGCATCGGGGGGCGCGTAGCCAAGGTTGGTCAGCGCCGACATCGCCTCGGCGCTGTGGCTGCTGGGCAGTGGGGGCGGTGCTGCGACCTCGATCACCGCGTCATCGCCGGGCGCGGGGGCCGCCGGTGCGGGGCGCGGCGCGGCATGACCCATGGCCATCAGCGCGGGCGCCTTGTCCTTCAGCTCCATCACCACGCGCTGTGCCAGTTTGGGGCCGACCCCGGGGGCCGCGCGCACCGATCCCGCATCGCCCAGCGCAATCGCGCGGCTGACACCATCGGCACCGAGGGTGCTCAGAATCGCCATGGACGCCTTCGCCCCCACCCCCTGCACCGACGTCAGCAGGCGGTGCCATTCCTTTTCCAGAAGCGTCGGAAAGCCATAAAGTTGCAGCAGGTCTTCGCGCACCACCAGATCGGTATAGAGCGCGCAGGCCCCGCCCGGCCCCGGCAGCCCCATCAGCGTGCGGTCAGAGACATAGACAATATAGCCCACGCCGCCCACGTCGATCAGCACATGGTCGGACCCGCGATAATCCAGCCGTCCCGCAACCCGTCCGATCATCGTGCGCCCCCCGCGATGGCCAGTTGCAGACGTCCCGCCGATTGCATGTGATGCGCGTGGCAGATGGCGATGGCCAGCGCATCGGCGGCATCGGGGCTGTCGATCTGTACGCCGGGCAGTTGCATGCGTACCATATGATCTACCTGCGCCTTTGCGGCCTTGCCCACGCCGACCACGGTTTTCTTGACCGCGTTCGGGGCATATTCCCCAACGGTCAGCCCGGCCTGCGCAGGGACCAGCAGGGCAATGGCCCGGGCATGGCCCAGTTTCAGCGTGGCCACCGCGTCCTTGTTCACAAAGGTCTGTTCGACGGCGGCTTCGGTCGGCTGGTACTGCGCCACCACGCGGGTCAACTGGCCATAGAGGTCCAGAAGGCGGCTTGCGAGGTCCTGGCTGCCATCGCTGTGGCACACGCCGTTGGCAATATGCGTCAGCCGTGCGCCCGCCACGTCGATCACGCCCCAGCCAAGGTTGCGCAAGCCCGGATCAATCCCCATTACCCGCATGATTTTCCTGTGTTTGCCTGCATTTATGCAGCGCAGGATTAGCACGAAAAGCGAACATCTGCCAAGGCCATTCTGAAGTCCGGGCGATTCGCCAGTGGGTAAGCTATGCGTCAAGCGCATGATGGCCATGCGCCGACTGTGTGTTGTGAAGATTCGCGTGTCGGCCTATCTGAATGGCACGAAGCATAATGCTTGACCAGTTTGAAAACTTTTATCTTACGGAGCCTGATATGGCCTTCTTCACCCAAACCCGCCCTGTCGCCGATGGCGTCTTTGGCAATGTCCGCAGCTGGGCGCTCGGCGATCTGTTCGCCGTTTTCACGCGTTGGAACGACCAGCGCATCACCCGCATGCAGCTGAACGCATTGTCCGACCGCGAGCTGAGCGATATCGGCCTGTGCCGCGCCGACATCGAAGATGCCGTGACCGAACAGCGCTGAGGCTGACGCGCAGGGTCGCGTGACCCTGCCCGCGATGTGATACCCCGCCGCGCGCCGCCCTCCCTTGTCGGAGGGTGGCGCCACGCGGGGGACAGATGGCGCGGTCTGCCCCGGCATCCGGCCTCTTCCCCTCCCTCAGGGGCCAATGCTGTGACGTGGCGACCCGCTATGCGAAAAGACCGCCCGGTGTATGCTGGGCGGTCTTTTTTGTTTTCAATCAGCGGGTTAGCGCGCTCAGTCGGTCAGCGCAGCCACTGTGGTGCTTTGTGCCTGTGTGGTGTTGCGGAACAGCCGGGCCAGCGCGTCCGATACCGGATCGGGTCCCAGCAGCCATGCGGGCAGGGACGGGCCAGCGGGGCTGGTGGCAATACTGGCGGTGGCCTGCGCGAACCCTTCGGGTCCCAGCCGGGCCAGCGTCAGCCCCTTGAAGCCTACCCCGATGATCGCCAGCGCTATCAGAAGCGACAGGGCAATCGACAGCCCGCTTGCCCGGCGTTCGCGGCGCAGGCGTTGCCATTCCGGGTTGCGCGCGGCGTGCTTCTTCAGGATGCGGGCGCGGCGGGCCTGAAAATCGGCTCTGATACGGTCGCTCATGGTATGTCCCCGATGGCTGTTCGGAGAGCTTGCTACGCGATGAATTCGACCGAATTACGGCGCGGGGCGGGATTACCGCCGCGCAGCGCCAGTGCTCAGCCCCACCTTTTCAGCCCCGCCTTTTCAGTCGCGCCGCAGGGTCAGCGTCGCCCATTCGCCGATATCTTCGCGGTGGTGCAGACCGAATCGCTGCGCCGTATAGGCCGCCAGCACCGATTCCGCCTGCGTGGTCAGCAGGCCCGACAGGATGGCAAAGCCACCCGGCATCACATGCCGCCCCATATCGGGGGCCAGATCAATCAGCGGACCCTTCAGGATATTGGCGAAAACCAGATCGAAGGGCGCGGCGGCGCTCAGCGTCGGGTGGTCAAAGCCCACAGCCTCCAGGCAGGTCACGCGGCCTGCCATGTTGTTGGCCGTCACATTGGCATTGGCCACATCCACGGCCACCTCATCAATGTCGCTGGCCAGCACCGGGTGCGGCCAGATCGCGGCGGCCCCCATGGCCAGCACGGCGGTGCCGCAGCCGATGTCCACGGTATTGACCGGGCGCACGCCCTCCAGGTCCAGCCGGTCCAGCGCGCGCAGACAGCCCAAGGTGGTGCCATGGTGGCCGGTGCCGAAGGCCATCGCGGCTTCGATCAACAGACCCACGCGGCCCTCGGGCAGTTTGTCGGCATCATGGCTGCCATAGACGAAGAAGCGCCCGGCCTCGACAGGGTGCAGATCGCGGCGGACCTTGGCGACCCAGTCGGTTTCCGGCAGTTCCGATACGGCAAACGGCTTTGAGCCGAACGCCTGCGCCAGAAGCGCCAGTTCGCTGGCATCGGGCGCTTCGGTGAAATAGCCCCCAACTTCCCACAGCCCGGACCCATCCTCCATCTCGAACACGCCGACGCCGGTGGGGGCGGGCATCATTGCCTCCATCGCCTGCGCCATGGCGTTGGCGTTGTCTTCTTCGGGCAGGGTGGTCAGGGCGGTAAAGGTGGGCATGGGTTGGGGCCTTTGTGCCAGAGTTACTGCGCGGCATACCATGGCGGGCGTCATGGTCAAGCGGTGGCAGTGTGGGGGGGGGATGCAAGCATGGGGCGCGCGTGACCGCCGGATGCGGCGTGGCAAGGTGCAGACATACGTTGCGAACGCTTCCCCTATGAAAAAACGTCCGGGTCGGGCGGATCAGGAAAAGCACCGCTTTTCCCCGCCCGTGTTGACGACGTTTCAATGTGGCCGGCGCAGTACACACACGGAAGGCCAGCGCCTGCCCCGGTGGGCGCAAAGCGCCCGCCATTGGCGGGGCGGGCGCTGGCCGGGGGCCGTAAGCCCCCGTCCGAAGAGTTGCGAGGGCACCGCGTGACCTCGGCGATGGCCTCGGTCAGCGCAGGGTTTGGGCGAAACGCGCCCCAGACCTCGGTCAGGAGATGCGGCGTGCAAGAAGTGCTCGCCGCCCTCTGAAGCGTGCCCGTCACCAGCCTGTCAGATCACGCCCCTACGCCGACAGGGCAGGTCACGCCCGTGCCGCCGATGCCGCAATAGCCGCCCGGGTTCTTCGCCAGATATTGCTGGTGGTAATCCTCGGCAAAGTAAAACGCGGGCGCGGCCATGATCTCGGTCGTGATCGCGCCGTATCCGGCGGCTTTCAGGCGCGGCGCGAAGGTTTCGCGGCTGGCCTCGGCCTTGGTACGGTCGGCATCCGACGCGCAATAGATGCCCGAGCGGTATTGCGTGCCGCGGTCATTGCCCTGCGCCATGCCCTGCGTCGGGTCGTGGCCTTCCCAGAAGGTGCGCAACAACGCGTCATAGCTGATGATGCTGGGATCATAGATCACGCGCACCACCTCATTATGGCCCGTATGGCCGGTGCAGACCTCCTGATAGGTCGGGTTGGGGGTGAAGCCTGCGGCATATCCCACCATGGTCAGCCAGACACCATCGAGCTTCCAGAACATCCGTTCCACGCCCCAGAAACAGCCCATGCCGAATACCGCCTCGGCCATGCCATCGGGCACCGGGGATTTCAGCGGGCGACCGGACAGGAAATGCGCCTCGGCCGTCGGGATCGACGTGGCGCGCCCGGGCAGGGCGGCGGATGGGTGGACCATCTCGACAGGTTTGCGTGTAAAGGGGAACATGGGTGGGGCCTCCGGGTTTGATTGGGGTAGATGTAATCTGGCAATGCGTGCTTGCAATGGGGGGCGGCGACCGGGCCAGAGGTGGGGAAGCCGCGCGCTCTGCGCCAAGGCGTTGATAGCGCCCTTGGGGCGAAGGGCTTGCCGCGCGTGGTCAGCAAGGTTTTTCTTCCCACGCTGTCAAGGGCCGAGGCCACGCGCCGGCCTTTCAGAATGCCCGGACGGGGGCCAAGGCCCCCTTTTCAGCATCCGGCCAAAGCCCGGCGGGCAAAGCGGAAAATGGCTTTTCAGATCAAGGATCAGCCAAAGAACGCGCGCGGCGCAATGTCCCTGCGATCTTGCAGCATCACGGACCCGCCACGCCCGCGCCTGCAGGTCACACCACCACATCCATCGCTTGCTGCGGGCCCACGCCGAACACGCGCTTGTAGCGGTCGATCTCGGTCTGCGGGCCCATCGCCTTGTTGGGGTTGTCCGACAGCTTCACCGTCGGCCGCCCGTTCGCCGCCACCGCCTTGCAGACCAAGGAGAACGGCGCAAGGCGGTTGTCGGATACCAGCCCGCGAAAGTCATTCGTCAGCATGGTGCCCCAGCCAAAGCTGACCCGCACCCGCCCCGCGAATTGCTGCTGCAACTGGATGATCGTATCCACATCCAGCCCGTCGGAAAAGATCACCAGCTTTTCGCGCGGGTCTTCGCCCCGGTCATGCCACCATTTGATCGCGCGTTCCGCCCCCAACGCGGGGTCGCCGCTGTCGATGCGGATGCCGGTCCAGCCTGACAGCCAGTCGGGGGCCTTGTCCAGAAACCCCTGCGTGCCGAACGTGTCGGGCAAGATCATGCGCAGGTTGCCGTCATGCTCCTCGTGCCAATCGGCCAGCACCTGATAGGGTGCCTGCGCCAGTTCGGCATCCGTCTCGGCCAGCGCGGCATAGACCATGGGCAGTTCATGCGCATTGGTGCCGATCGCCTCGACCTCGCGCCGCATGGCGATCAGACAGTTCGAGGTGCCCGCGAAACTGCTGCCCAACCCTTCCTGCATCGCTTGCACGCACCAGTCCTGCCACATGAAGCTGTGCCGCCGCCGCGTGCCGAAATCGGCCACGCGCAAACCGTCGAGGCTGCGCAGCCGTTCGACCTTTTCCCACAGCTTTGTCATGGCGCGGGCATACAGCACCTGAAGCTCGAACCGGCCCATGTCCTTCAGGACTGCGCGCCCGCGCAATTCCATCAGCACGGCCAGCGCGGGAATTTCCCACAGCATCACCTCGGGCCACGACCCCTCGAACGTCAGCTCATACTGGTCGCCGACGCGCTCCAGGTGATAGGGCGGCAGGCGCAGCGCCTCGAACCATTCCATGAAATCAGAGCGGAACATCTGACGTTTGCCATAGAAGGTATTGCCCCGCAAAAAGGTGCTTTCGCCCCGCGACAGGGAAAGGGACCGGATGTGATCCAGCTGTTCGCGCAGCTCTCCCTCATCGACCAGCTTGGCCAGCGGCACATGGCTGGACCGGTTGATCAGGCTGAAGGTCACAATGGTGTCGCGTCGGTTGCGAAACACCGACTGACACATCAGCAGCTTGTAGAAATCGGTGTCGATCAGCGACCGCACGATGGGGTCGATCTTCCATTTGTGGTTATAGACGCGCGACGCGATATCGACCATGCTCAGCCCTCCAGCACAACACCGGCGGCGCGCATCGCGTCCAGCGCGGCGGCCTTTGATCCGTCAAGGTCGATCGCGCGACACAGATCGGTGCGTACCGTGACGTGGTACCCCAGGCGCGCAGCATCAAGGGCCGAGTAATTCACGCAAAAATCCAGCGCCAGCCCCGCCAGCGTCAGATGCGTCACCCCGCGCGCGCGCAGGTAGCCGTCCAGCCCGGTGGTGGTGGTGCGGTCATTCTCAAAGAACGCCGAGTAACTGTCGATCCCGCGCCGGAACCCCTTGCGGATGATCAGATCACCCCGGTCGGTATCCAGATCGGCATGAAACGCTGCGCCATGGCTGCCCTGCACGCAATGATCCGGCCACAGCACCTGCGGGCCATAGGGCATGTCAACCATTTCCATCGGCGCGCGGCCCGGGTGCTGGCTGGCGAAGGATGCATGGTCGGCGGGGTGCCAGTCCTGGGTCAGCACGCGCACCGGCGCGCCGTGCAGCAGCGCGTTGATGCCCGCAACCACCGCGTCGCCGCCCGGCACGGCCAGCGCGCCGCCGGGGCAAAAGTCGTTCTGCACGTCGATGACGATCAGGGCAGGGGTCGCATCAGGGCGTTCGGGCATGGGGGCCTCGGGTCAGTTTCAGGGCAGGCAGCACTTGGGTAAGGTCATGCCGCCCGCGCGTCAATGGGCAAGGCTATGGCGCCGCGTTTGCGGTAACGCCGCGCGCGCGCGGCCGCACGGGTGCTTCACGGGTGCTTCACGGGTGCTTGCGGCTTGCACGGCGGGGCAGTAAATACGCCCCCATGTTCACCGTTGCCGCGCTTTACCACTTCACCCGGTTTGACGACCCCGCCGCCCTGCGCGGGCCGCTTCTGGCGTGCTGCACCGCAGGCGGCGTGCGCGGGTCTCTTCTGATTGCGCCCGAAGGCATCAACGGCACCATTGCGGGCACCCGCGCCGGGATCGACGCCGCGCTGGCGCATATCCGCGCCCTGCCGGGCTGTGACGGGCTGATCTGGAAGGAAAGCCCTGCCGAGGTTCTGCCCTTCGGCCGCATGAAGGTCCGCCTGAAGCGCGAGATCGTGACCATGGGCCAGCCTGATGTCGACCCGCTTGCGGGCACCGGGCATTACGTCGACCCCGCCGACTGGAATGCCCTGATCAGCGCCCCCGATGTCGCCGTGATCGACACGCGCAACGATTACGAGGTCGCCATCGGCACCTTTCAGGGCGCGATCGACCCCGAAACCCGTGCCTTCGGCGCGTTTCCGGCGTGGTGGGAGGCCAATCGCCACCGCTTCCACAATAAACGCATCGCGATGTTCTGCACTGGTGGGATCCGGTGCGAGAAGTCGACCAACTACCTCCTGCAACAGGGCGTCGAAGAGGTGTATCATCTGCGCGGCGGCATCCTGAAGTATCTGGAAGAGGTGCCGCAGGACCAAAGCCTGTGGGAGGGCGCGTGTTTCGTCTTCGATCAGCGCGTTTCCGTCGGCCACGGCCTGCGCCCGGCGGATCATGCGATGTGCCACGCCTGCCGTCGCCCGCTGACCCCCGCTGACCGCGATCATCCGCTGTATGAGGCGGGCGTGTCGTGCCACCATTGCCACGCGGAATATGACGACGCCCGGCGCGACCGCTTCCGCGAACGCCAACGCCAGATCGCGCTGGCGGAAGCGCGCGGCGACCGCCATCTGGGCGCAGAGCACTGAGCAACGCGGCCAGATCGCCAGCAATGCGCGCTACCGCCCTTGGCAAAAATTACGCAAGATCGAGGACGGGACCATCAAGAAGCTGCATCAGATCTCCGAAATACCCTTCGGATCGCGCCGGCTGGGTCGGATCGGAAGTGATCGCCACGGCAAGGTTTCTGCCACGATGCGCGGCGATGATCTGCCCGCCGTATCCTCTGGCAAGGACATAACCGGAGGGTGACAAGAACCAGCCATAGCCATACGAAAGCCCGGACCATGGCGACCGCGCACGCGGTTGGACAGAGGCGTCAATCCAGGATTGCGGAACAACCTGGCGGCCTTTGAACTGGCCACCGTCCCGCAGCATGGTCGCAACATCCAGCATGGCTGTCGGGCTCAGCGCCATTTCGTTCCCCCCCAGATAGTATCCCTGCGAGTCGCGCGTCCAGGCCGGAATTTCGATGCCCATGGGGTCGCCAATCCGTGCGCGAGCCTGCGCGAGAAGGCTCTGCCCGGTCGCCTCTGCCAGCGCTGCGCCAAGGATGTGGGTCGACCCCGTCGAGTACAGCATCTGACCGCCCGGGTCTGCGACCATCGGGCGTGTCAACGCGTCAGACAGCCAATCGCGAGAGTTTACCCATGCGCCGTAGTTTGCGCCCGACGTACGCTCCAGCCCGGCACGCAGCGTCACCAGATCCTCAAGCGTAATATCGGCTGCGCCGGGCGTGGCGTCGGTTGGCAGGATGCCGGGTGCAACCTCGCCCAGGGTTGCGGTGACAGAGGGCACGTCGCCGCTGTCGATCGCCGCGCCCAGAAGCAGGGCAACGATGCTTTTGGAGCAAGACTTGATGTTTGCGGGACGATCCAGCCCCCGTCCACGCGGTGCCGCGGCAAACACAACCTCGTCTCCGCGCCGGACCAGAAGCGAATGCAATTGCGACAGACGCCCGATGGCTTCGTTCAGCCCGGTTTCTCCGTTCAGCCCGGTTCCTTCGTTCAGCCTGTCTGTCTGTGCGCGCAGGATATGCGGCAAGGCAAGCGGGGCGGCGGCAGTAATCAAAAATGCGCGGCGTTTCATCATCAGATGTAGATGCGGGAATGGAGGGGGGGTGTCTATATGCCGCTTTGTCACAATCGCGTTGGTCTTTGTCCCTGAAAACCTCAATGTCGGTATCGCGTCGCTTTGGGCTGTATCCCCTCAGCACAGTGTTGGGCATATGATCCGGAATCGTGAGGTTGGGGGGGATGATGGAATGGCTTAACCCACAGGTCATCATGACCTCATGTCTGACACACTGCATTGCTCGCCAGTCGGTGCGCGCATCATCAGGGCTTTCCCCAAACCTTAACACCCCCACCCTCACCGCGCGTATGTATCAAACCCATACCGGATCCATACCGTTTCCAGACTCGCCAAAATCGCCCGAAACCCAATAAATTAACGCGATTCCATCCCCGTCGCAGGCCCGCCCCCCGCCAAACCCATACGCCCGGAAATTAACCCAAACACAACAAAAAGGGGGCCGTTCCCGGCCCCCTGCGTGTCACGCGGCACTGATGCGAAGGCGGATTACTCAGCCGCCTGACGCATCGCCATCATCTCGTACAGGAAGCCTTCCAGTTCCTCCCGCAACTCTTCCCGCGCCAGCCCAAAAGCCACGGTCGCTTGCAGGAATCCGGCTTTCGATCCGCAGTCATAGCGCTGCCCTTCGAACCGGAAGCCGTTGACATTGTTGGATTCCGCGATCTCGCGCGCGATGGCGTCGGTCAGTTGGATCTCGCCGCCCGCGCCCGTGCCGATCTCGCCAAGATGCTGCATGATGCGCGGCGACAGGATGTAGCGGCCAATCGCGGCCAGGTTCGACGGCTGTGTGCCGGGGCTGGGTTTTTCCACCATGGCCTGCACCCGCACCGTCTGGCCCATGGCCGACGGCGTGTCGAGGATCCCATAGCTCGACGCCATTTCGGGTGCCACTTCCATCGCGGCGACCATGTTGCCACCAACCTCGGCGTAAGCCTCAACCATTTGTTTCAAACAGGGTTTTTCGGCGGCGATCACGTCATCTGGCAACAAGACCGCAAAGGGTTCGTCCTTGATCAGATGCCGCGCGCACCACACCGCATGGCCCAGTCCCAGCGCCTGATGCTGGCGCACATACGCAATCGCACCGCTGTCCATGTTGGTGGCTTCGAGCGTCTTCAGCAGCGCGGTTTTCCCCTTGGCCCGCAGGCTGGATTCCAGTTCCGGGGCGCGGTCGAAGTAATCCTCCAGCGCGCCCTTGCCGCGCGAGGTGACGAAGATGAATTCGGTGATCCCGGCCTCGCGCGCCTCGTCGATCGCGTATTGGATCAGCGGACGGTCGACCAGCGTCATGATTTCTTTCGGGACCGATTTGGTCGCGGGCAGAAAGCGGGTGCCCATACCGGCGACGGGGAAAATGGCCTTGGTGACTTTATGTTTCATGTCAGTCCCTATGTGGTTTTGTCTGTTGCTGCTCGCGGCGCGTTAACCTCTCGCCGTTGAGGAAAGGAATGCCCCGGGACATGGGCCTCAATGTGGCAGGATATGGCACAAACTGGATGATATTGGGGATTTACCGTGGTTAAGCGAAACAATCCCGGCGGCGGCCGGGGGCATTGTTGCGCGGCGCGGACAGGGTGTCAGGGGCGCAACGGGCGAAGGCGTGCGACCTCGATCGCGGTGCGGGTGCGCAGGGTCTGGCGCAGCGGTACCGGCGTGGCACGGTCTGACCGCCCCCAGAGTCCGCCGGTTTGCAGCCAGTAGCCATCCGGGTGGAAGACATGCCGATGCGGACGCCACGTCGGGCTGAGGCACAGGAGGGTGACGATAGGGGCGCGGGCGCTGGTTTCGAAAACCGGGGATTCGGGCGGACCAGGCGCGCGCATCGCCCGCGCCCGGTCCGCCAGACGGCGTCGCGCCCACGCCCAGCCCACGATGATCTGACCGGGTCGGGGGCCGGTGCCGGGCAAGGGGGCGAAGGGCGGTGGTTGCGTCGTCAAGGGCGGCAGCGGGGCCAGCGGCAGGACGGCACCCGCGGCGATACCTGCCTCCAACCCGGCCATCAGGCGGGGGATGTCGCGTGGCTCCAGCCCGCCGCCGATCAGGTGCCGGATCAGGCGTTTGCGCTGCTGGACCCGCAAATCCGCCAGCGCGGCGTCGTGCTGCGCGGCGGGCGCGTGTTTGCGCAAAAACACCATTTGACTGTGCCCGATGTCGAAAAGGTCGCGCGGCGCGCGGTCTGCGCTGCGGCGAGACGAGGGTTTGACGCCGTGATGCACCTGCGCCAGTGGCACCAGCGCCGTGAACGCGCCGACGGCGGCCAGCCGCATGTTCACATCCGTTTCATCCAGATAGAATGTGTAGGCGGGGTCAAAGCCTCCGATTTCCAGCAGGGTCCGGCGGTCGAACGCCATGTTCGTGCCCTCGGTCCGAATGGCGCCGCCGGGCGGGGGGGGCAGGATGGCCACCGCTGTCCCGTCGATCTGCAAGGCGCGGTCGCGCCCGCAGGCATCCACGGCCTTTGCGCCCCATTGCAGGCTGATGCCATTGCGCCCGCGCACGAAACCGCCCGATGCCAGCGCCGCGCCGTCCAGCACGGGTTGCACCAGCCGCGACAGCCATGTCGGTTCTGCGCAGGCATCATCGTCGATGAAGGCCACGACCTGCCCCGCGGCCAGCCCCAGCCCCAGGTTGCGCGCGGCCGAGATATTGGGCCGGTCGAACGCTTCGACCTTGAGCGCCCCCGCAAACGGCAGGGTTTGCAGCGCGGCGATGCCCTGGGGGCAGGCGACCACGATGACCTCGAACGCCGGGAAATCCTGCTGCGCCAGCGCCAGCAGACACAGGCGCAGCGCTTGCCCGCGGTGTCGGCTGACGATGATGACGCTGACAGGTGCCGCGTCCTTGGTCATCCGTCGGGTACCAGATCCACCCCAGGCGCATGGGCGATGAAGAACGGGTTTTCATAGCCCGGCTTGCCGTAGGTCAGCGGCGTCAGGTCGTCAAACCGCACGACGCTGCCCCCGGCGCCTGTCAGCACCGCATGGCCTGCGGCAGTGTCCCATTCCATCGTGCGGCCCAGCCGGGGATACAGGTCAGCCTCGCCGCCCGCAACCAGACAAAACTTCAGCGATGACCCCGCGCCGGTCATGTCGGCGACGTGGTAGCGGTTGATATAGGCATCTGTTGCCGCATCGCGGTGCGATTTCGAGGCGACGACGATCAGCGCGGCATTGTCGGGTTTTGATACGGCAAGGGGCGTCTGCACGCCGGACGCATCGGGATCGAAGGGGCCGGCCTCTTCGACGCTGGAGCCATCGGCGCGGGTATAGAACATCCGGCCTTTGGCGGGCGCGTAGACCACCCCCCGCACCGGCACGCCGTTTTCGACCAGCGCGATATTGACGGTGAAATCGCCGCGCCGCTGCACGAATTCCTTGGTGCCATCCAACGGATCGACGATGATGAAACGGTCGGCCTGCTGGCTGTGGGTGCCCGCCTGTTCTTCGGTCACAAGAAGGATGTCGGGGAAGGCGGCGGCCAGCCCGGCCGTGATGAGGCGGTCGGCGGCCTCATCGGCTTCGGTCACGGGGCTGGCGTCGGATTTGGTGCGCACATCGAAATCGGGGCGCTGGTAAATTTCCATGATGGTGTCGCCCGCGGCCAGTGCCAGCGTTCTGAACACTGTTTCGATACGGTCGTGGAAGGTCTGGGTCATCAAATTTCCTTAATTGCGGCTATACTGCGGGACAGGCATCATTGTTTGATACCCTTTCCCGTTTTATCATACGGGTGGTGACCGAACTCAAGGACCCCGTTGGGGACGCATTTTCGCAGGAACGCACGGACCATGGCGCAGCAAAAACGGCGCGAACACCCGCTGATCACAATTCTGACGATCATGGAGCTGATTTTTCACTCCTCCGTCAGGTCCATCCGCAAATCGCACAGCAATGCGCTGATCGGGTTGCTGATGAACGTTATCCAGACGGTGCTTCTGGTTGCGGTGTTTTTCATCGTTTTCTCGGTGGTGGGCGGCGGTGCGGCGGCAATCCGGGGCGATTATCTGCTGTTCCTGCTCAGCGGGATTTTCGTCTATATGTGCCATATCAAGGTACTGTCGGCGGTTGTCGGGTCTGAGGGGCCAGCCTCGCCCATGATGAAGCACGCGCCGATGAACACGATCGTGGCGATCGGTGCCGCCGCGCTGGGTGAGCTGTATATCCAGACGCTGTCGCTGGCGGTGGTGTTGCTGCTGTACCACACCGCCTGGACTCCGCTGGAGATCTATCAGCCCGTGGGCTTCTTCGGGATGGTGTTCCTGGGCTGGTTTTCGGGGCTGGCGGTGGGCATGGTGCTGCTGTCGCTGAAGCCCTGGATGCCGCAATCGGTAAAGCTGTTCACGCAGCTTTATTCGCGGCTGAACATGTTTGCCTCGGGCAAGATGTTCGCGGCCAACAGCCTGCCTGCGTTCATGTTGCCCTATTTCACCTGGAACCCGTTGTTCCATATCGTGGATCAGGGACGCGGCTATGCCTTCATCAACTACACCCCGTATCAATCCAGCCTGACCTATCCGATCTATGTGTCGCTGATCTTGCTGATGATCGGGCTGATGGGGGAATTCTATACGCGGCAGCGGGCCTCGGCATCATGGGAGGCAAAGCTGTGAGCCGGGTCTGGGCCTTGGTGCTGGCACTGTGGCTGGTACCTTCCACGCTGTTGGCCGACGGTTTTCCGGCGCTTTATTCCGTTACCGGCGTGCCGTCCGATGATGTGTTGAATGTGCGCGCCTTTCCCGATGCGGACGCGTCCTTGCTGGGCTATCTGGAACCCGGCGCCACGGGGGTGGAGGTCGTGGGCCTGTCAGAAACCGGGCGCTGGGGTCAGGTGAACATGGTGGAACGTGCGGGCTGGGTTTCCATGCATTACATGAAGCGAGACGCGGGCCCGGACTGGTTCAGCGGCGCGGCGCCGTTGTCGTGCCTGGGCACCGAACCTTTCTGGAGCTTCGACGCTGCGTTACCCGGCGCCGGTGTCACTTTTTCCACGCCTGACGGTCAATTTGCGCTGCAAACCCGGCCGGATGCGCTGCCGGGCACCGCCTTTGCGCGCACGCTGGCCCTGCCGCTGCGGGGTGGGGCAGAAGGTATCGCCGTGGTGCGTGCCCAGAGCTGTTTCGACAATATGTCCGACCGTGCCTATGGCCTGTCGGTCCTGTTGTATTTTACCGATACGGCTGCGGGCTATTCAGGATGCTGTCGGCTGCACGGCGGCTAAGGCGCGGCTAACGCTGCGCCCCGCCCCCGCCCACACCCTCGCCAAACGGGCGGGCGTTGGCATCGCGCCGCCGGGCAAGTCTGTTCAAGGCCAGCGGACTGCGCCATTCCTGAGGTCTTGCGGACCGGCGGGACCGGGGCGCCAAAAGGCGGTTGCGCCCTGCGGCTTGGCTGTCAGGGCCAAGGCCCGACAGACAAACCCCGAAAGCGCTGCCTATGCGCTGTGCAGGCGCAGCGACGAAACCCCCAATGCCGCTTGCGCGACCTCGGCGATGGTGTCGGCGTTCAGGCCTGCATCGGCATACATTGCCGCCGGGCTTGCCTGTTCGATGAAGCGGTCGGGCAGGGTCATGGTGCGGATGGCAAGGCCCCGGTCCAACCGGCCGGTGGCCGCCAGATGGTGCAGCACCATGGCGCCGAACCCGCCCTGCGCGCCCTGTTCCACGGTGATGAGGGCCGCGTGATGGTCGGCCAGTTGCGCGATCAGGTCGGTATCCAGCGGCTTGGCGAAACGGGCATCGGCAATGGTGACCGAGATCCCCTTTGCCTCCAGCTGCTGCGCGGCCAGACGACATTCGCTCAGATGCGCGCCAAAGGACAGAAGTGCGACGGTGCTGCCCTCGGCCACGACGCGGCCCTTGCCGATTTCCAGCGGCTGGCCGCGTTCCGGCAATTCTATCCCCGTCCCCTCGCCGCGCGGATAGCGGAAGGCGATGGGGCCCGCGTCATATTCGGCGGCGGTTGCGACCATGTGCATCAGCTCAGCCTCATCGCCCGCCGCCATGACGACAAAACCGGGCAGGTTCGACAGGAAGGCCACGTCGAAACTGCCCGCATGGGTCGCACCATCCGCCCCCACAAGGCCCGCACGGTCGATGGCAAAGCGGACCGGCAGCTTTTGCAGCGCCACGTCATGCACGATCTGGTCATAGCCGCGTTGCAGAAAGGTGGAGTAGATCGCGCAGAACGGTTTCAGTCCGCTGGCGGCCATTCCGGCGGCGAAGGTGACGCCGTGCTGTTCGGCAATGCCCACGTCGAACACCCGTTTGGGAAAGCGCGCGGTCATTGCGTCCAGCCCGGTGCCTGACGGCATGGCCGCCGTCACGGCGACCACGCGGGGGTCGCGCGCGGCCTCTGCCTCCAGCGCCTGGCCGAAGACGGCGGTATAGCTGGGTGCGCCGGGCTTCGATTTCGCCTGCGCGCCGCTGACGACATCGAACTTTCCCACGCCGTGGTATTTGTCGGCCGAGGTTTCAGCGGGTGCGTAGCCCTTGCCCTTTACCGTGCAGCAATGGATCAAGACTGGCCCGGTGGCGCGGGCCTTGGCGGCGCGCAGCACGGACAGAAGCTGCCCCATGTCATGTCCGTCGATCGGGCCGATGTAGGAAAATCCCAGTTCCTCGAACAACGTACCGCCGCCAGGCATGCCGGTGACCAGTTGCCGCGCACGGCGTGCATGGTCCCGCAGTGGGCCGGGCAGGGCGCGTTCAAAGCCGTCCGCGATGTCCTTCAGCGTGCCCAACGGCGTTTCGGTGTAGAGGCCGGACATGTATTTCGACATCGCGCCGACGGGCGGCGCGATGGACATCTCGTTGTCGTTCAAGATGACGAACAGACGTCGACCTTCGGCGCCCGCGTTGTTCATCGCCTCATAGGCCATGCCCGCGCTGATGGCCCCGTCGCCGATCACCGCGATGGCGTCGCCCGTGGATTGCCCCATGTCGCGCCCGACAGTGAATCCCAGCGCGGCCGAGATCGAGGTCGAGCTGTGCGCCGCGCCGAATGGGTCAAAGTCGGATTCGGCGCGTTTGGTGAAGCCCGACAGCCCGCCGCCCTGCCGGAGCGATCGGATACGGTCGCGCCGACCGGTCAGCACCTTGTGCGGGTAACATTGGTGGCCGACATCGAAGATCAGCTTGTCGTGCGGGGTATTGAACACCGCATGCAGCGCCACGGTAAGTTCCACGACCCCAAG
This sequence comes from Roseicitreum antarcticum, assembly GCF_014681765.1. Taxonomy (GTDB): domain Bacteria; phylum Pseudomonadota; class Alphaproteobacteria; order Rhodobacterales; family Rhodobacteraceae; genus Roseicitreum; species Roseicitreum antarcticum. The sequence goes on from NZ_CP061498.1 coordinate 2,545,975, forward strand.
GCTGGAGCCCAGATGCCCGCCGGTTTCCGACACGGCGGAAATCACCTCGGCCCGCAACTCATCCGCCACGCGCCCAAGGTCGGCATCGTTCATGCCGCGCAGATCGGACGGGCCTGCAACGCGGTCCAGGGTGGGGGTGTGGGGATGGGTCATCGGGGTGCCTCCTGCACGGGATAAACGGGGCTGTCAGCGAATTTGTCAGCCTGTAAAAGACGCCGTGCGCGGGGTTTCCCCCGGCACGGCGTTAGTTTTCCTGTAGCCAACAGGAAGGGAACCGGGGTGTGGAGACCCCGAATGCCGGACCGAGCGACCGGCCCGAACCCCTGAAAGGGGGGCGGTGGGGAACACCGCCACCGCCTTATTCCGTAGGATAGACGACATCAGTTCCGGTCGTCGCCAGTTCCGGCCAGTCGCTGATCATGTTCGTGCCTTGCAGCGGGCGGTTATACCCTTGGTGGCATGTCGCGCAGGCAACCTTGGCGACATCGCCGTATACCGGGCCCAGGCGGTGTTCGGGGAACACATCTTGCAACGGCAACAGCCATTGGTTGTTCAGCTCTCGCACCATGTCGATCCCCATCAGGGCATTGGCCCATTGCGGGGTGACCTGTGCGGGGTCATAGAACGCGCGGCTGTTGTGGCAGAAGACGCAGTTCACACCCAGCGAGTTGCTGAAGTAGTTCATCAGCGAGAAGGTGCGTTCGGTATTCTGCCATGTCGCCGGGTTGGCATCGGCGCTGCTGACGCGCGGGTCCAGATCGTGGACCTTGATCGAGTTGTCTTCCAGCAGGTACTTTTCCAGCGCGTCCGAGGGAAGCGAGGTATACTGGCTTTGCACGGTGGCAATGTTCTGGTTGGCCGACCAGCCCGCCATGGATTTGGTGACCGGCGTGATCGAGAACCAGACATTGCCGGGCACGTTCTGACCGCGGTGGCAGGTGTAGCAGTTGACCCCCACTTCGCCGTTATACTGAACGTGGCCGATCCATTCGTCGTTGATGGTCTGCGTCATCTGGATCATCGAGCGGGCGACAACCTTCGTATAAAGGTCGTCATCTGCATACAGGCCCTCATTCGCGCCGGCGTGGCAATAAGAACAGCCCGCATCGCCCGCACCGATCCAGTAGGTCATAGACGCCATGAGCCGGTTGAAGTTGGCGTCGGTCAGGTGCCCCAGGACCTGCACGTTCTCATAGATGTCGCCTGCCAGCTCTTCGCCGGGCTCGGGGATCCACGGCTCGGATGAGAAGTAATTCTCGATCGTGGGATCGGGTTGCGCCGCGTCATTGACGAAGCGCACCACTGACATGCCCGTGCCACGCGGGCCGGTCTGAACGCTGTCGGTCGCGTAGGGTTGCCCGAAGGCTACCAGCATCGCCGCGACAAAGACCGCCCCGCCCACAGCGCCGACCAATATGGCCGGGCCGTAGACATCCTTGGGGTTGTCCTTGTTCCATTTGTCGAACCACTTGGGAAACATTACTGACCCCCTGCTTGATAGGCTTCGTAGCCATAGGCGCCGTCATACGAGGGGGCGAACCCCTTTTCGACTGCCCAGAGAAACCAGTTGTCTACAACAGTGCCGGTCAGAAGAATGCCAATCCCGCCCGTGATCGGGGTCAGAACCGCAAACCACCAGGCCCAGCGGTGAATGCCTTCCATCGTGGCGTTGAAGCCCATGGTCCAGCGCCAGAACAGCGCAGCCCGTTCGGTCGCCGTGCCCCGGTCATAGATCTGCTCCAGCTCGCGGTCGCCACCGAAGCGGCTGACGGCCAGAATGGTCGCGCCATGCATGGCAAACAACAGAACCGAGCCATAGAGGAACACGATCGAAAGTGCATGGAACGGGTTATAGTAAAGGTTGCCGTAGCGAATGGAAAACGCCGTGGTCCAGTCAAGGTGCGGGAAGATGCCATAGGGCACAGCTTCGGACCAGGACCCCATCAAGATGGGACGGAACAGGCCCAGCACCAGGAACAGCCAGATCGCTGCAAGGAAAGCCCAGGCGACGTGTTTGCCCATCTTGTGCTGCGCGGCCAGCATATAGGACCGCAGCCACCATGCCATGACCGACACCAGCAAGAAGAAGCCGGCGATGATGAACCAGCCGCCGTCGTTCAGCGGCGGGATGCTGAGGCCGTATTCCGGGCTGGGCGGTTCCAGCGACAGCCAGAACAATTGCCGGATGAACTGCACGATGGACCAGTCGACCTGTGCCAGCATGTTCAGTCCGACGATGATGAACCACATGGTGCCGGTGGCGATGCTGATGACCCCCATCATGCCCAGATGGATCGGACCCAGCTGCGCGTTGCCCAGCCACCCGATGAGGGAAGAGAAGAAGGGCGTGCCCCCCCGCTCTGCCATCATCTTGTTTTCGTTGTCGGTGCCCCATTCAGGGACGCCCTGAACCTGCACCTGAGTGAAGATGTTCTGATACTCGGGCCGGATCATTGCAGTGCCCCCCTGTTGATGGCAGCCGCATCCATTGCTTCGCGGCCGGTCACGGCGTCACCCATGGGCCAGATCGGCAGATCCAGCCACCAGTTCCACCATTCTGGCCAGCCCGCGGTCCAGAGCGGCCCGGAAATTACGATACAGATTGCGGACCAGAACCCTGCGTTCAGCGCCAGCAAAAGCCCCACGCGGTGGATGCCCAGCGTACCGACCGAATAGCCGATGAAATCGCGAAAGAACGTGTCTTCATGGTCAGGCGTGAGGGCGGTTTCGCCCTTCGGCGGGTTGGCGGCCGACAGGACCAACGCCCCGTGCAGCGCCAGGGCCAGCGTGGTGGTGAAGAAGAAGGTCACCGCCAGCATGTGCGCCGGGTTGTAGTGGAAGTGCAGATACGCGTAGCCCGTGTTGCTGACCCAATCCAGGTGGCTGAAGATGCCATAGGGGAAAGCATGGCCCCAGGCGCCCATCAGTACCGGGCGGATCACCACCAGTGTCACATAGGCAAAGATCGCGAAGGCAAAGGCAAAGGGCACATGATAGCCCATGCCCAGCTTGCGGCAGATCTCGACCTCGCGCAGTGCCCAGCTGACAAAGGCACCGATCGCGCAGATCGTGATGATCTGCCACAGCCCGCCCTCCATCAGGGGGGCCATGCCCAGACCGTAGGACAGGTCCGGCGGTGCGATGTTAATCAGCCAGGGATTCCAGGTGCCGCCCTGCGACGCCCCCCAGAAAATCAACACCGTTCCCAGAACGGCAAAGAAGGCGGTCGTGACACCGAAGAAGCCCACATAGAAGGGGCCTACCCAGAAATCAAAAAGATCGCCGCCTACCAGCGTCCCTCCGCGGACGCGATATTTTCGTTCGAAACTCAGCAATGCCATGCGTTTAACTCCGCTAGTGGCGGCCTTGCCGCCCGAACTATTAAGTTATTGACGGGATTTCCCGTCCGGGCCGTCAGCCGTCGTATCTTGCTTTTGGTCTTGTCTTGGTTCTTGTTTGGTATGCTGCGGGCGGTCCGGACCGCCCGCGGCGATGGTATCGGCGCCAGCAGCCCCCGCATGGGGGGCCGCCGCCGGTATCACATCCCGCCTGCGCGGGCTGCGTTTTCAAACCAGTTCAGGCCCGAGCTGAGCACGACCAGGTGGATCATGACGGCCAGCAAGAACAGGAACACGCCCTGAGCGACGAACACGCGGCGCGGATCGAAGATCAGCCAGATTTTGTAAAATTTAGCCATTTGTTATGTTCCCTTCAGAACCACGGGCGCCAGATGTAAGTTGCGATGTGTGCCACGACGGCCACGGCTGAAAACAGCCAAAGCCCGCTCATGTACACCGAGTGCAACTCCTGCGCCTGCTCATCGGTAAGACCTGTGAAAGACAGATCAGTTTTATCAGCCATGATAACCTCCAAAAGGTAGACTGATGCCGCGCACCCCGGCGGCCAGGCCCCGGCGCAACCTCATGCTGCGCCGGCAATTCGCCCCACCGGGGGGAAGGGCGAACCAGTCATCCCGACCCTTTCAGGCCGAGAATATCGCGGGCGTGATGATCCGCGCCTGGCTCCAGGCGCGGGCAACAGGCCCTTTTTCGGGGATGGCACCGCTTTTGATCATCGCCAGTGCCCAAGTCAGGGTCGCCAGCGGCAGCGTTGCCAGGAAAATGATCGCAAAGTAGACGCGAAACTCGGCTTTGCTTTCACGTTTTACGCGCGGCAGGCCGTTTGAGGTAAAGTCAGTCATCGTGTCCCTCCTTCAATGATTGGGTCACTTTGCCGGGGCGACAGCGCCTCGACTGTTTCCAGAACCACACGTTCGGCACCTTGGGCGAGGGCGGCTTTCTCGGCCGCGTCACGCAGGGATTTTGCCGCTGAAATGCGGGTCAGAATGGGATGCTGTGCCACAATCCGGTCGAGGGCGGCTTGCGCATCCTCATCCCAGGGAAAGTCGCGGCGCAGGGTTGTGGGGGTGGCGTCGGCGGCGTCCATTTCCGAGCCGAGCGGCAGGATATGGAACAGCGCGTCAAAGAGGCTGTTGCAGACTTCCTGCACCAGATAGGTCGCGCCGGCGTAGCCCATGAAGGGCGTGCCGGTATGGCGCCGGATCGCCGCGCCGGGGAAACCGGCGGGGATGAATGTCGGGCGCGGGCCGTGGCCTGCCGACATCTCGGCCATGTAGATCTTCTCATTGATCGACCCGAACACCACCAGCGGGCGTTTCGCGTGCATCAACGCGCGGACCTCGTTGTTGTTGGTCTTCTTGCCGCGCACACGGGCCACTGCAAACGCGCACGAGAAACCAAGGTCAGTTTCCAGAAAATTCCGGATGCCGCGCGCGTAGGTTTCTGTGGACACGACCGCGAAGCTGGCCGTGGCAAAGAAATCTTGCGTGACGCTGCGCCACAGGTCCCAGACGGGTTTGATGGTCGAATGCTTCTCGCGGGCGATGAACGGTTCCGGGTCCAGGCCCAGCATCTCGCCCAGGGTGCGCAAGAACCGCGTGGTCGATTCAATCCCGATGGGGGCCTGAAGATACGGTTTGCCCAGACATTCCGCCAGACCGCGGCCAAATTCGCGGTACATGACGATGTTCACATCGGCATTCACCAGCTTGTTCATATCGGCCAGATGCGCGCCCAGCGGCATCACCATGTTCAGTTCCGCCCCGATGCCTTCGACCAGACGCTGGATTTCGGCAAGATCGGATGGCATGTTGAAGACGCCGTACATCGGGCCCAGAATGTTGACGCGGGGCTTTGCACCTTCCTCGCGCTTGGTCTCCTTTGGCATCCTGCCCTTGGTCATGCCAAATTCGGTAAACAGCCATGTCATTGCACGGTCGGCGGCTTCCCATTGATCTTCGTCGATGGTGCGCGGCAGGAAACGCTGGATGTTGGTGCCCTGCGGTGTCACGCCGCCGCCGATCATCTCGGCGATGGAACCCGTGACGACCACGGCGGGCAGCGCAGGATCAAGGGTTTCCCAGGCGCGTTTCATTGCATCCTCGGTGCCTTTGCCCATTTCATCCTCGGACAGGCCGGTGACGACGATGGGCAATTCATGCGGCGGTAGCGCGTCGGTATAGTGCAGCACCGAGGTGACGGGCAGGTTTTCACAGCCAACCGGGCCGTCGATGACAACCTGCAAGCCCTTGACGGCGGTGAAGCAGTAGACTGCCCCCCAATAGCCGCCAGCGCGATCATGATCCTGTATCAGCATCAGATCATTTCCTCGGCTTTGCGAGCGCGGGCCTGTTTGTCGAGTTTCTTCTGATGCAGGGCGCGGAATTGCGGCTGCACGTTCGGGGTCCCTGTCCAGACACCGGCCGTGTCGCCGCTACCCACACCTTCGAAGAATTCGCGCATGTGATCCATCCGGGCCTTGTTGCCCATCGCGGCGTTGACGACTTCTTGCAGGCTGCCCGCACCGGCCACGCCCATCAGGGGGCGCGCGGAGATCAGGTTGGTGAAGTAAAGCGCGGGGATGCCCAGTTCCTTCGCCTTCTGCACCACAGGGGTGGTGCCGATAGCCAGATCGGGGCGGATCGCTTCCATCGCCGCGCAATCGTCTTGCAGGCTGGCGCGGTATTTGACGGTGACGCCGCGCGCCTCCAGCCATTCCTTGTCAGCGCGCGATTGTTCGGTGTTGAAACAGGCGGTGCCGACATAGGGCACATTCGCGCCAGATTCGATCAGCAGACGCGCGACCAGCAATTCGCTGCCCTCATAGCCCGAAAGGGTGATCGTGCCCTTGATCGGTGTTGCGGCAAGCGCGCCCTTGATCGCGGGCAGGAAGGCGTTTTGCGCGGCGGCAATTCGCGCGGCGGGAACATTGAAGGCATCGCCGATGTTTTGCAGCCAGGCGGCGGTGCCGTCATGGCCCACTGGCGCGCTGCCGACAATCGCGCGGCCCGCAGCGGTGAATTCGCGCATCGCGGCGGTGTAGAACGGGTGAATCGCGGCGGCGACCCCACAATCCAGCGCGGCGTACAGTTCCCGCCATTCGCGACAGGGTACGACCGGGCCTGCGGCCAGACCCATGGGGGCAAGCATCGCGCCGATCATCATCGGGTCGGCGGGGAACATCTCGCCCAGCAGGGCCACGGTGGGGCGGTCGGATTTCCCTGCGGCGGGGCGGGGCACCGGGCCTGCCTCGGCTTCCTTGCGGGCGTAGTTGAGCATCGCACCAGCCAGCACATCCTTGGCTTCCGCGTGGGTGGGTATGCCAAAGCCGGGCACATCAATGCCGATGATGCGCACGCCGTTGATCTGGTCGGGCAGCAGGCGCAGCGGCACGCCGCTGGCGGTCGGAACGCACAGATTGGTGACGACGATGGCATCATAACGGTCGGGATCAGCCATCTCATGCACGGCGTCGCGGATGTCCTCGAACAGTTTGCCGGTCACGAGGGATTCCGAGTTGAAAGGCACATAGCCCACGCTGCGGCGCGCGCCGTAGAAATGCGAAACAAACGTCAGGCCATAGACGCAGCAGGCGGACCCCGAAAGCATCGTGCCGACGCGGCGCATCCGCAGACCGACGCGCAGCGAGCCAAACGCGGGGCACATGCTTTGCGGTTGATCGTGCGGGCCGACGGGGTAGTCGGCGGCGTATTTGTCCAGGATCTCGGACTTTCCGGCCATGCGCGCGGCATGGTCCATCGCGGTTTTCGACTGACAGCCCATCCCCTCGGCGCTGACAGCACCGACCGGCGCGCCAACCTTTTCGGCGTCGGACGGGTCGCGGTCGCGCCCCGTCAGAACCGGGGTGGTCGCTGCCGCGTCATAGCTGACTTCGCCGCTGTGGGGATCAGATGTCATCGTAAACAACCTCCAGCGATTCGCGGACGATGGCGTTCTTGCCGCGCATGTCCTGATCCGTGGCGGGCACCAGCACATAGTCGCCGCCGGTGTCCTTGGCGTCGAACAGGTCCAGAAGCTGGTCCTGGTTCAACGGCGCAGGGCGGACCGGGGGGGCAATGCCCACAGCCTCGGCCAGTTCCTTGAACATGCCGCCCCATTGGGATTTCATCGTGCCAACGATATGATAATTCGCAGATTTCTTGCGCAGATCGTCATCGGCAGGGATGGCGGACAGGACGGGGATATTCACCGCCTTGGCAAAGGCCTGCGCCTCGCCGGTGCCGTCATCCTTGTTGATGACAAGGCCCGCGACCCCGACATTGCCGCCCAGACGGCGGAAGTATTCGACGGCGGAACAGACGTTGTTGGCGACATACAGCGATTGCAGGTCGTTCGAGGCGACCAGGATCACCTTTTGCGCCATGTCCCGCGCGATGGGCAGGCCAAAGCCGCCGCAAACCACATCACCAAGGAAGTCGAGCAGCACATAGTCGAAATCCCAGTCGTGGAAGCCCAGCTTTTCCAGCAGCTCGAACCCGTGGATGATCCCGCGTCCGCCGCAACCCCGGCCCACTTCCGGCCCGCCAAGCTCCATCGCGAACACACCGTCGCGTTTGAAGCAGACGTCGCCGATCTTGACCTCTTCCCCCGCCAGCTTCTTCTTGCCCGAGGTTTCGATGATCGTCGGGCAGGCTTTGCCGCCGAACAAAAGGCTGGTGGTGTCGGATTTCGGGTCGCAACCGATCAGCAGCACGCGCTTGCCCTGCTCGGCCATCATGCACGAAAGATTCGCGAGTGTGAAAGACTTGCCGATGCCGCCCTTGCCGTAGATCGCGATGATCTGTGTCTTGCTGGTGGGCGGACCCTGCGGCACTTCCAGCGAGGGTTCTTCATGCGCCTCATCACGCAGGCGCTGATCGAAATCTTTGAGGTTCGGGATATCAAGGGTCATGCGGCGTTCTTCCAGTTCAGGATCATTTTCAGGCAGGCCGGATCATTGAACGCGGTCTCATACGCCGGTCCGGCATCGGCCACGGTGCTTTGATGGGTGATCAGTCCGCCCAGCGATAGCGCACCGCTGTCGATCAGCGCGCGGGTCGCTGCCAGATCATCGCGGGTCCATTCGGCTGCGATGCGGAACCGGGCTTCTTTCATGAAGGCGGGTGGGAAAGCGAATTGCAAAGGCTGGGTGTAGAAGCCCGCCAGTACGATCTCGCCGCCCTTTTGCAGGCGCATGATCAGGCTGTTGAGCAGGTCGCCATTGCCCGAGGCATCGTAGATCGCGCGGTAATCGCGGCGCGGGTCGGCATCGGGGTGGATAACCTCATAGCCCTGCGCGCCAGCACTGCGGCCCGTGTCGATTTCCCAGACAGTGGGCGCGGGGCCACCTGCGGCGACCGTCAGCCGCGCCAGCAGACGCCCCAGAACACCGTGCCCGACAATCAGATCGGGCAGGGCGCAGTTGAAGCCTGCCAGTGCGTGGCGCGCGGTCGCGGCCAAAGCCAGCAGCGCGCCTTCGGCCCCAAGGCCGGGATCGATGCGGGTGACGCGGCCCGCGTCAGTGATCAGCAATTCAGCGGCGCCGCCAAACAGGCCCTTCACATCCGCGTAGCAATTCGCGCCGGGCACGAAGACCCTTTCGCCAACTTTGAAGCCGGTTTCGGCACCAGCCTCGACAACTTCGCCGGCCGATTCGTACCCGGGGACCAGCGGGTAGCCCATGCCTGGAAACGGCGGCATGTCGCCGGACCAGAACAGTTTCTCGGTCCCGGTGGAGATGCCCGAATGCGTCACGCGCACCACCAGATCATTGGCGCCGGGGGTATTGAGCGTGACTGGGGCCACGAATAAGTCGCGCGGGCCGTTCAGCACCACTGCCTTGGTTTCCATGATTTCCCCCCTTTCGCCAGGTCTTCGCGTCGGCATTCCGAGACTCGGATTCAAGATGCGTTACGGATTAGTGTATATGTAAGTTTTGATTTACACTAGTACCTGTAAACATAATCCGACAGATTTTTTTACGCGGCCCGTTACGGCTTGCGCGCTGTCACGACTGAAGTGACGAAGGCGCGCGCCGGGCGCGGGGTCTGGATGCCGGTGAATCCCGCGCGGGTCAGGCGCTGGGCAATTTCTGCCTGCGACCGCGCGCGCCCGGTACGCATCGCCATGGTGTAGAAGGCGAAATAGGCATCGCCCGACCGGTTGGGGTGCGCCCCGCCTGCCATGGGTTCAGAGATGATGAGCCGTCCGCCCGCAGGCAGCGCCGCAAAGACCTGGGCCAGCAACGTGTCGACGGTGGCGTCGTCGTGGTCATAGAGTACCCGGATCAGCGACATGGCATCGGCCCCGCCGGGGATCGCGTCGTCGCGGAAGCTGCCGGGGTGCAGGGCGACGCGTGCGCCAAGACCGTGCTGGGCCAGCCGCGCCCGGGCTGCGTCCATCACCTGTGGCAAGTCCATGAGTTCAAGGGATAATTCTGGATATTGTTGCGCTACATGCTGCAGGAAAACCCCACTCCCGCCGCCGATATCCATCAATTTTGCAGCGCCGCGCAGGTCTGTCTGCGTTAAGGTTTCCATCGCCACCAGCGCCTGGCTGTCGGCCATAAGTTGCGAGTACCGGCCTGCATCGGCGGGGGCGATGCCGCTGTCCGCGCCGAAGACATAGGGCCAGAAATGCGCGAGCTCGGTATCCTTCTCGCCCCTCAGGACCGCCAGTGGGTCGGCCATATCCCGGTAGAATATTGCGTGGTGCCGAATCATATCGGTCAGTCCGGGCACACCTGGAATTGCCGCGCCACGCAGGCTGGTCTGGAATTTTTCGCCGCTTGTACGGCGCATCAGACCCAGCGCTGTGGCGGCCAGCAGCAGTGCCTCCATCCGTTGCGCGGGCAGGTCTGGCAGGTCGCCAGAGGCAAGGGGGGTGTCGCGCAAACGGATCAGAAGATCTAGTTCGACCAAGGCGAACAGCACCTGACTGTAAACAAACCCTGACATCAGGTCAAAAATCGCCGACCCCTCGGCCCGCGTGCGTCGCCGGGTCAGGGGAAAGCGCGCCGCCCATGCCTGAAAAGCGGGTCTGCCCACCAGCCGGTTCAACCGCCCGCGCCAGCCCTGCGGCGTGGGCGCGTGCACTGGCGTCGGCTGGTCAAAGGCCACGGATCAGGCCTTCATGCTGCGCGCCGGGGCGACCGGGGTCAGGCGTTCGGCATAGGCGTTGACCATCTTGGCCAACTGCGCCTCGCCGGGGCAGGACGGGATGGATGAAATCGCGCCGCCCAAAATGTCCTTCAGCCGCCGGATCGCCCCTTGCACCCCCAATTCGGACACCGCGTTGGGGCGGTTGTGCATCTGGTCTTGCCCGGCGGGTTTGCCCAGGGCGTCAGCATCGTAAAGCACATCGCGCAGGTCATCAGCGACCTGAAAAGCCTCGCCGATGCGCGCGCCCAGTTCTTCCCAGGGCTCTGCATCTTGCCCCGCTGCAACGGCGCCCATCTGGGTGGCGGCAACGAACAGCGCGCCGGTCTTGGCGCGGTGATAGGCAGACAGGTCGATCTGATCTTCGCTTTCCCAGCCTTGTCCGGCGCAGATCCCGCCCGGCATGCCAGTGGTGCGCGCGAGGATCAGCGACAATTGTGCTGCGCGCGTGGGGTGGTCGCGCATCGCCAGGGCAAGGGTATGGAAGGCGAGGACGATCAGACTATCGCCGGTCAGGACCGCCAGTGGTTGGTTGTAGGCGCGAAAGACCGTCGGCTTGCCGCGCCGCTGGTCGGCATTGTCGAAACACGGCAGATCGTCGTGCACCAGGGATCCGCAATGGATCAGCTCCAGCGCCGCCGCCGCGTCATCTGCCAGACCGGGCGCATCATCGCCGCATGCGCTGGCCACCGCCATGAGAATCGTCGGCCGGATGCGGGCCCCCCCGGGAAACACCGCATATTCCAACGCGCTGGCAAGCCGTGGTGGCGTCTTATATACTGCACCTGCGCCCTGCCCATGGTTGATGGCGCGGGTGATGGCGGCTTCGATCCGGTGGGACAAGGGCATGGTGTAACTCCAATCTGACACTTGTAAGATAGACGATACATTTAAGTTGTAAATACAAATTGACACTTTATGGTCCGAACAATGAATGAAACGCCTCATATTGCCATCATTGGCGCAGGTCTCGGCGGCCTCTCGGCGGCCTTGCGTCTGGCGCATGCAGGCGCGCGCGTCACTGTGCTGGAGGCACAGCCGGGCCCGGGCGGCAAGATGCGCACGCTGCCCAGTGCGCTTGGCCCGGTGGATGCCGGGCCAACGGTCCTGACGCTGCGCGGCGTGTTCGACCAATTGTTTGCCGATGTCGGTTTGCTGCTGGAGGATCATGTAACCCTGACGCGTGAGCCGCTGCTGGCGCGGCATTTCTGGCGCGATTGCAGCATGCTGGACCTGACCGGCGCGATGCAGGCCGATGCTGATGCGATCGGCGCCTTCGCGGGTGCGCAGGCAGCGCGGGAATTCCGGGCGTTTCACGCCGAGACCCGCGCGCTTTTTGCTGCATTCGACGCGCCGATGATGCAGGCGGCAAAGCCCCGGTTGGGCCGCATCGCGCTGAATGCCCTCACAACGCCAGCCATATGGCGGGCGCTGGGGCCGCGCACCACGCTGGCGCGCCGACTGGCGGCGCAATTTGCCGACCCGCGCCTGCGGCAGTTGTTCGGGCGATATGCCACCTATGTGGGTGGCGTGCCTGGGGCCGCACCTGCCGTGCTGTCGCTGATCTGGCAGGCAGAGGCGGCGGGCGTCTGGCGCGTGCAGGGCGGCATGCACCGGCTGGCGCAGGCGATGGCGCGGCTGGCGGGCGACCGGGGTGCGCAATTGTCCTACAATTCGCGTGTGACCGAGATTGCCGACAATGGCCGCCGCATCACGCTGGAGAGTGGCGCCCAGATGGATGTCGATGCCACGCTGTTCAACGGTGATCCGCAGGCGCTGGCGCGGGGGCTGCTGGGCTGGACCCCGCGGCATGCGCTGCCACGGTCTGCCACCCGGCGGCGCAGTCTGTCGGCCCATGTCTGGGCGTTCGCCGCCACGGCGAACCGCAACGATCTGGTGCATCACAACGTGTTTTTCGGCGATGACCCGGCGGCAGAGTTCGGTCCGATCCTGCGCAACCGGATGCCGGACGATCCGACGCTTTATGTCTGCAAGCAAGATGACGGGGAACACGCGCGGTTTGAGATCGTGATGAATGCCGCCCCCACCACCCGCCATCCCCCTGAACCGACCGAGGCCGCATTATGCCAGACCCTGATCTTCGACAATCTGGCCCGGCACGGCCTGACCTTCACGCCGATGCCCGAGGTGACTGCACTGACCACGCCGAGCGCGTTCGCAGCGCTGCACCCGGGGTCGGACGGATCCCTTTACGGGCGCAGCCCACACGGGCTTCTGGCGGCGTTTCAGCGCCCCACGGCGCGGACGCGGATGAAGCGTCTCTATCTGGCGGGGGGCGGGGCGCATCCGGGGGCGGGGGTGCCCATGGCGACCTTATCCGGGCAGCACGCGGCCGCGGCGATCATGCGCGACCTTGGTTTGACCTAGAGGTTCCGCCAAACGGCTATGCCTGGTGGTATGTCGATGGCGTGTCGGATTGCGGAACGCGGGCGGTTTCGGTGATCGGGTTCATCGGCTCGGTCTTCTCGCCGTGGTATCGCTGGTCGGGGCGGCGCAATCCGGCGGATCATTGCTGCATGAATGTTGTGACCTATGGCCCCGGTGGGCGCTGGACCATGACCGACCGGGGGGCGGCTGCGCTGCACACAACGGGCGACACGCTGCGGATCGGCCCCAGCCAGATGCACTGGAACGGCGATGCGCTGTTGATTGATTTCGATGAGGCGACGCTGCCGCATCCCGGGCGCCTGCAGGGCCGTATTACCCTGACACCCGCCGCGCTGACAGGGGTAGAGGCCGCGCTGACACCTCAGGGAACCCATATCTGGCGGCCCTTTGCCCCAGTGTCGCGCATCCGGGTCGAGATTGATCGCAAGGGTTGGTCGTGGGAAGGCCACGGCTATTTCGACGCGAATTTTGGCACGGCGGCACTGGAAGATGATTTCAGCTACTGGACATGGGGGCGGTTCGCGGCGCGCGACGGGGCGCATCTGTTCTATGATGCGACGCGGCGCGATGGGTCCGATCTTGGCCTTGCGCTGCATGTAGACCGCGACGGGACGGTGACGCAACGCACAGCGCCACCAAAGGCACCCTTGCGGCGATCTGGCTGGCTGGTGCGGCGCGAAACCCGTGCCGACCCGGGCCATCCGGCGCGGCAGGTGAAACCCATGCTGGACGCACCGTTCTACACCCGGTCCGTGGTAGAGACCCGTCTGCATGGCGAGGTCTGCACCGGCGTGCATGAGGCGCTGGATCTGGACCGCTTCCGCTCGCCCTTGCTGAAGCCGATGCTGGCGGTGAAAGTGCCGCGCCGCCGGGGCTGGCCCGCGGGGAGGTGACGCCATTTTACGACGTTGAGGCAGCGCGCTGTTCTACCGGCGGCGCAGTCTCTCCAGCACCTCTGGGGTGACATAGCCGTCGGGCAACAGGCCGGCGGATTGCTGGAAAGCCTGCACCGCAGCCATTGTCGCAGGGCCGATGCGCCCGTCGATTCCCGCCGTGTCATATCCCAGCGCATTCAGGCGGCGCTGCACTTCGGTCCGTTCTGACAGTGACAGGGGCCGGTCGTCGCGTGGCCAGCCCGCGCGGAACGCCCCCGCGCCCGCCAGCCGGTCGGCCAGATGCCCCACGGCGATCACATAGGCGTCTGATATGTTGTATTCCTTCAGCGCGGCAAAATTGTCATAGGCCAGCAGCGCCGGACCGCGCGCGCCTGCGGGGAACATCAGCCGGGCACGGGCGGCGTCGGGCAAAGTGCCGCCCGCCGCGCGGGTCAGCCCCAGCCGCCGCCATTCGGACACCGGCCGGGGCGCGGCCGACAGCATCTTGTCGAAACCTGCGGGCAGCAAGACTTCAACCCCCCAGGGCTGGCCCCGCGTCCAGCCCGATTCTGCGATATAGGCAGCAGCGGAAGCCAGCGCGTCTGCAGGCGCGTCCGACCAGACATTGCGCCGCCCGTCGCCCGTGAAATCCACCGCATGGGCCATATAGCTTTCGGGCATGAACTGCGTATGCCCCATCGCGCCTGCCCAGGATCCGATCATTCGGTCAGGCGTGACCTCGCCGCCCTCGATGATCCGCAGGGCGGCGATCAGCTGTGCCTCGAAGAACGCTGCGCGCCGCCCCTCATAAGCCAGGGTCGCTAGCGCGCTGAGGGTATGGGTGCTGCCCCGGTTCGCGCCATAGCCGCTTTCCAGCCCCCAGATTGCGACGATGATTTCGGGCGCGACGCCGTAGCGCGCCTCGATCCGCGACAAGAGGTCGGCGTGGCGCTGCAGTGCTGCGCGGCCGTCACGGATGCGCGCGTTTGATACCGCGCCGTCCAGATAATCCCAGATCGGGCGGGCGAATTCCGATTGGGCGCGGTCCAGCTGGATGATCTGCGGCAGGTAGGCGGTGGTGCGCAGGCTGCGATCCAACACGTCCGCGCTGATCCCGGCCGCGCGGGCCCGGGGGCGGAAGGCGCTTTGCCACGCGCCAAAGCTGGTGGCTTGCGGCGCGGTGCTGACGCGTGTTTCGGGGCGCGTGTCTGGCCGGGCGTCGGGCCGGGCGTCGGGCCGCGGAGACCGTTCGACATTGGCCCCCACGCATCCGGGGGCAAGCATTGTCGTCATCAGCATGATCTTGCCCCAGCCGCGCATGAAGTCCCCCAGGATTGCCGTTTTGCGCCCGACCCCGCGAAGCGGGCTGACGCCCGCCTGCCCGCACGGATTTCCGCGCGCCCCGTCGCCCGCTGCGAAGTCAGTCGGGTGCCAGACAGGTCATGTGCCGCAACCCTAACGCGATGACGGCATGCCGCAAAGCGGTGATGTCACGCCTCGGCGCTTTTCGCCGGTTGTAGCAAGGAAAGCGGGGTGCAAGCGGCCCCCTCCCGTACATCCCAGTCAGCTGAGCGGCACCACGCAGTCGCAGATCCGCATGCGCACACGCTCTCCAATCGCCAGTGTTGCGCCGGGGCCAGAGATGACCAGCATGCACCGCTCTCCCTCCTGCACCCAATACAGTTGATCGTGGCCCCGGAACTCTCGCCCCACGACCGAAGCGGCGCCGTCGGGGTCGGCGTCCAGCATGATCTGTTCGGGGCGCACCGCCAGTTGCACGGCCCCGTTTGCAGCGCGCGATAGCGGCAGATTGCCGAAGGCAGTGGTGACATTCATGCCATTCGCGGTACCCTGCAAGATGTTCGAACGGCCCAGGAAGCTGGCCACGAAGGCGCTGACCGGGTTGCGGTAGATCTCATCGGGGGTGCCGATCTGCACGACGCGCCCGGCCTCGATCACCGCGATGCGGTCGGCCATGGCCATCGCTTCTTCCTGATCGTGGGTTACCAAAATCCCGGCAGAGCCCGCGTTGTTCAGCAGTTTGCGCACCTCTTGCCGGGTTTCCACCCGCATGGCTGCATCGAGGTTCGAAAACGGTTCATCCATCAAGATCAAGGGCGGCGCCACCGCGAGCGTGCGCGCCAGCGCCACGCGCTGTTGCTGTCCGCCCGACAGCTCATGCGGGCGGCGGCGGCCCAGCCCCGTCAGCCCGACCAGCGCCAGCATTTCCTCGGCCCGCGCGATGGCGTCAGGTCTGGTCATCTGCCGCAGGCCGAATTTTACGTTGTCCAGCACGTTGAGATGTGGAAACAGCGCGTAGTCCTGAAACACGAAGCCGATGCCGCGCTGTTCGGGGGGCAGGCGGGTGATGTCGCGGCCGCGCAGGGTGATTGTGCCGGCATCGGGCGCCTCGAACCCGCCGATCATCCGCAGCGTGGTGGTCTTGCCGCAGCCCGAGGGGCCCAGCAACGCCAGCAATTCCCCCTCACCCAAGGTGAAACTGACGCGTTCCACGGCGGGCGCGGCCTCGGGCGTGAAGCGGCGATGCAGCTGCGATACCTCCAACAGCACCTTGAAGGGCTTGGGGCGATAGCCCAGCGGGCTTGCCTCGGCGGGCATCTTGAAGGTCAGGGTCTTGTGCAGTTGGTTCATGGCTAACTCCCGGCCTTACGGTCATGCCGCAAAACGAAGCCGACGAAAACCGCAGAAAACGCGATGATGGCTGCGGCATAGGGCGCGGCATCGACCAGCATGCCTTCGGATGTGCGCGAGAACATGGTGATCGCCAGCGGCCGGAACCCGGTGGGTGACAGAAGGAAGGCGATCGGCAGTTCCTTCATGGCGATGACAAAGACCAGCACCATGCCCGCGATCACGCCGGGGCGGATGGTGGGCAGCGTCACATGCCAGAACGTGGCCGGGCCGCTGTAGCCCAGGGCGCGCGCAGCCTCTTCGACCGACGGCCGGGACTGATAAAGCGCCGAGCGGATCGGCCCCAGCGCCAACGCCAGGAAGTTCAGGGCGTAGACCATGATCAGCAGCGCGTAGGTCTGGTACAGGAACTGCGCGCCCTGAAGCGAGAAAAAGACGAAGGCCAGCGCGAAGGCCAGCGGTGGCACGGCATAGCCGACAAAGCCGATGCGATTGATGAAGGTCGACAGCCGCGAGGGATAGCGCACTGCCAGCACCGCCATGGGCAGCGCCAGCGCCGCCGCCAGCGCTGCCGAAGGCACTGCGACCGACAGCGATTGCCCGAAGGCCTGCAACAGGTCCGGCAGCACCGGGCCAACCGGCGAGCGCGTCATCCAAAAGGTCAGCACCGCCACCGGCAATCCGATGGAGGCGGTGACAACCAAGGCAACAAAGCCCCAGCCTGCGATCTGCCCGCCACGGGACAGCCGCACGCGGCGCGGTCCCGACCCGCTGCCCGATCCGGTGCGGGCATAATGCGCGCCCTCGCGCAGGCGGCTTTCCCACCAAACAACGCTCAGCGCGATGGCGATCAGCATCAGCGCCAGCCAACTGGCATACAGCCGGTCAAACGCCACCGAATATTGGGTGTAGATGACAGATGAGAAGACATCATATCGCATCAACGCCACTGCGCCGAAATCGCCCAGCACATAGAGGCCCACCACCAGCCATCCGGCACCCAGCGCGGGCAGCAGGTGGGGCAGGGTGACGCGCAGGAACACTTCGCGCGGGGTAGCACCCAGCGCGCGGGCCGATTCCTCAAGGCTGGCATCCAGCCCGCTGAAGGCGGCGCGCAGGTTGAGGTACAGGTAGGGGAATGTATAAAGCGACAGTGCCAGGGTGGCGCCCCACCAGCCCTGCGGGCGCGGCAGGGTGACGCCGAAAATCTGGTTGAGAAAACCGTAGTTTCCCGCCAACCCGATCAGCGCATAGGCCATCACATAGCCCGGCACCGCTAGCGGCAGCACCACCAGCACATTGACGACGCGGCGTGCCTTGAGGTTGGTGCGGCTGACCAGCCATGCCAGCGGCAGCGCCATGAAGGTGCTGAGCACCAGCACCCCTGCCACCAGCGCTGCGGTATTGACGATCAGTTGCCCGGTGCGCGGGCGCATGATCAGCGCCCAGATGGTGGCGAAATCTGCCTCGGACGCGCGCAGGACCAGATAGCTGAGGGGCAAAAGCATCAAAACCCCGGTCAGAAGACCGAGGCTTGAAAAAATCACGCGGGCCGCCGGAAGTCGGCGGCCCGGGAAAGTGGTGGTGCTGGCGCTCAAAGCAAGCCGGCCTCCCGGATCAGGGCGATGGTGCCTTCCAGATCGGTAAGGGAGTTAACGTCGAATTCCGGCGCGGCGGCAACGGCGTCGCTGAAGCTCTGCCCCATGCCTGCTACGGGCACGATTCCCACACCCGTCACTGGGTATTCATACACATTGCCGGTGAAGTATTGCTGCGCGCCGTCGCTCAGCAGGTAGTTGATGAAGGCGATCGACTCTTCCTTGTTGTCGCTGCTTTCCAACACGCCGACGCCTGCGGGCATCATCAGGTTGCCGATGTCGCCTGCTTCGCTGAACGAGGTCTGGGCGACCGGGAATTCCGCATCGGCGGCCAGGAAACGGCCGAGGTAGTAGTTGTTGGTCATGGCGATATCGGCTTCGCCATCCGCGATTGCCTGATAGGCGGCGGTGTTGTTGCGCACGATGATCGGTTCATTCGCGGCGATGCCTTGCAGCCATTCCAGCGCAGCTTCGTCGCTGGTAGCCACGCGCAGGGCGGCGACATGGGCGACGAATGACCCGTTCGTGGGCGGCAGCGCGATCCGGCCCTTGTACATCGGATCGGTCATGTCGGTCATGGTGGCGGGCAGCTCTTCCGCGCTCAGACGTTCGGGGGAATAGGCGACCACGCGGGCACGGCCCGAGGTGCCGATCCATTTGCCATCAGCGTCGCGGTAAACGGCATCGACCTTTTCCAGCGTCTCGGCGGGCAGATCGGCAAACTGGCCCTTCACGGCGCCCAGTGCGGCCACGTCTTGCGCCCAGTACACGTCGGCGGGCGAGGCATCGCCCTCTTCTTGCAACAGGATCGCCAATTCGGCGGTGCCGGCATAGCGCACGTTTACCTCGATCCCGGTATCGGCGGTGAAGGCCGCGATGATCGGAGCTACCAGCGTTTCGCCCCGCCCGGAATACAGTGTGACATCGGCAGCCAGCGGCGTGGCGGCCAGCGTTGAGAGAGCGAGAACAGAGGTGCGAAGAACGGTCATGTTGATCCTTTCAATATGCGTCGAGCAGACGTTATTCAATGCAGGAAGCGTGTTGCGATACCGAGCGACGGGCGCGACTGCCGGTGCCGGAAAGGCGTAATCCCTACTAAGTTCGTCGGATATTATACCCTACATCTTTAGTCAAGATATTTTGGCCCCGCTGTCTGACGGCTCAGCGCCGCATCTGCATCGCCCGATTGCCTTCCGGTGATCTGCACCCTGCCAGAGCATTTTTTGGGTCTTGGCGCGCCCTTGCACCCGAAGCGGAGCTGTGCGATATATGTGTTATAGTATCACATAACAGGTCGAACCCATGCCCCCTATGCACCCACGTCTTCCGGTCACAGTTTTGTCGGGCTTTCTTGGCGCAGGCAAAACTACCCTTCTGAATCATGTCCTGAACAACCGTGAGGGCCGCCGCGTCGCGGTGATCGTCAATGACATGTCCGAAGTGAATATCGACGCCGATCTGGTCAACGCGGGTGTCGACCTCAAGCGTTCTGAGGAAACGCTGGTCGAAATGTCGAACGGCTGTATCTGCTGCACTCTGCGCGACGACCTGCTGCAAGAGGTCCGTAAACTGGCGACTGAAGGACGGTTTGATTATCTGCTGATCGAATCCACCGGGGTATCCGAACCGCTGCCCGTCGCCGCAACCTTCGATTTCCGTGATGAGGCGGGCGATAGCCTGTCCGACGTGTCGCGGCTGGATACCATGGTCACGGTGGTGGATGCGTTCAACCTGCTCAAGGATTTCTCCAGCCATGATTTCCTGTCCGACCGGGGCGAGGTGATGGGCGAGGGGGATGAACGCACGCTGGTGCATCTGTTGACTGATCAGATCGAATTCGCCGATGTCATCATCCTCAACAAGGTCAGCGACGCGGGCCCCGAACGGGTGGACGCCGCGCGCAAGATCATCAAATCGCTTAACCCGGGCGCAAAGTTGATCGAGACAGACAACAGCCGCGTCGATGGCGCTGCGATTTTTGATACCGGGCTCTTCGATTTTGACCGCGCGCATGAACATCCGCTGTGGGCGCAAGAGCTTTACGGCTTTGCCGATCATGTACCGGAAACCGAGGAATACGGCGTGTCCTCTTTCGTTTACCGGGCACGCGCGCCGTTTGATCCGGTGAAAATCCACGCGGTTCTGAACGGCGACCTGCCGGGGGTCATCCGGTCCAAGGGGCATTTCTGGCTGGCCACGCGGCCCAATTGGGTTGCCGAATTCTCGCTGGCGGGTGCGTTGTCATCGGTGACGCCCCTGGGCGGCTGGTGGGCAGCCGTCCCGCGCGACCGCTGGCCCGACCATCCCGACATGCTGGCGCAGATGCGCGAACACTGGGTGGAGCCCTGGGGCGATCGGCGCCAGGAACTGGTGTTCATCGGCGCGGGCATGGACCGCGCGACCCTGACCGCCGCGCTGGATGCCTGCCTGGTCGATGCCGCCGATTTCACGCCCGATGCCTGGCGGGCGCTGCCCGATCCGTTCCCGCAATGGGGCGGGCGCAAGGCTGCGTGACATGCGGGGCAATACGGTTTCCACGCTGCGCCGCCGTGCCAGCCCGATG
Organism: Roseicitreum antarcticum; assembly: GCF_014681765.1. GTDB lineage: Bacteria > Pseudomonadota > Alphaproteobacteria > Rhodobacterales > Rhodobacteraceae > Roseicitreum > Roseicitreum antarcticum. The sequence goes on from NZ_CP061498.1 coordinate 2,566,588, forward strand.
GCAGCCTTCGACCGGCTGCCGCCCGACCTGCGCCGCTGGTTGCACGATGCGGCGCTGCCGTGGTCCCCGGCTTCGGCGCTGAAATTGTGGCACAAGGCGTTGCGGCAGGCCGGGGGTGACCCGGCCCGCGCCCGCGCTGCGCTGGACGCCGCGCAGGCGCGCGCGATCGCTCGGGACGCCCGCCGTATCTGGGGCGCGCGCCATCCGCAGGCGGCGGTTGCGTGCCGCGCGGGCTGACGGTGGACAATCGGCGCAGTGCAGCGCCCGGCCAAGGGCGTGCCGCCCGCTATCGGGTACCGTCGGCACTGCCCCTTGCACCTGCCGCGCTTGGGTGCCACAAATCCTCAACCCTGTTGAGGAGCAAAACCATGCAGACAGATAAATTCTACATCAACGGCGCGTGGACCGCCCCTGCGGCGCAGAACCCGCTTGATGTCATCAATCCGTCGACCGAAGAGGTCTGTGCGACCATCATGTTGGGCGGTCAGGCCGATACCGATGCAGCGGTCGCGGCGGCGCGTGCAGCGCTGCCGGGCTGGATGCACAGCGACCCTGCCGACCGCCTCGCCCTCGTCCGCCGTGTGCTGGAGGTCTACAAGGCACGCGCCGAGGATATGGCGCAGGCGATCAGCCTGGAAATGGGCGCGCCCATCGACTTTGCCCGCAGCTCGCAGGTGGGGGCGGGTACTTCGCATATCACCAATTTCATCGCCGCTTTTGATCAGGTGGAATTCGACGCGCCCTTAGGCGACCACGCACCCAACGATCGGATCATCAAGGAGGCTGTCGGGGTCTGCGGGCTGATCACGCCGTGGAACTGGCCGATGAATCAGGTGACGCTGAAGGTCATTCCGGCGCTGCTGGCCGGCTGCACCATGGTGCTGAAACCCTCGGAGGTGGCGCCGCTGTCGTCGATCATCTGGGCTGAGATCCTGCATGACGCGGGTACGCCTGCGGGTGTGTTCAACATGGTGCATGGCGACGGGCCGGGGGTGGGCACGCAGCTTTCCTCGCATACTGATATCGACATGATTTCGTTCACCGGGTCGACCCGCGCGGGCATTGCGATTTCCAAGGCTGCCGCCGAAACGCTGAAGCGTGTGCATCTGGAACTGGGCGGCAAGGGCGCGAATATCGTCTTTGCCGATGCCGATGAGGCCGCAGTCAGCAGGGGCGTGGCGCATTGCTTCAACAACGTGGGGCAGTCCTGCAACGCTCCCACCCGGATGCTGGTGCAGCGCGACATCTATGACGCCGCGGTGGAAACCGCCCGCAAAACCGCCGAGTCGATCCGCGTGGGGTCCAGCGTCGAGGCTGGCAAACATATCGGCCCCGTGGTCAGCGCGGCGCAGTTCGACAAGATCCAGGGACTGATTCAGAAGGGTATCGATGAGGGCGCGCGGCTCGTCACCGGCGGTGTCGGGCGGCCTGACGGGCTGAACCGGGGCTATTTCGTCCGCCCCACAGTCTTTGCCGATGTCTCCAACGACATGACCATCGCGCGCGAAGAGATCTTTGGTCCCGTGTTGTCGATGATCCCCTTCGGCACCGAGGATGAGGCGATCCGCATCGCCAATGACACCCCTTACGGCCTGACCAACTATGTCCAGTCGCAAGATGGCGCGCGCCGCAACCGCGTTGCGCGGCAACTGCGGTCCGGCATGGTCGAGATGAACGGCAAAAGCCGGGGCGCGGGCTCGCCCTTTGGCGGGATGAAACAATCCGGCAATGGGCGCGAAGGCGGCATCTGGGGGATCGAGGATTTCCTGGAGGTCAAGTCGATTTCCGCCTGGGACACCGGCGCCTGACACCTTAGGGGCCGACCGGTCCCAGGGCACAACCGATGCGCGGGCAAGATCCTGCCCGCGCTTACCCCGCCACAATTGCCTCCGAAAACAGCGCCCGCAACTGTGCGGCGTTTTGCGTGACGTCATGCAGGTCACTGACCCGCCGACGCCCTTCGCGCCCCATCGCCTCCAGCTCGCCCTCGGGCGCGTGCAACGCGGCTTCCATCGCGCCCGCAATCGCATCGACCGACCCCGCCGGGATGATCCAGCCGCAATCGGCATTCAGCAGTTCGGGGATACCCGCGATATAGGTGGAAATCACCGGCCGCCCCATCGCCATCGCTTCCATGATGACAATCGGCAGCCCTTCGGCGAAACTGGGCAGCAGCAGCGCCCGTGCGCCTGCCAGATGCGCGCGCACCTGCGCATTGCTTTGCCATCCCAGCAACTGCACATGCCCCGACAGCCCGGCGCGGGTGACCTCGGCCTCGACCTCTGCCCGCGTTTCACCGTCGCCGATCAGGATCAGCTGTGCCTTCGGGTGGTTCTGCACCACCTGCGCCAGCGCGCGGACAACCAACACTTGCGCCTTTTGCGGGCACAGCCGCCCGACGCAGACGAAGGGCGCGCCGTTGAACCCGGCCCCTTCGGGCGTAAATTCTGCCGGATCGACACCGCAGCGCACCACATGCAGCTTTTCCCAATGCGCCATGCCACCCGCCAGCGCCAGCTGGACCCGCGCGAATTCGGTGATCGCCACGCCAAACCGCGCCCGCGCGATCTTCATCGCCAGCGAGGATTGCGCCGGGTTCACGAATTCATCTGGCCCATGCGCGGTAAAGCTGTAGCCCGGCCCGCCCATAGAATGGCACAGCATCGCCACGCCTGCCGAATTGGTGGAGAAATGCGTGTGAATGTGGTGGATGCCGTCGCGCCTCGTGCGTTGCAGCAGCGACACGGCTTCCAGCAGATAGGCGCAATGCGCCACAACTTGCCCGCCCGCTGCCGCCATCATGCGCAGCATCATCCACAGGCCTGGCAGCACGCGCAGTGGGTTGCGGAGCAGTTCCGCCAGAAAGCGCCGGATCAGCCCGGTATCCTGGCCGATCAAAAGATATTGTGTGCGCGCGATCTCCGCCTGATCGGCGGGATCGACGAGCGGTTCTGCCCAGGGGCGGATCGCATAGCGCATTACCTCGGTGCCCATCGCTTCATGCGCCGCCATCTCTCGCCGGATGAAGGTGGTCGAGGTGATCGGATAGGTGTTCATCAGATAACCGATGCGCATGGGGTCGCTCCGTATTGCGTGGCCCGTACCGGGAAGGGCCCGGGTTCTGAGGGGGCATTCCACAGCCTTATGGCAATTTTCGGGCCATTGGACAGGACTTTTGAACATTGGCTGGGGTAAGGTATTGCGAAGGCCGCCCAATTCGGCGCTGAGAATGTGCTCTGCATCGTGTCTGGGCGGATCTTGCAACGCGGCGCTTTTTCTTGCTTGTTGCCCCCCCGGCGTGCCAGCCCGCCTGCTTCACCCGGCACGACCAAGTTCAGCGCCCCTGCCGCAAACGCCCATTGACCAAACCCGGCGCATTTGGCATCAGCATCGCCATGGTTATTTACAAGATCTTTCGCCGCCCCGAATGGGACAGCCTGCGCCAGTCAGGGCAGACGCTGGGCGCGCCCATTGACCTGAGCGACGGGTATATCCATTTCTCCACCACCGAACAGGTGGTGGCCACGGCGGCAAAGCACTTCGCAGATGAATCAGACTTGGTGCTGGTGGCGGTCGATCCCGATAAGCTGGGCGCCGCACTGGTCTGGGAGCCTGCGCGCGATGGTGCGCTTTTCCCGCATCTTTATGCGGCGCTGCCGATATCGGCGGTGGTCTGGGATACCTCGCTGCCGCTGGGTGCAGCGGGCCATATTTTCCCACGGGACATGATTTGAGCGGGGGGCTTGAGGCGCTGGGAATGAAGGCGCTGCGCCTGCTGGACCCGGAACGCGCCCATGGCGCGGCGCTGTTGGCGCTGCGTGGCGGCCTGGCCCCGCGCGTGCCCTTGGTGACGAATGCGCGGCTGCGCGTGCAACTGGCCGGGCTGGACCTGCCCAACCCGGTCGGGCTGGCGGCGGGGTTCGACAAGAACGCCACCGCGCTGCATGGCCTGTCGCGCGCGGGCTTCGGCTTTGTCGAAGTGGGTGCTGCCACCCCGCGCCCGCAAGGCGGTAATGCCCACCCCCGGCTGTACCGGCTGACGGAAGACCGCGCTGTCATCAACCGTTTCGGTTTCAACAACGACGGGGCCGAGGCCATTGCCCCCCGGCTGGCACGCCGCCCGAAGGGGCTGGTTGTCGGGCTGAACCTGGGTGCGAACAAGGACAGCGACGACCGCGCGGGTGATTTTGCCACCGTTCTGCACCGCTGCGGCGCGTTGGTGGATTTCGCCACGGTCAATGTCTCTTCCCCCAATACCGAGAAACTGCGGGAATTGCAGGGCCCTGCGGCGCTGGCCGCTCTGCTGGCCCGGGTGCTGGAGGCGCGGGCGGGCCTGCCCCGCCCCATCCCGCTGTTCCTGAAGATTTCACCTGATCTGACACCGGCAGAACTGGACGATCTGGCCCGCGTAGCGGTTGATGCGGGGATCGACGGGATCATCGCCACCAACACGACGCTGGACCGCGACGGCCTGACATCTACGCATCGTGCGCAGGCTGGCGGGCTTTCGGGCGCGCCGCTGTTTGCGCGGTCGACCCGCCTTCTGGCGCAACTGTCGCTGCGGCTGGACGGCGCGATGCCGGTGATCGGTGTCGGTGGTGTAGGGTCCGGCGCGCAGGCCTATGCGAAGATCCGGGCGGGCGCGTCCGCGGTGCAGCTTTATTCAGCGCTGGTCTATGATGGTCTGTCGCTAACAGCGCGGATTGTCCGCGAACTGGACGCGTTGCTGCAGGCTGACGGTTATGCCTCGGTCACGGATGCCGTGGGGACAGGGCGGCAGGACTGGCTATGACCCGCCGCTCCAACCCCGGATAGGCCAGTCCCAGCAAGACCGCCCGCGCGATGGAGAGCACCAGAAAACCAAGCCACAACCCGTGGTTTTCCCAGACGGGCACCATCAGCCAGACCGCTGCGGCATAGATCGCCACCGACAGCGCCATCGCATTGCGCATCACCCGCGTTTCTGTCGCGCCGATGAAGATGCCGTCCAGCATATAGGCAGCGACGCTCAGCAAGGTTGCCGCCACCACATAGGGCAGGAAGATCCGCGCCGCCGCCTGCACCTCGGCGTCGCGCGCCATGGCGTCGATCATCAGCGGGCCGAACAGCCAGAACCCCGCCGCCATCACCACTGCCACGCCAATGCCCCAGATGCTGGTCAGTACCCCGGCGCGGCGCAGGGCGTTGTAGGATCGCGCCCCCACCGCCTGCCCGATCAGGGTTTCAGCGGCAAAGGCGAAACCGTCCAGCGCATGGGCCGCGAGGGCCAGAAATTGCATCAGCACCTGATTGGCGGCCAGTGTCACATCGCCAAATCCCGCCCCGGTGAACAGGAACGAGGTCATGGCCCCTTGCAGCGCCACGGTGCGCAGCATGATGTCGCTGTTGACTGACAGCATGCGCTTTAGCCGCGCGCGGTCAAAGACCCGCGCCCAGTCACGCCATTGATCGCCCGCAAAAGCCGCGCGGCAGAGGTAGAGGCCGAAGGCGACCCCCGTCCATTCGGCGCACAGCGTGGCCACCGCGACGCCCTCGACGCCCCAGCCAAGGCCAAGCACGAACCACAGGTCCAGCACGATGTTGAGCCCGTTGATCCACAACTGTAGCAGGAGCACAGCGCTGGTGCGCTCTGTCGCGATCAGCCAGCCGGTGACGGCATAAAGTGCAATGGTGGCAGGCGCCCCCCAGATGCGGATGGTCAGGTAGTCGCGGGCCAGCGACTCTACCTCGGCACTGGCAGGGGCAAGGCGAAACGCCAGTGCCACCAGCAGGCCCTGCCCGACGATCATGACCACGCCCGCCGCCACGCCGATCATCAGAGCACGCATCAAGATCGCACCGCTTTCGGCCGTGTCGCCCGCGCCCACAGCCTGCGCCACAAGGCCCGACGTGCCCATGCGCAGGAACCCGAAGATCCAGTAGACTGACGCAAGGATGATCGCGCCCAGCCCCACCGCGCCGATGGGGGCGGCGGCACCCATCTGCCCCACCACACCGGTATCGACGATGCCCAGGATCGGCACGCTGATATTGGCCAGCACGATCGGCACTGCGATTTTCAGGACGCGGCGGTGGGCCAGCGGTCCGACCACGCTGTCAGCCATCACGACCGCCCCGCTGCGGCATCAGGAAATGCCCCACTGCCTGCCCGAAGGGGCGGTCGCGGTTGTCCTGCCACGCCTCTACCTGCACGCTGGCATAGCGGCGGCCCGCGCGGTTGACCCTTGCGCGGGCATAGGCGTCGCGCGGCAGGCCGGAACGCAGGTAATCCACCGTGAAATCAATCGTCTTGGGCATTCGTGGCAGGTGCGTGGGGTCCAGCGATGCCGGGTCGATCCGCCCGGCCTCCATATCGTCCCACAGATGCACCCATGACAGTTGGATGATCGCCGTGACCTCCAGAAATGCCGCCGTCACGCCGCCATGGATCGCGGGCAAATGGGGGTTGCCGATTAGCATGTCGGCATAGGGCAGGATCGCTGTCAGCTCATCGCCCAGACGCTCAAACCGGATACCCAGAAACCGGATATAAGGCACGCCATCGACCAGCGCGCTCAACGCGCCATCTCGGCGCTGCTTGACGACCTGCACTGGATCGGGGCGCGCAGGGCTGCTCATGCCTCATCTCCATCCGATGTCTGGCGCGCGAAAGTGAAGGCGCCCGTTGCGGTGGCGACCGGGCGCGTCTGGTCCTCATCCGAGGCCGTCACGCGCACGAAGGCAACCGACCGGGTGACATGGTAGCACTCCGCCCGCGCGGTGATGCGCTGGCCCGGGGTGGCGCCGCGCATGTAGTCGATGCGCAGGTCGATCGTGGCGGTGGTGGCTGCGCCAGGATAGCTCATCACTGCGGCGCCGCAACAGGTGTCCATCAGCGCCGAAACCGCGCCGCCGTGGATGACGCGTGTGACCGGATCGCCGATCAGACGTGGGTCATACGCCATGCTGATCGTGGCAAATCCGTCGCCGATCTGGTCCAGTCGCAGCCCCAGGGCCTGCGCATGCGGCAGCGCTGCGATGAAATCCTCGGGCCGGGTTTGCGGCGGATGGGGTGACAGGTCTGGCATGGGACAACCTTTGGCTCGGCTATGCCTTTTGTGGACAATCGGTTGCGAAAGGGCAAGCGCCGGTTTGCCGGGGACGGGCACAGATTGCACAGCGCCGCACAACCCTTTAGGGTCTGCCGCATTGATCAGGAGTGTGCGCCGTGTCCGATCTGCCGATCAGCTTCAAGGAGATGTGTGCAAGGTTCGATGTCACCCCCCGGACCCTGCGCTATTATGAATACATCGAGCTGTTGCAGCCCCGCAAAGACGGGCGCAACCGGCTTTATGGCGCGCGCGAACTGGCGCGGATGAAGTTGATCCTGCGGGGCAAGCAGTTTGGCTTCAGCCTGGAGGAAATCCGCCAATGGCTGGAATTGTATCAATCCGAAGGCTCAGAGGCGCAGTTGCGTGAATTCGTTGCCATGGCGGACCGGCAGATCGCGGTGTTGGAGCAGCAGCGCGCGGCGGTGGCCGCAGCCTTGCAGGACCTGCACAAGGTAAGGCGAGAGGCCTTGGGCCAAATCACCGGCTGAGCGTTGCGCGGAATGCTGCGCCCGAACGTCGCGCGGTGCGTGCGGCCCTTGCCTTGGGTTCGCGTCAACTTTAAAGGGGCCGCCGACAACATTCCTGAACCACCGAGGCAGTGATGCAGCCAACCAAATCCGACACCGACATGGGTACGGGCGCCGGCACGGGCACCCGAACCATCCGCGACATGTGTGAAGCCTTTGGCGTCACCCCGCGCACCTTGCGTTTCTATGAAGCGCGCGAATTGCTGTCGCCCATTCGCCAGGGGCAAAAGCGGCTTTACACGCGGCGCGAATCTGCCCGGCTGAAGCTGATCTTGCGCGGTAAACGCTTCGGTTTCGCGCTGGAGGACATTCGCCAGTTGCTCAACATGTATGACCGTGACGACCGTGAAATGAAGCAGTTGCGCCGCACCCGTGCGCTGGCCGAGGCGCGGCTGGCCGATATGCAGCGTCAGCGCGCCGCGCTGGACGGCGCGATTGCCGAGTTGCAGCGCGAACTGGCATGGGCGGCGGATGTCCTGCACCGGGCCCACACCGCCGGTCCGGTCGCAGCGCGATAGGGCCTCTGTGCCGCAAGAAGGCGATGGACTTTGCCGCGCCGGGTTTGCGACAATGCCGGGGATCGTTGCCGCCACGACCGCAAAGGAAGCCCCATGCCCAAACGACTGCGCCTGACCCGCCGCTTTCCGGTCGCGATGTCAGAAGACGGTTATCGCCGCCTGAAACGCTTTGCCACCGAGGCCGGGCTGGATGAGGGCGAGGCGCTGTCGTTCCTGTTTGAACATTTCGACAGCATCATGCACCACGACAATCTGGGCCACCGGCTGCGGCTGTTCAACTCGGAACTGGAGGCGCGCAAGAGGTAGCGCGCCCCCGCCGAAGGTTCTGCAGCGATCAGAACGGCAGCGGCTGACCGTTTGCCAGCACGCGGCCATCCTCGGTTACTGTGATCTCGCTGACGTAGTAATCTTCGCCCGCGGCCTGGGCCAGCGCGCCCAGCATCATCTGGCCAAAGAACGCCTGTTCCTGCGGCAGCATGCCCGCCGCCACCAGCGCGTTCATGAAGGATTGCCCGCCGCGCAGTGTCAGGCCCATCCGGCCTTCAGGGCGGGGCATGCCGTCAAACGTGGTCAGGTCGTCATTGTCGAAGGTAAACGCGCCTTCGCCGGTTAATTCGGCGCCGCCGACGCTCATAGCCAACTCATTGATTGCCAGGCTTTCCACCTCGCCGCCCGGCGCTTCACCGTCCATGGCTTCGTCTTCCATGATGTCGGTGTCCCAGCGCCCCATTCCGCTGAGGGCGACGATGATCGACGCCGGATCGCGCGGCACGGCGGCGGATGGGTCGAAGACTGACCAGAATTCATCCCCCAAGGTCACGCCCAACATCCGCAGTCCGGCGCTGAAAGGCACCGCGTCGGGGGTGGCAACCATGGGCATGTCGATGCTGAACGACAACTCGTCCAGTGCGTAATCAATCGGCGCGGGCGACATGGGCGAGGTGCCCTCAATGTCCAGCGCGCTCAGTTCGATGTCCATTGCCATGTTGGTGCCGCCCATCGCGAAACCAAAGCCCGAAGGTCCCATCGAGACATTCCCGGTGCTGGTGCCCATGAAGTCTTCCTGCGCGAAACTGAACTGGCTGCTTTCGCTGCCGACATTGGCATCAAAGGCAAAGCCCGCTTCAAGTGCCGCAGCGGTCAGGGTGTCGCTTTCGCCAACCAGTTGTGCGTTTTCCATCGACGCGGTGACGCCGAACCCGTTGATCTGGCCCTCGAACTGGCCACTCTCTCCCTCGGCTGCGGACCCCGCACCGCTGATAGCGATGGCCCCGACCCTTGAATCCGAGGTGAAGCCCACACCCTCATTCAGCGTCAGCACGCTGTCCTCTGCCAGATCGGCAAATGACATTTCAAAGCTGACATCCTTCGCCACGCCGTCTTGGGTCAGCGATTCCAGCGTCAGTACGATCTCGTCCGAGCGTGAGGCGAATGCCATCTGTTCGGGGGCGCCGGTCGCCGTGATCTGTGTATTGCTCAGGTCCAGACGCAGGGTCGCATCGGTCGCGGGCACGAAGGGCCGTGCCTCGGATGTGCTGCGAATGTCGCCGGTTTCCGACATGGTGATGGTGACGCTATCTGCATCGACCTGCTGAAGACGCATTTCGGGGATGCTGAATACCGTGCGTGTTCCATCGGCGTCCGAGGTCATGGTTACCGCAGTCAATACCAGCGTGTCGCCTTCGACCAGTGCGGTTTCTGCGGCCGCCAACTGGTCGAATGCCAGGCTCCATTCCCGCAGGCCCTCCCATACTTGTTTATGGGTCAGATCGGCCAGCGCCGCGCCGCTGCCTGCCAGCGACAGCGCTGCCGCCATGTAAAATACCCGTGCCGTGGTGTTCGTGATGACTTGCATGCAGCCCTCCTGTCTCAATTTGGCGTAAGTGTCCGCCGATGGCGCGCAGGCGTCAAGCGTGGAATGGCTGGTCAGCTTAACAGTGTCGCGATATGCTGCGGGGGCCGGGTGCGGCGTTGGGGCAGTTCGACAATGGAAAATGCCTGAAAACAACGGACTGCGACATAGCCCGTGCCCAAATCGGGAACAAGGGAACTGGAAAATTGGGGGACGTCATGGGCGTGGATCTGACAGCGCTGGCCGGGAAATCCGTGCTGATTACAGGGGCAAGCCGGGGCATTGGTGCCGATGCTGCGCGGGTTTTCGCCGGGGCGGGTGCGCACCTGGGGCTGGTGGGCCGCGCCAGCGCCGCGCTGGACGCTGTGGCGGCTGAAACCGGCGGCAAGGCGCTGATCTGTGACGTGGCCGATTACGCGCAGGTGGCTGCAGCGGTCGACGCTATGGTCGCGGCCCACGGGCGGCTGGATGTGCTGATCAACAATGCGGGCATGATCGACCCGATCTCGATGCTGGCGCAGGCCGACCCCGAGGCGTGGGGCCGCCTGATCGACGTGAACATCAAGGGCGTCTTCCACGGGATGCGCGCTGCGTTGCCGGGGATGATCGCTGCGGGCGGTGGCACCATCATCACCGTCGGGTCAGGTGCGGCCTACAACCCGCTGGAAGGCTGGGGGGCCTATTGTACCTCGAAGGCTGGGGCCTGGATGCTGACCCGCGTCGCGGATGTCGAGGCGCGGGGGGCGGGCATCCGCACCCTCAGCCTGTCACCGGGCACTGTGGCGACCGACATGCAGGCCGCCATCCGCGATAGCGGCATCAATGCGGTCAGCCAGTTGGACTGGTCCGCGCATATTCCGCCGGAATGGCCCGCCCGCGCGCTGGCCTGGATGGCGACGCCCGATGCCGATGACTGGATCGGGCGCGAGGTTTCGCTGCGCGATCCCCTGATCCGAAAGCGGTTGGAGTTGGGTGCGTGATCGAGGTCGGGCGCACCGGCACGCTCTGGACCGTTACGCTGAACCGGCCAGACAAGGCGAATGCCCTGACCCGTGCGGCGCTGGCTGATCTGTTGCAGGTGCTGCAAAGCGCGCACGACCATGCCCTCCGCGCCCTGATTCTGACCGGCAACGGCCCGGTCTTCAGCGCCGGGGCCGATCTGGCCGAGGCAGCCACCGGCCTCGCCACCGACCCCTTGTGGGAAGAGGTGTCGGCCACCCTGGTCGCGCTGCCCTGCCTGACGGTCGCGGCGCTGAACGGCACGCTGGCAGGCGGGGCTTTTGGCATGGCGCTTGCCTGCGACACGCGGTTGGCGGTGCCATCGGCCAAGTTCTTCTACCCGGTGGTGGCGCGCGGGGTGATGCCGCAACCGTCGGATCCCGGGCGCATGGTCGCGCTGATCGGGCCTGCCCGCACGAAACTGCTCCTGCTGGCCGGGCAACGCATCGACGCCGCGCAGGCGCTGGACTGGGGCCTGATCGACGGTATCGCCCCGCCTGACGCGCTGATGGCCGAGGCGCTTGCGCTGTCCACATCGGTGCAGAACGCAGACCCCACGCATCTGGCGGCAATCAAGGCGATGATCCGGTAAGCTGCGGATCCGGCTGACCCGCAGAAGCGCCAGTTCGGGGGGATGCCTGCGGCGATAACGGCCTTTTCCATCAACCCGCCGCTTGCTAGAACGCCGGGTATGAACCCTGTTGCCCGCCTTTGTTCCGGCCTGTTGCTGGCCCTCGTCCTTGCCGCGACCAGCGTGTCGATGGCGGTTGCGCGTCAGCAAGCGGCGGCTGGCATGACGGTGGTGATCTGTACCTCGGTGGGGTTAGAGACGATCACGCTGGACGCCGACGGCAATCCGGTCGGCCCCGTGCATCTGTGCCCGCTGTGCCTTGCCGCTGCCGATCTGCCGCCCGGCACCGTCCTGGGCGCGGTGGGTGAAAGCCGCCTGATCGGCGTGATGCAGCCACCGCCGGGCGCGTTCACCGGCTTCAGCCGCGCGTTTTGCGACCTGCGCGCCCGCGCGCCCCCTGTCAGCGGTTTTGCATGAACCGACTTGAACGAACAAATAGCTGACAGGATGAATACAATGCTACGATCTGCACTTCTCGCCGCCAGCGCGGCACTTCTTGCGCTGCCCGCGCTGGCCCATGACGGTTTCGCCCTGCGAGACCCCTATATGCGCGTCAGCACACCCATGGCGCAATCCGGTGCGGCCTTCATGGTGATCGAGAATCACCGCGACGTCGATGACCGTCTGATCGGCGCACGCTCGGACGCGGCCGAGAGGGTGGAACTTCATTCTCATATCGAGGATGCGAACGGCGTGATGCGCATGACCGAGCTGGAGGACGGTATCGCCCTCCCGGCAGGTGGGGAACACGCCATGGCCCGTGGCGGCGACCATGTGATGTTCATGGGGCTGACCGAATCCCTGTCACATGGCGACGTGGTAAATGTGACGCTGGTGTTCGAGACATTCGGCGAAGTCAGCTTCGACATCCCCGTCGATCTGGAGCGGACGCCCGATGCCCCGACCATGCAGCCTGAAGCCATGCATTCCGGTGGACATTCAGGGCACAATTGACGCGCAACGCACCTTTCCCGGCGGTCCGCATTGGCCCGCCGGGTAGCGCCCCTGCATCAGGGGCGGCGCATTTTCTGGGATCAGCCAAGGTTGCTCAGTCGGCGCGCATCAACCCGCGCAGCGTGCTTCAGCCAGATCGCCAAAGGCGCGGTAGCGTGCCCAAAGCTCATTATCACGGGTGGTTTTCGACATGCGCACATCCTGTGCGCGTTGCGGATCGGAAAAGAACCGCGCGACCTGGCGTTGTTCCGACCGGGTCAGCGTCATGTCAGCGATTGAATCGATGCACCGGCAGAGCGCGCGGTGCGCCTGCGGCCGCTCCGAACTGTTGCAGGCGTTCTCGATTGGCCCGGCGGCGGCAAAAGTTGGGGCCATCGCCGCGCTAAGCGTTGCAAATGTAACTGCAAGGATATGGTTTTTCATGTCTGCCTCAGGTTTGCGATGTGGTGGTTTGCCCACCATCTTCGGGGAGTAACGTTAACAGATCATATGCGAATATGGGGAAAACCGCCACTGATTCTGCGCCAGCTGTACAGCGGTGCGCATCATCCGGCCTGGTATGGTGCTGAACGGGGCAGAAACCCGCGGCCAAACCGGTGTTTGAGGTGCGAAGCTTCCCAGCATCTACCCTGCGATTCGCAGGCAAACGGCAGCGCGGAACCCGCTTTCCGGGTTGCAAAACGTTTTTCAGGGGCTTATCTGCCGAGATGAGAGGTTGGCGCGGGCGAATGCCTTGTGAACCCGGTCAGGTCCGGAAGGAAGCAGCCGCAGCAATTATCATTCGGGTCGCTGTCCAGCCTCTCACCCTGCTCTCCCCCCTATCCTTTAGCGTACCCGCTGCAGCGCATCGGTCAGTTCGGCGAACAGCGTCGCGCGTTCCCCGGGGCTGAGGAACGCACCCAATTCCACGATCCGCCCGGTTCCAGCCTCTGCGCCCCGCAGCGTGATGTAGTTTTCCACCGGCCCGCCGTCGGGTTGCAGGCGCAGCTGCACCCAATAGGGGTTGGCGCGCCAGCTTTGATCGGGGCCGCGCGGATTATGGCGTGTCAGGTCCAGGGTCTGGCGTGTCAGCAGCAGCACTTCGGACAGCTGCCCGTCGCGGGTGTTGCGCTCCAACGCGTACCACATCCCCCATATCGCCAGCGCGAAGAACGGCAAGATACCCCATAGCACCGGCGTGCCCAGAAGGGCGATCAACGGCAGCGCAAACAGGATGCAGGTACCTGCCATGAAGGCGACAAACCCCCGCGCAGGTAGCGACCGATGCGGCCACAGCCGAACCGCATAGCTTTGGTCATCGCAAAAAGCCCCGGACGCATCCGGGGCTTTTGCAGGCTTTTTCCATTCAACTGGCATGGGGTCGCAGATCCAGATGCGCTTAATGCGCGGGTTGCTTGTCCCAGTCCGAGCGCTTCGGCAGGGTCTCGAACGTATGCTCGGGCGGCGGGTTGGACAGGGTCCATTCCAGCGTGTCCGCGTGTTCGTTCCAGTAGTTGTTTTCCGTGATCCGCTTGCCGTGCCGGATGGTGTAATAGACCACCCCGATGAAGAACAGGAAGGAACCAAAAGACAGGAAGGCACCGAGGGACGAGACGTAGTTCCACAGCGCATAGGCTTCCGGATAGTCGATATACCGGCGTGGCATGCCCTGACGGCCCAGGAAGTGCTGCGGGAAGAACGTCAGGTTGGCCCCGATGAACATGGCCCAGAAGTGCAGCTTGCCTGCCCATTCGGGGTACTGGCGGCCCGACATCTTGCCGATCCAGTAGTAGATCCCCGCGAACAGCGCGAAGACCGCCCCAAGGCTCATCACATAGTGGAAGTGCGCCACAACGTAATAGGTGTCATGGTACAGCCGGTCCACGGGTGCCTGGCTCAGCACGATGCCGGTCACGCCACCCACGGTGAACAGGAACAGGAAGCCAAACGCCCAGAGCATGGGCGTCTTGAACTCGATCGACCCGCCCCACATCGTGGCGATCCAGCTGAAGATCTTCACGCCGGTGGGCACTGCGATCGTCATGGTCGCCACCATGAAATAGGTTTGCTGGCTCAGCGACATGCCCACGGTGTACATGTGGTGCGCCCATACCACGAAGCCCAGCACCCCGATGGCCACCATCGCATAGACCATCGGCAGGTAGCCGAAGATCGGCTTGCGCGCGAAAGTCGCGATGACATGGCTGATGATGCCGAAGCCCGGGATGATGATGATATACACCTCAGGGTGCCCAAAGAACCACAGGATGTGCTGGTACAGCACCGGGTCGCCGCCACCTGCAGGGTCAAAGAACGTGGTGCCGAAGTTCCTGTCGGTCAGCAGCATGGTGATCGCGCCGGCCAGAACGGGCAGGGCCAGCAGGATCATCCAGGCCGTGATGAAGATCGACCAGGCAAACAGCGGCACTTTGTGCAGCGTCATGCCGGGGGCGCGCATGTTCAGGAATGTGGTGATGATGTTGATCGCACCGAGGATGGACGACGCACCCGATACGTGAACGGCAAAGATGGCAAGGTCCATCGACAGGCCGGATTCGCGCACCGAAAGCGGCGGGTAAAGCACCCAGCCCACGCCCGACCCCAGTTGGCCGTTGCCGCCGGGTGAAAGGACGGATGCAATGGCCAGCGCCGAGCCTGCGACATACAGCCAGTAGGACAGGTTGTTCAGCCGCGGAAACGCCATGTCCGGCGCGCCGATGTGCAGCGGCATGAAATAGTTGCCGAAACCGCCGAATAGCGCCGGGATGACGACGAAGAACATCATCAAGATGCCGTGCGCGGTGACGATCACGTTCCAGATATGGCCGTTGGGCGTACAATCGCCCGCTGCGGCGGCGGTGACACGCGCGCCTTCCATGCACATGTACTGCACACCCGGCTCCATCAGTTCCATACGCATGTAGACCGTGAAGGCTACTGCGATGAACCCGACGATGCCGGAGGTGAAGAGATAAAGGATACCGATATCCTTGTGGTTTGTAGACATGAACCAGCGTGTGAAGAACCCGCGGGTATCTTCATGTCCGTGGCCATGAGTGGCTGCGTCGGCCATTGTCGTCTCCCGTTCCCTTGTATTCCTTTTGGGAATCTGCCGGGCACGCGCGTGCCGTTGTCAGCAGTTTCACTTGCGTTTTAGAATACGGATGTGACCACGGCAATGCAGTTGATGTCGCAGTCGGACAAAAAATTGATCCAGATCAAGGCGGGCCGATTCGATAATTCAACGCCGGGGCCTCAGGCGGGCTCCCGTGCCGACGGGCGCGCGGCCTCGCCAAAGATCTGGTCAAAATTCCGGCGCAGCGCCACGTCAAGATCGTCCATACCGACCGGCAGCCCCAGATCGACCAGCGATGTCACCCCGTGTTCCGCAATCCCGCAAGGTACGATGCCGTCGAAATGGCTCAGGTCGGGTTCGACATTGATGGAAATGCCGTGGAAGCTGACCCAGCGGCGCAGCTTCACACCGATGGCGGCGATCTTCTCGTCGCGCGGGCTGCCGTCGGGATTGCGCGGCTTGTCAGGCCGCGTCACCCAGACGCCGACACGGCCGGCGCGGCGTTCGGCGCTCAGGTTGAAATCGCCCAGCGTCGCGATGACCCAAGCTTCCAACTGGTTGACGAAACAGCGAATATCGCGGCCACGTTTGTTGAGGTCCAGCATGATGTAGGCAACGCGCTGGCCGGGGCCATGGTACGTGTACTGCCCGCCGCGTCCGACGTGATGCACCGGAAAACGCCCCGGGTCGGTCAGGTCGCGGGCCTTTGCGCTGGTGCCCGCAGTATACAGCGGCGGATGCTCCAGCAGCCAGATCGCCTCGGGTGCGTGGCCTGCTGCGATCTCGGCGACCCGTGCCTCCATCGCAGCCAACGTTTCGGTGTATCCGGCAAGGCCGGGAAGCGTGGTCCATTGCGGCACCGCATCCTCCTGTTAAGCGAGCAGCCAGAAAATTGCGCTGCCTGCGAAATAATTCGTATCTTTTTGTGGCCCCTTGGGTAACATTTACGTCACTCGTTTTTTTGGCAGCGATTTTTTGGCGATGTTTCGGAGGGTAATATGGCGTTCAAGAAGGTATTCACATTTCTGACGGCGGCAAGTCTGCTGGTCGCTCCGGCGCATCAGGCCGCAGCCCAGGATGGTTTCGTCGGCGGTATTATCGGTGGAATCATCGGCGGCGCAATCGCCAATGACCAGCGTCGCCGCACCACCCAGCAGACTGTGCGCCGTACCGTGCCGGGCGCTACATCCGCGCAGCGCGAGCAAAACCGCGGCGTACAAACCGCGCTGAACCTTTTCGGCTTCAACGTCGGCACGCCGGACGGGTCCATCGGTCCACGCTCACGCGCGGGGATTTCACAGTACCAGGCGTTCCTCGGCTATGCCGCCACCGGCCAGATTACGGATATCGAGCGCAATATCCTGACAACCGCGCATCAGCGCGCCATCATGGGTGGCCCGATCGTATCTCAGACGATCAGCACCCATCCGCAGGGCATGCGCGGCATGCTGCTGTTGCAGCGTGATGAGATGATGGGCCACAGCCCAGCGCGCTCGGCTGGTAATTACGGCCTGCCCGCCGAGGTTGCGGCCGCAGTCGATGAGATCGCGCGCAGCTCCGACCCCACGGCGTCGCAATTGGTGGAACGATCGGGCTTCATCCAACTGGCCGACATCAACAGCGACGGGCGGACGGACTATATCCTGGATACTTCGGTGACCGGCAGCGCGTTCTGGTGCAACGCGCAGGCCTGCACCGTGCGGGTTTTCGCCTCAACGCCCGATGGCTATGCGCGTAACGATTTCCAGGCCTTCAATGCGACGCCTGCCATGTTCACCTGCCAGCGCGGCGATTGTTCCATGTCGGGCGCCATCAACGCGCCCGCGACCGTAGCGGTGGCAGCGCCTGTGGCGCCGTCGGGCGGGGCGGTGACATTGCCCGTCGCCTCGGCGCAGCCCGTGGTCTCCAACCCAGGCGCGGCGACCTCCCCCGCCATGCCGAATTTCTTTGGCGGAGCGGCGGCGGCACCCTCACTCGCATCGCATTGCAACCGTACCAGCCTGGCAACCACCAACAACGGCGGCTACACCACGGTGGCAAACCTGACCGATCCGCGCCTCGCGCTGAGCGAGCAGTTCTGCCTTGCCCGCACGTATGCCATCGCGGAAGGGGAAGAGCTTGCCCAGCAAGTGCCCGGCGTCACGCCGCAGCAGATCAGCGCGCAATGCGATGCCTTCGGCCCGTCACTCAAACCCTTCGCCGCAGCAATGTCCTTGCAAGAGCCCGCTGATGTGCTGCGCGATGTCAGCGACTTTGCCTTGCAGACGGGGATGAGCCCTGCACAGCTGTCCGGTACCGCAAAGATCTGCCTGTCCGCAGGCTACCGCGGCGACAATATGGACGTTGCCATCGGGTCGGGCCTGTTGCTGGTGGCCTTGGGCGAACCCGTTTATGCGGAACTGATGGGCCACCATCTGGCGCAAGGTTTTGGCGCGAACACCCGGTTGGATCTGGCAAAGATCTGGTTTTCCACCGGGCTGGGCAGCGGCCAGCGCGCCGTTTATGCCGCCGGTCAGCCTGACCGGGACGCGCTGATCCATCAGGCGGTTCTGGCGCTGGATGGCGGCGCGATGCCGCCGGTGCCCCTGACTCCGGTGGCCCCCGCAGTGCCGGTGTTCAACCTGATTCCGGCACAATAGCCAGCGTCTGCGCAACGCCTTCCGACCCCGCCCCGGGCAGCGTCCCGGCGGCGGGGTTTTTCATGCGTGTGCCCCCCCCCCGCGCCGTCCGTACAACCTGGCATTTTGGGGTGTTTTTCCTCTTCCCTTCGCGGGCGTTGCAGTCTAATACGCGAAATGTCGCGTCTTGTGCGGTCGTGGCGGAATGGTAGACGCGCAGCGTTGAGGTCGCTGTGGGGTAACTCCCGTGGAAGTTCGAGTCTTCTCGACCGCACCACCCGGCTTTTTTGAACATTTCAGGCCCCGGCCACCCTTGGCCAGCACCGGAAACCAGCGGTTTTCCGGCGCTTTTTGCATGTGCGGTGCGGTTCACCCCGGGACACTGGCCCTGATCGCCCGCGCTATTCAACAATTTTTCCCTGCATTTGCCGAAATTACAGGCTGAATCGTTGCATTTCCCCAAGTCATGTCCTGAAACCGACAAGAGGGTTGCAATAAAGCGACCAGTCCGCTTTATTTTAACCAACAAGTGCAGAAAATCTGCCGAAACACGGGGAGATAAGCGTGGGCCTAGACAGCCAAAACGACGGTTTCGTCGTATTTGATCGCGTGCAAAAAAGCTACGATGGAGAGACACTGGTCGTTAAGGACCTGAACCTGAGCATAGGTAAAGGCGAATTCATGACCATGCTTGGACCGTCGGGGTCCGGCAAAACCACCTGCCTGATGATGCTGGCAGGCTTCGAGACCGCCACCTTTGGCGAGATCACGCTGGACGGGCGGCCGATCAACAACATTCCGCCGCACAAGCGCGGCATCGGGATGGTCTTTCAGAATTATGCCCTGTTTCCGCACATGACCGTCGGGGAGAACCTTTCGTTCCCCCTTGAGGTGCGCGGCATGGGCAAGGCCGAACGTGAGAAGAAGGTGCAGCGCGCCCTCGACATGGTGCAGATGGGCTCGTTCACCGGACGGCGGCCCGCACAGCTTTCGGGTGGTCAGCAACAGCGCATTGCCTTGGCCCGCGCACTGGTGTTCGAACCCGAGGTCATCTTGATGGATGAACCGTTGGGCGCGCTCGACAAGAACCTGCGCGAGCGCATGCAATATGAGATCAAGCACATCCATGCCAATCTGGGCGTCACTGTGGTCTATGTGACCCATGACCAGTCAGAGGCGCTGACGATGTCTGATCGTGTTGCTGTCTTCGATGATGGTCGTATCCAGCAGCTTGCGTCCCCCGATGACCTTTATGAGCGGCCTGAAAATGCCTTCGTTGCCGCCTTCATCGGCGAGAACAACACCCTGCGCGGCAAGGTCAGCGGCATCGACGGCGAAATCTGCCATGTGAAGCTGAAAGACGGCTCCATGGTAAAATCCCTGCGCGTCAACGTGGAAGGTGACGGCGTGGAGACAACGCTTTCGCTGCGCCCTGAACGCGTTACCATCAGCCCGGCCGAGGGCAGCGCCGACAACATTTTTGGCGCCGAGGTCAAGGAACTGATTTATCTGGGCGATCATATCCGGGTGCGCATGGACGTTTGCGGCAACGACGAATTTGTCGTGAAGATCCCGAATGCCACCGGCAACCGCCGGCTGAAGGTGGGCGAAAAGCTCAACATCGGCTGGGCGTATCAGGATTGTCGCGCGCTTGATCCATCCTGAATGGTATCGCGCGCTTCATGAAGGCCAACCGCCCATCCGGGCTGTCGGCACTGTCAAACAGCAACAATACTGTGCTGAAAAAACACCAACTGAGGAGTGTTCTATGAAAACCAATCTGTTGAAAATCGTAGGGACCGGTAGTGCGGTCAGCCTGCTGGCCATGTCCGCCGCCACTGCGCAAGACATGGAAGGTTCGCTGACCATCGTTTCCTGGGGCGGGGCCTATACAGCAAGCCAGCAGCGCGCCTATCACGAACCCTACACTGAGATGAACCCCGACGTGACCATCATCAACGACGATGGTTCGGCGAACGCACTGGCGGGTCTGCGTGCGCAGTCGCAGGCAGGCAATGTCACCTGGGACCTGGTCGACATGCTGCCCTCTGACGCGCAGTTGGCGTGTGACGAAGGTATCATCATGCAGATCGACCATGATGAAATGCTGGCTGCTGCCCCCGATGGCACACCCGCCAGCGAAGACTTCCTGCCCGGCAGCCTGGGTGAGTGCTTCATCCCGCAGATCGTGTATTCCACCGTTCTGACCTTCAACTCCGAGATGTTCCCGGAAGACAATCAGCCCGAGACCATCGAAGACCTCTTCGACGTGGAAAACTTCCCCGGTCGTCGTGCGCTTCAGGACCGTCCGGGCACCAACCTGGAATGGGCGCTGTATGCCGATGGCGTCGCACTTGAAGACATCTATGATGTCCTGTCCACCCCCGAAGGTGTTGACCGCGCATTTGCCAAGCTGGACACGATCAAGGAACACCTGATCTTCTGGACCGAAGGCGCACAGGCCCCGCAGCTGCTGGCCGACAAGGAAGTGTCCTTCACCACCGGCTACAACGGTCGTATCTTTGATGCCGCCGCCGTCGAAGGCCAGCCGTTCGAGATCATCTGGGATGGTCAGATCGTCGAATGGGACGGTTGGGTTGTGCCCACCGGTGGCCCGAATGTCGATCTGGTGATGGATTACCTGCACTTCGCCACTGACACCCAGCGTCTGGCGGATCAGGCGAAGTACATTTCCTACGGTCCGGCACGCGCATCGTCAGCACCGCTGGTTGGTGAGCACGCTGATCTGGGTATCGACATGAATTCCCACATGCCGACCAACCCCGACAACTACTATGCCCCGATCGTCCTGAACAACGACTTCTGGACCGATTATGGCGACGAGTTGCGTGAGCGGTTTGCAAACTGGATGCTCCAGTAATCTGCTGAAAAGAAACGAAAAAGGCGGGGGCGTAAAGCGCCCTCGCCGCTTGAACCGGGCAGGATAGGGGTTTCGCATGGCTTCGACGGATTTGACCATGGACAGCGCCGGGCGGATGATTACCGCCGACGGGATACCGCTGAAACGCAGTCTTGAACGGGCAGAGCGTAAGCGCAAAGTGATGGCGCTGGCCTTGGTCGCGCCACTGCTTTTGTTCCTGGCGGTCACGTTTATCTACCCGATCGCCCAGATGATGTTCCGCTCGGTTGATAACCCGCAGGTGATCGAGGCGCTGCCGCGCACGTTGGAGGCGCTTGAAACCTGGGACGGCAATGATCTGCCGGGCGAGGCGGTCTATGCCGCCTTGGCTGCCGACATGATCGCCGACGACCAGATCGAAGACCGCCGCGACCAGAAAATTGGCCCGCTTGCCGTTCGTCTGAACTATGAGATCAGCGCCGCGCGCGGTGCCATCAGCCGAACCTCCCGCGATGTCGAAGATTTCGAAGCGCCGTTCAAGGAAGACTTCCTGGAAGCGCACCGCCTTTGGGGCAATCCCGAATTGTGGCGGATCATCGAGCGTGAAGGCCGACCCCTCACCGCGTCCTACTACGTTTCGGCGCTGGACCGCCAATACAATGCCGAGGGCGAGATCGTTCAGCGCGATGAGAACCGCCAGATCTATGTGTCCCTTTTTGGCCGTACCCTGATGCTCAGCCTTGGTATCACCGCGCTGACCTTCCTGTTGGGCTTTCCCATCGCCTATTACATGTCGATCATGCCGATGCGGCGCGCCAACCTGCTGATGATCTGCGTGCTGTTGCCTTTCTGGACATCGCTTCTGGTGCGCACCACCAGTTGGATCGTCCTGTTGCAACAGCAGGGTGTTATCAACGACATCCTCGTTAACATTGGCCTTCTAAGCGATGGTAATCGGCTGGAGCTGATGTACAACATGACGGGCACGATCATCGCCATGACGCATATCTTGTTGCCCTTCATGGTGTTGCCTCTTTATTCCGTGATGCGCACCATCCCGCCCAGTTATCTGCGCGCCGCGAAAAGCCTTGGCGCCCGCCCATCGACCGCGTTCCGCCGGGTGTATTTCCCGCAGACCCTGCCGGGGATCGGCGCGGGTGGCGTGCTCGTGTTCATCATCTCGGTCGGTTATTACATCACACCGGCGCTGGTCGGTGGCCAGTCCGGGCGCATGATCTCGAACGAAATTGCGCGTCACATGCAGGAATCGCTGAACTGGGGGCTCGCCGCCGCGTTGGGGACGATGCTGCTGATCGGGGTTCTGGCGCTCTATTGGCTGTATAACCGGCTGGTCGGTTCCGACAGCCTGAAATTCGGATAAGGGGCAAATACCAATGGCCATTCCGTCATATGCGACACCGTTGGACAAGCTGTGGTATGTCACCTTCCGGGTGCTCTGCGGCCTGATCTTCTTCTTCCTGCTGGCGCCGATCCTCATCATGATCCCGCTCAGTTTCAACGCCGAGCCATACTTCACCTACACCCGTGATATGCTGACGCTGAACCCTGACGGCTTTTCGTTTCGCTGGTATCAGGAGATGTTCGCGTCGGAAAGCTGGATGCGGTCGATCCGCAACAGCTTCCTGATCGGCATCTGTGCCACGCTTTTGGCCACGACGCTCGGCACGCTGGCGGCCTTGGGCCTGAGCCAATCGCAGATGCCTGCCAAGGGGTTGATCATGGGCATCCTGATCTCGCCGATGATCGTGCCGTTGATCATCTCGGCGGCGGGGATGTTCTTCTTTTATTCGCAGGTCAATTTGGCGAATACCTTTCTGGGGGTGGTGTTGGCGCATACTGCGCTGGGGACGCCCTTCGTGGTGATTACCGTCACGGCGACGCTGGTCGGGTTCGACCATTCGCTGACCCGGGCGGCGGCAAACCTTGGTGCCTCGCCCGCGCTGACGTTTCGCAAGATCACCATGCCGCTGATCCTGCCCGGCGTGATTTCGGGCGGCTTGTTCGCCTTCATCACCTCGTTCGACGAAATTGTTGTCGTGCTGTTTCTTGCAGGGGTCGAGCAACGCACCATCCCGCGCGAGATGTGGTCCGGTATCCGCGAGTCGATCAGCCCGACGATCCTGGCCGTGGCCACCGTGCTGGTGATGATCTCCATTGCGCTGCTGACGCTGGTGGAAATGCTGCGTCGCCGGGGCGAGCGGATGCGCGGCCTGTCCCCGGGCTGATCGCGCCCCACGCCTGCCATATCCAACACCCGGTGTGCTCGCACGCCGGGTGTTTTGCATGGCTGGTGGTATGCAAGGAGGGGCTGCCCACAGCGCCGAACCCGTTGTTGTGCCCTGAACGCCCCCGCGCGACAGGCGCTTTTTCCAGCCTGGAAACCTGCCGTGTCGCAGTCTTTCCGCTATCCAAGCAGCGCCAGCCAGACCCATGCCGTCAGGCTGCACAGCGCCGTGGCGATCAGCACGGTTGATGCCGCGACGCGCCGTGCGCGGCCATACATATTGGCAAAGACATAGGCATTGACGCCGGGCGCTGCGGCGGCGGTCACAACGGCTGACCGGAACTGCCCTTCGTCCAGCGCCAGCGCGCGGCCCATGCCCCAGACGATGGCGGGATGCACGATCAGCGACACACCACAGGCGAAAGCAATGGTGCGCAGATCCCCGTCGGGGCGGTAGCGGTACAACACACCCCCCAGCGCGAACAGCGCAGTGGGCAGCGCAGCGCGCACCATCAGGTCCAGCGCATGGACGACAGGGTCGGGCAAGGTCACCCCGCCAAGGTTTACGGCAAAGCCCAGCATGACAGCGATCACCAGCGCATTGCGGAACATGGCGCGAAACACTTGAAGTGTGGTGCGCCACAGACCGGACCCCTTGTTGCGAAAGATCTCCATCGCAGTGATCCCGATGCCGTAGCAGATCGGCGAGTGGACCGCGATGATGGCATAGTTCGAGGCCAGCGCGTCGGCACCATAGGCGCGTTCGGTGATCGGCAGGCCCAGCAAGAGCGAGTTCGAGAACAGGCAAACAAAGCCGATCGCCACGCAATCTTCCCAGTCGCGGCCAAACAGGAACCGCGCGCCGAGAAAGCCCACTGCAAACCCCGCCACCGCGCCGGTGTAGAAGCTGATGAGCAGCGCCGCGTTGAACTCCTGCCCCAGATCCAGGGTAGAGATTGCCTGAAACAGCAAACACGGGATCGCGAATTGCTGGGTGAAGATCATCAGCCCGTCAACGCCCGTATCGGGGAACAGGCCCCGCCAGACCACGATGTAGCCAAAGCCGATCAGCAAGAACACCGGCAGGATAACTTCGATCAGGGCTTGCATGTCAGCACCACCGGGGTTGCAGCGTCAGGGATGCCGCGCCCCGGTTGCCCGGGCGCGGCGCGCTCAGACATCGAAATGCAGTACCATACCGTCATAGGCGGGCGTGATATGCGCGGGGGTCTCAGCCTGTACGGTCTCATAATCCAGATCAATATGCATGTTCGTCAGGACGGCGCGCCGCGGCGCGGCACTGGCAATCCATTCAAGCGTCCGGTCCAGATGCGCGTGAGTCGGATGCGGCTTGCGGCGCAGCGCATCGACGATCCAGCACTCCAGCCCGTGCAACGCGTCCCAGCCCTCGGGGTACATCTCGACCGCGTCGGGCAGGTAAGCCACCGGACCGATGCGGAACCCCAGCGCGTCGATGGTGCCGTGGTTGGCACGGAATGGTGTCAGCGTCAGGATGCCACCCTTGCCCGCGATCGAGACATCGCCGCGAATGGTCTGCATGTTCAGGATCGGCGGATAGGGTGACCCCTCGGGCTGCGTGAAGGCGTAGCCGAAGCGGGAAATCAGCGCGTCTTGCGTTGCGCCATCGGCCCAGACTGCCAGCCGCTGCCCGGTCAGGAACACGATCTGGCGCAGGTCATCCAGCCCATGCACATGGTCGGCGTGGGCGTGGGTATAGATCACCGCGTCCAGCGACGTGACGCCCGCATCCAGCAGTTGCGCGCGCATGTCGGGCGAGGTGTCGATCAGGACTGAGGTCACGCCATCCGGCGTCACCCGTTCGACCAGGATCGAACAGCGACGGCGATAGTTCTTAGGGTTCTCCGGATCGCAGTCGCCCCATAGATTGCCCAGCCGGGGCACCCCGCCCGACGATCCGCAGCCCAGAATCGTGATACGCAATTGGGCCATCAGGCGGCGCCTTCCAGTGTGGCCTTGGCAAACAACCGGTCGAAATTCGCGCTCGTCTGCCGGGCGAACGCGGCGTAGTCCATGCCGAAAACCTCAGCCCCCACGGCGGCGGTATGCGCGGTATAGGCGGGCTCATTCCGGCGGCCGCGATGCGGCGGCGGTGCAAGGTAGGGCGCGTCGGTCTCGACCAGAATGCGGTTCACCGGCGCGGCCGCGAAGATCGCGCGCAAGTCACGCGAACGCGGGAAGGCCGCAATGCCCGACATCGACAGGTAGAACCCCAGATCCAACGCCACCTGCGCCAGTTCCGCGCTGGAGGAAAAGCAATGCATCACGCAACCGAAAGCACCTGCGCGGTGTTCCTCGGTCAGGATGCGTGCTATGTCGTCATCGGCGTCGCGGGCGTGGATGATCAGGGGCAGCCCGGTCTGGCGCGCGGCCTCGATATGGATGCGCAGGCTCTCTTGCTGCACGGCCTTGCTCTCGGCCGTGTAATGGTAATCCAACCCCGTTTCGCCGATGCCCACGAATTTCGGATGTCTGGCCAGCGCGGTCAGTTGGTCCACGGTTGCCATGGGCTCATCTGCCGCGCTCATCGGATGTGTGCCTGCGGCATAGAACACCTGCGGGTAGTTTTCCGAAATCGCGCGCACCTGTGGTTCCAGCCGCAGCTTCGTGCAGATCGTCACCATGCGCCCCACGCCAGCCGCTGTCGCGCGGGCGATCACATCGGGCAGCTCACCCTTGAAATCCGGGAAGTCCAGATGGCAATGGCTGTCAACAATCAGGGCGGGTGCGGTCATAAGAAGCCTTTCGGGCGGGATCATTCACCGGACCGAGGCGCGGGCGACCTCGTCGATCCTGAACACCATATCCAGCACAAGCGAGGCAGGGTCAAGGTTGACTGCCTGCCCATGTCGCATCCGCGCCCCAAGGGTCTGTTGCAGTTCGGCCCATGCCCGCGCATGGGGCAGCCCGGGCGATAACCGGGCCAGCAACGCGGCCTCACCGGGGGCGGCCTCGACTTCCGGCGGTCCGTAGACGCCCGCGCGGGCCGCGCGCGACAAGAACAGGTCGAACAGCCGCAGGATCATGTCGAACCGCGCGCCCTCGCCGCGCGCGCTCGCGCGTTCGGCCAGTTGCAGGGCGATCTGCCGGTCGGTCTGCGGCGCGCCCTGAAACATGCGGACAATCATGGCGTAAAGCGGCAGACCGTCCATCTGCATAAGGCGGATTGCCTCACCCACCGATCCATCCGACAGCGCGGCGAGCGCGCCGGGGTCGGCTGTGGGGTCCAGGTCGGCGGCATGCAGGGCGGCGCGCATGTCATCGGGCAATAGCGCGGAAAGCCGCACCTCGCGGCAGCGCGACCGGATTGTGG
This sequence comes from Roseicitreum antarcticum, assembly GCF_014681765.1. GTDB lineage: Bacteria > Pseudomonadota > Alphaproteobacteria > Rhodobacterales > Rhodobacteraceae > Roseicitreum > Roseicitreum antarcticum. The sequence continues at coordinate 2,593,290 of NZ_CP061498.1, forward strand.
GCAACAGCCCCGTCGGCTGATGGCTGATCAGCAGCAGCGTCGCACGCGCGGGCGGCTCCTCCAGAAGCTTCAGGATGGCATTCGCCGCGTTGGGGTTCATGTCGTCGGCACTGTCCACGATCACCACGCGGTGCCCGCCATCCGTCGCGCTGAGGCCGAAGAACCCGCGCAGGCGGCGCACATCCTCGACCCCGATGATCGAGCGCAGGCGCCCCTTGTCATCCGGGCTGCGCCGGATCAGCAACAGCCCCGGGTCGGATTGCGCGGCGATGTGCAAGGCGGTCGGGTGGTCGGCGGGAATGTCGAGTGTGGTGGGCGCGAACATCCCCGCCGTGTCGCCCGATTGCGCCAGCAAGAACCGCGCGATGCGCCAGGCCAGTGTCGCCTTACCCACGCCGCGCGGGCCGGTCAGCAGCCAGCCATGGTGCATCCGCCCGCTGGTATAGGCTTCCAGGAATTCAGCCTCGGCCCGGTTTTGCCCGAACAGGCGCGCGGTATGGCGCGGATGCGGTGCGCCCTCTACCCGGTCGGGTTCGGGGATGTCGGCGGGATCTGTGCTCATGCCGGTGCGCCCTGCAACAGGGGGGCCACGCGGGCGGCCAGATCGGCGGCGATGGCCTCCAGATTCCGGGCCCCGTTGATGACATGGCAGCGCGTGGGGTTCGCCGCTGCAAGTCGCAGGAATCCGTCGCGCAATGTGTGCTGGAAGGCCAGGCCCAGTTCCTCGAACCTGTCTTCGCCCGACTGCCGCGCCAGCCCGCGCGACAGGGCGGCGGCGGGGTCCATATCGATGATGAATGTCGCGTCGGGTTCCTGCCCGATCATCAGATCGTGGAGCGCATCGACCGTGGCGCGCAGATCGCCCCGCGTGGCCCCCTGATAGACACGGGTGGAATCGGCGAAACGGTCGGTGATGACCACTGCGCCGCGCGCCAGCGCCGGGGCGATGGTGCGTTCCAGATGGTCACGCCGCGCGGCGGTGAACAGCAGGATTTCCGTCTGCGGCGACCAGCGGTCGGGGTCGCCTTCGACCAGCAGGCGGCGGATCGCCTCTGCGCCTGGCGCGCCGCCCGGCTCGCGGGTCAGCACCACGTCGCGGCCCTGCGCGCGCAGCGCATCGGCCAGCAGGCGGGCCTGCGTCGATTTGCCTGACCCGTCGATGCCCTCAAGGCTGATGAACACACCGGAAGGGCGCGCGCCAGATTTCCCCGGCGCGCCGGATTCCGTGGCTGTCCCCGTGCCGGGCAAGCCGGCCCGCGCAGGGGCCGGGGCATGATCCCCGGGCAAGGTCAATTCGCAGCCGGGGTGTCGTCAGATCCCTCTGCCGGTGCATCCCCGCCGCCGCGCAATTCGGCCATCAGGATTTTCGCGGCACTCAGCACGCGGGTGCTGAAGCCGCCTTCGGGCACATCGGCCCCGGCCAGCAACGGCACGTCACGCGACGGCATGCCCGGCACGGTCACACGCAAGATGCCGACCTCTTGCCCGGCGATCACGGGGGCGGGCAGAGGGTTTTGAAAGCTGACCTCGCCCGTGGTCCCGCTTTGGTTCATCGCCGGCACCAGCATGCGCACATCGGCGCCCGCCACCAGCGGCACGCTGGGCGCGGTGCCCATCCAGACATCGGCCTGGGCCATCTGCTCACCCTCGCGCACGGCGGTGACGGTGGCGAACTGGCGGAAGGCATAGTTGATCATGCGTTCGGCTTCCTCGGCGCGTTCGCGTTCGCTGTTCAGCCCGCTGAACACGAAGATGATGCGCCGGTCCCCCTGAAGGGCAGACCCGGTCAGGCCATAGCCCGCCTCTTGGGTGTGGCCGGTTTTCAACCCGTCCAGCCCGACCCCCGCCCCGAGAAGGGGCACGCGGTTGCTTTGGGTGATATCGTTCCAGGTGAAATCCCGCTCGGCCAGATAGGGGTAGTATTGTGGATGTTCCTCGATGATATGGCGCGCCAGCGTGGCAAGATCGCGCATGCTCATCCGGTGGCCGGGATGCGGCCAGCCCGAGGCGTTGGCGATCGTCGTATTCGTCATTCCCAGGGCCCGTGCGCGTTGGGTGGCGATGTTGGCAAAGGCCTCTTCCGTGCCCGCCAGCCCTTCGGCCACGGCGACAGTGGCGTCATTGCCCGACAGGATGGCGATGCCGCGGATCAGATCCTCGACCGTGGGGCGGTGGCGGGTTTCCAGGAACATCGACGACCCGCCCATGGCATGGGCGCGCTCGGACACGGTGAACTGCGTGTCCAGCGTGACGCGGCCATCGTCCAGCGCCTCGAACAGCATGTTCAGTGTCATCAGCTTCGACATCGACGCGGGTGGCAGCGGAATGTCCGAGTTGACGTCGACAAGGACCGTATCGGTGCTGAGATCCACCATGTAGGCCGAGGTCGCGCGGGTCTCGAACCCTGTCTGTGCGCTGGCGGGCAGACCAAGGGATAATGGGCCAAGGGACAACGGGCCAAGCGCCAGAACAGTCGACGCGGCAAAGATTGTGGCGCGGCGCAGCCATCGGGCAAGGGGGTAGTGCATGGCGGGTTCTCCAAGGTCAGCAGGTGGGGCAGGGTCAGCAAGTGAATGGGTCAGCAGGCGGCTGGGATCAGCGAAGGGAGAGGGGCGTGAACGGTGGCAAGGCAGGCGGCCCGGCACCGAAGTTTGGCAAGGGGCGTCACCGGGCCGCAGGTGTTGCCTGCGGCCAGATCAGCGCGACACGACATAGGCATCGCTGAATCCTTCGGATTTGACGGCGGCCAGTGTCCGGTCCCGTTCCGTGACCGAGGGTGCAGGCCCCACCGTCACGCGCCAGTAGCGGTTGTCGCCGCTTTGCCCGGGCGTGATATTGCCTTGCAGCCCCAGCGCGCGCATCTGGGCTGCGGCACGGTTCGCATTGGCCTCGACGCTGAAAATCCCCAGTTGGACATAAGCGCGGTCGATGGGGGCCGCTGCGGGTGGCGGCGGCGGTGCGGCAGCGGGCACTGGGGGGGACGCCGCGCTTTGCGGGGCAGCATCCAGCGTCACGGTCTCGATGCCCTGCGGCGCGGCAGGTTCCTCGGCGCGGCGGCCAAAGGGCCAGAAACGGCGGCGCGGGGCCTCGGGTTCGGCGGCCGGCACCGGGGCGGCAGCGACCTGCGGGGCGGCGGCGTCCGCGCCCGCATCCATGGCCGGTTCTGCGTTAGCATCTGCCAGGGCCGTCTCGGCGACTTGCGCGGCATCAGGGGCCGCTTCAGCCGCGACCTCGGGTCCGGGTTCGGGCGCGGCCTGCGTGCGCAGGGCCACGACTGACAGCGCCGCGGGTTGCCCAGCCAGCATGCCTACCGCCGCCGCTGCATCGGCCGACACCTGAAAGACCGGGCCGGGGTTCTGGCGTTCGCGGCGAAACAGCGCGCCCACAACCTCACGCCCGGTGGTGGGGTTGCGGATGATGACACGCTCGGGGTCGCGCACGTCCGGATGCGCCACCCAGACGCCGCCCAGCGACGGGCGACCGTCCCACAGGCCCTGATCTTGCATGTTGAAGACTTGCGGCGCCTCGACATCGCGTTCGACCGCAGCGCCACTGGCCGCGCGGGTGGCAGACGTGGCGTCCTCGGCCCCGTCGCTGCCAGAGCCGAAGCCCGCACCGTCACAGGCGGCCAGCGCAACCCCAAGGGCGCAGAGGCCAAGAACCTGTCTGAATCTCAGTCGTGCCATGCGTGTCGATGCCTCATTGCCCCGGCTTTCCCCGCGCCTCTATGGTGATGTCAGTTGGGAGACACCGCCAGGGCCGTTTATTCTGTCGGAAAGCCATTTGTGGTCGTTCGCCGTAGTCTAGCGACAGCCGCGCGCCAAGGAAAGGCTTTGACGCAAGGGGCAGCAAGAAGATGCGTGCAGTTGATCGCGCGTGACCGGGTGTGAGGCGACGTGAGGGGCCCGCGCACCCGCCCGCGCACCCGCCCGCCACGCCGCGCGCTGTCGTTCATCGCGCCGCTGTGGCAAAGGGTGTGGCGCTACCCCTGCCATGAGATTTGGCAAGGGGGGGCACGGCCCGCCAGTCTCGTGCGCTGCGTACAGATGCCCCGCTATCGCTTGGCGCTTTTGCGATGTCATCCAGGGGGCCGCTGGCACTGGCCTTGCAAGTTCCGCTTTCCCCGGCCCAACGGCAGAGGACCTGAAACATAGTGGGGGCAACAACCCGGCTGCAACCCGGCCGCCCGCGCGTGGCATTCGACCGGATCGGTTTTGCGGCAGGGCTGCTTTCAGGCGCCATCGCGCCAGCGGTTTACCATCGGGTAGCGGCGGTCCAGCCAGAAGGCGCGTTGTGTCAGCCGGGTGCCGGGGGCGGACTGGAACCTTTTCCACTCCGAGATGTACAGCAGATGTTCGATCTTTTTCACCGTCGCACGCTCAAAGCCCCGGGCGACCAGATCGTCCACGCTTTCGTCATTATCCACCAGCCCGGTCAGAATCGCGTCCAGCACCGGATAGGGCGGCAGGCTGTCATCGTCGCGCTGGTCGGCGCGCAGCTCGGCGCTGGGGGGCTTGTCGATCACGCGCGGCGGAATCACCACGCCATCCGGCCCGCGCATCCAGTCGCGGTGGTGCTCGTTGCGCCAGCGGCAGGTATCGAAGACCCGGGTTTTATACATATCCTTGATGGGGTTATAGCCGCCGTTCATATCGCCATAAATGGTGCAATACCCCACTGCGACCTCGGATTTATTGCCGGTCGTCAGCAGCATCGCGCCGGTCTTGTTGGCGATTGCCATCAAGATCGTACCGCGCAGGCGCGACTGGATGTTTTCTTCGGTCACATCGGGGGCAAGGCCGGCAAACAGCGGCGCCAATGCGTCCGTCATCGCGGCGCGGGGGGCTTCGATCGGCACGGTGTCCAGCTTTGTGCCCAGGCGCTGCGCGACCTCGGCGGCATCATCGAGCGACGATTGCGCAGTATATTCCGACGGCAGCATCACGCAATGCACATTCTCTGGCCCAAAGGCATCGGCGGCGATGGTGGCGACAATCGCGCTGTCGATCCCGCCTGACAGGCCCAGTACCACGCGGTTGAAGCCGGATTTCGTCAGGTAATCCCGCGTGCCCATGACCATGGCGTGGTAATCCTGTTCCAGCGCGTCGGGCAAACTGGCCAGCGGTCCGGGGATGGCGCGCCAGCCCTCGGCGCCCTGCTCGAAATCCAGATGTGTCACGGAATCGGTGAAGGCGGGGAGTTGCAGCGCCAGCTTGCCACCGGGGTTCAGCGCGAAACTGGCACCGTCGAACACCTGATCATCCTGCCCGCCAAGCAAGTTGAGGTAGACCAGCGGCACGCCCGTTTCAACGACCCGCGCCACCATCAGCCCCATGCGGGTATCAAACCGGCCGTTGGTATAGGGTGAGCCATTTGGCACCAGCAGGATTTCCGCGCCCGATTCCACCTGCGCCTCGGCCACGTCCTCATGCCAGGCGTCTTCGCAGATCGGGGTGCCGATGCGCAGCGGGCCGATACGGTAGGGGCCGCAGATGTCGCTGGAGGTATAGAGGCGATGTTCGTCAAAGACCCCGTCATTGGGCAGGTGATGCTTGCGGATCACTGTGGCGATCTGGCCGTTTTGCAAGATCAGCCATGCGTTGAACAGCCGCCCGTCCTGCCACCAGGGTGCTCCGATGCCCATGGCCGGACCATCGGCGCAATCGCGCGCCAATTCTTCCAGCACAGCGCGGCAGGCAGCGGCGAAGGCGGGTTTGCGCACCAGATCCTGCGTCTGATAGCCGGTCAGGAACATCTCGGGCAGGGCCAGCATGTCGGCCCCGGCGGCGCGGGCGGTTTCCCAGGCAGCGCGGGCCATGTCGGCATTATGCTGCAACGCGCCCACGGTGGGGTTCAACTGGGCAAGGGTCAGGCGAAAGCGGGGCATGGGTTCCTCGGCGCAGGGTTGGGGCGTTTAGGTCTGTCATAGCAGGTTGCTACCTGAGTGAAAGGCACCAAGGCCGCTTTGCTGCGGGTTTCGCGGCGGGCGCCCCCTGTCCGCAGCGCGGATGCCCGCCCCGGTGCTCTCCCGCTCATCCCCGGTCACAGGCAGGTGTGGCGGTGCCGAAATGCTTGCCAGCGTGGGGACCCTCTACTAGGGTTTGTGCAGACTCAATAAAGGGTCCGCCCCGCCGCGCGGCACAGCCCGGCGGGCCACGGATATGACAGAGACAGAGGGTTTGGCATGGCGCAATGGTCACAGAAGTTTCTTGCGACAGGTCTGATGCGCAGCACAATGGCTGCCCAATGCGTTGCGCGCGGGTTTCTGGTCGGCGCGGTCGTGCTGGGCGCGGGCATGGCTGCGGCGCAATCGCTCGACGGGACGATGACGCGGCAATATGACGACGGCAGCGTCTATGACGGCCAGTTTCGCAACGGTGTGCAGCACGGGCAGGGCACCTACCGCCTGACCAACGGCTTTGAATACACCGGCGAATGGGTCGATGGCGCGATGACCGGACAGGGCGTGGCGCGCTATCCCAATGGCTCGGTTTATGAAGGCGGATTCCAGAATGGCCGCCCGCATGGAGAGGGTGAGATCATCTTTGGCGATGGCACCAGCTATGCGGGTGCGTGGGTCGAGGGCCGGATCGAAGGCCAGGGGACGCGGCGCTATGCCGATGGTGTGGTCTATACCGGCGCGCTGGTCGATGGTCAGCCCGACGGGCAGGGCATCATGGAGCGCCCCGATGGCTACCGCTATGACGGCGGCTGGGTCGAGGGCGCGCGCGCGGGCGAGGGCACGATCACCTATCCCGACGGCGCGGTATATACGGGCCAGTTGCTGGCCGATCAGCGCCACGGCCAGGGCCGGCTGGAGGGCGCGGATGGCATGGTCTATGAAGGCGCCTGGCAGGATGGCGAGCTGCACGGCACCGGCATCCTGACCCAGCCGAATGGTGATGTCTATGAGGGTGAGTTTGCTGCGGGCCTGCGTCATGGCACCGGCACCGTCACCCATGCCGATGGCAGCATCTTTGAAGGCGGGTTCGATAGTGACGCCCGCAACGGCTTCGGCGTGCTGACCACGCCTGATGGCTACCGCTACGAAGGCAGCTGGCAGAACGGCCAGATCGAAGGGCAGGGCCGCGCCAGCCACCCCGATGGCTCGGTCTATGAAGGGTCGTTCCGCGCCGGGCTGCCGGACGGGCAGGGCACGATGACCTATGCCGATAGCAACAGCTACGAAGGCGAATGGCTGGAGGGCCGGATTGAAGGGCAGGGCCGCGCCGATTATGGCAACGGGTTGGTCTACGAGGGCGGCTTTCAAAGTGGCCTCAGCCATGGCGAAGGCACCATGGCCTTCCCCGATGGCCGTCGCTATAGCGGCGACTGGCAACGCGGTACCCTGCACGGCGAGGGTGAGATGACCTATCCAGACGGTACCGTTTACCGCGGCACCTTCGCCGAGGGCGAGCGTCAGGGGCAAGGCCGGATCGAGATGGCCGATGGCTTCGTTTACAGCGGCACCTGGATCAACGGTCAGATCGAAGGCCGCGGGATCGCCACCTATGTCACTGGCGATGTGTACGAGGGCGATTTTGTCAACGGCCAGCGGCAGGGCGAGGGTGTGCTGCGCTATGCCAGCGGCGAAACCGTCTCAGGCGATTGGGAAGGCGGCATCCTGAAGCCGCAGGTTCCGGGCGTGCAGTAACCGGACCACGCGGTTTTCCAGCCCTCATTGCGCTTTATGGGTGCGTTTCCAACGGCTTGGTGCTTGCGGGTTTCGCGTGCGAAACAGCTAATGTTAACAATGGGTTAATATGTTTCGCACGCAGCCCGGCCCGCGTGGTGCCGCGAAATTTCCAGCCCCTGGCCCCTGATAACCCAGTGCTTTCAAGGACATAGCGCCAAAGTGTTTCGCATGCGAAACATGCTTTGTTAACAATGGGTTAATCCGTGCTGCGAAACGCCGTCGCTCTATTGCTTCGGCCCCTTGCGCGCGCTGCGGGGTTCGGTCCCGGCGATCAGGCGGCGGATGTTGTCCTTGTGGCGGATGAAGACCAGCACCGCCATCACCAGCAGCACGGCCAGCACGGGCAGATAGCCGATGACGCCTGCATAGATCGGCGACAGCCCGATCGCAATCAGCGCGGACAGTGATGAATAGCGGCCCAGCTTGAACGCCACCAGCCATGTCGCACAGGTGGCCAGCCCCACGGGCCACGCCAATGCCAGCAACACGCCCAGATAGGTGGCCACCCCCTTGCCGCCGCGAAAGCCCAGAAATACCGGGAACAGATGCCCAAGGAACGCAGCAAGGGCGGCGGCCTGTGCGGCATCCTCGCCCGCCAGAACCCGTGCGATCAGCACGGCCACCGCACCCTTGCCCCCGTCCAGCAGCAGCGTCAGTGCGCCGGCCAGCTTGTTGCCGGTGCGCATCACATTGGTCGCGCCGATATTGCCCGACCCGATCTGGCGCACGTCGCCCAGACCCATCGCGCGCGCGACCACCAGCCCGAAGGGGACCGACCCCAAGACGTAGCTGGCCAGCCCGATCAGGCCCAGCAGCCACAGGGGCGACAAGAGTTCCGGCATCATGCATCCCCCGCTGCAAAGACGCGGTGACCCGCGACATAGGTGGCCAGCACCTTACCCTCCAGCCGGGCGCCGTCAAAGGGGGTGTTCTTCGACTTTGAGCGCAGCGTGAAACGGTCCAGAACGAAGGGCGCGTCGGGATCAAAGAGCACCAGATCGGCAGGCGCGCCCACGGCCATTTGCCCGCCCTCCAGCCCCAGCCGCCGCGCTGGGTTCAGTGACAGCGCGCGAAACAGGTGCGGCAGGTCCAGCGCGCCCGCGTGGTACAGGCGCAGCGATGCGGCGAGCAGGGTTTCCAGCCCCACGGCACCTGTGGCGGCATCCTCGAACGGCAGGCGTTTGGACTCCTCGTCCTGCGGGGTGTGCATCGAGCAGATGATGTCGATCAGGCCGCTGGCCACGGCCTCGACCATCGCCATGCGGTCATCTTCGGGGCGCAACGGCGGGGTGAGCTTGAAGAAGCTGCGGTAGCTGCCCACGTCCAGATCGTTGAGCGTCAGATGATGCACCGACACGCCCGCCGTCACATCCAGCCCGTTGGCCTTGGCGCGTTCCAGCGCAGGCAGGCTGCGCGCGCAGGTGATCTGGTCGGCGTGGTAGCGCGCGCCCGTCATCTCGACCAGCGCCATGTCGCGGTCAAAGCCCATCCGCTCGGCCATCGGTGACACGCCGGGCAGGCCGCGCAATGACGCGAACTTGCCGCTGGTCACCACCGCGCCGCGCGACAACCCGGGGTCCTGCGGGTGACCGACGATCAGCGCGCCAAGGCTGCGCGCATAGGTCATGCAGCGCGCGAGCACGCGGGTGTCGGTCACCACATGATCGCCATCGGTGAAGGCCACGGCGCCCGCATCCAGCAGGAAACCGATCTCGGACATCTCGCGCCCGGCGCGGTTGCGGGTCAGGGTAGCCATGTGGTGGATGTTCACCGGCGCGTCGCTGTCGGCGCGGCGGTTGACGAATTCCAGCGCCTCGGGCGAATCGATGGGCGGCGTGGTGTCAGGGCGGGTGATGAGGGTGGTTACCCCGCCCGCAGCTGCTGCCCGCCCGGCCGAACGGAAGCTTTCCTTGTGCCGCGCGCCGGGTTCGCCGATCTGCACGCCAAGATCGACGATGCCCGGGGCCAGGCATTTGCCCGCGCAATCAATGACCTGCGCACCCTTCGGCGGGCTGGGCGCGTCCAATGCGGCGATCCGGCCCGCATCGACGATCAGCGTGCCGGGGCGGTCGGTCAGCCCCTCAGGGTCGATCAGGCGGGCATTGTGGAAATAGAGCGTCGTCATGCGTCACCTTTCGCCGGCCAGCGTCGCGCGGATCTCACGCGCCACGGCGGCGGGATTGTTGAGGTAATTCAGATGCATCGGCGTCTGCCCGGTGCGCAGGCTGATGTGCGTGTGCCAGACGCGGATGGCAGTGATATCGGTCAGCGCGATCATTGGCCGCCCGTTGTGATAGATCGCGCGGTCGGTCAGCAGCCAGACATCGCGCAACGAGCCGACCCCTTGCCAGACCATTGGCAAGAGAAGCGAGGCCGCGCCGATCATCAGGCTGAAAGTGTTGATTCCGCCGCTGACACGCCCGCCAAGGAACAACAGATCGGTCAGGTTAGCCGCCATCAACCCAAGGGTGGTGTAGAGCGCCAGCAACGGCCACATCACGGCGGCATCGGGGCGGATGCGGGCGATGGGGCGCTCAGCCCGGGGGGCGGTTGCGCGGGGGGGCATCAGGCGCCGCCCCGGCGTTTGGCGCGTTTGTCGCGGGCGCTCAGGATGTCGGCGATGGCATCGGCGGGGTTTTTAACGTGTTTTATCAGATATTTGTCGCCGGATTTCGTGATAACCTGAATGTCACCGAACAGGCGGCGCACATTCTCCAATTCCAGCAGCATGATCGCGCGACCCCCGGGGCCGATCAGCCGCATGTTGGTCACAACCCATTGAAATTTCATCTGTTCCGAATAGAGATACGCCCCGCGCACCGCCAGCGCCAGCACCGCGCCAAGCGCGCCGATGGCGGCATAGGGGCTGCCAATCAGCGTCAGGACGACGCCTGCGCCGAACATGCCCAGAACCGCCATTATCCCGTGATCGCGCCAGTATGTCGTGCGGTCTGACCGGATGTCGCGCAGTGCTTTTTCGCCGGGTTCGGCGGTGAAAACTGTGTCACCTGTTGCGCGTAGTTCAATGTTTTCAGACATTTGCCGCCTCTTCCAGTCGCCGTGCGCGCAGGTTGCGGGCCAGGAGGTCCATGGCGGCCATGCGCACTGCGACGCCCATTTCCACCTGTTCCTGAATGACGCTTCGGTTGATGTCGTCGGCGATGGCGCCGTCGATTTCGACGCCGCGGTTCATCGGGCCGGGGTGCATCACGATGGCGTCATCCTTTGCATAGGCGAGCTTTTCCGAATCGAGGCCGTAGCGGTGGAAATACTCGCGCTCGGAGGGGATGAAACCGCCGTCCATCCGCTCTTTTTGCAGGCGCAGCATCATCACCACGTCGGCGCCCTCAAGGCCCGCGCGCATGTTGTCGAAGACCTCGCACCCGAACTCGGCCACGCCGGCGGGCATCAGGGTTGGCGGGCCGATCAGGCGGACGCGGTTTTCCATTTTTCCCAGCAAAATCAGGTTGGATCGCGCCACCCGGCTATGGGCGATATCGCCGCAGATTGCCACGGTCAGCCGGTGCAGCCGCCCCTTGGCGCGCCGGATCGTCAGGGCGTCCAGCAGTGCCTGCGTGGGGTGTTCGTGCCGTCCGTCGCCCGCGTTCAGCACCGCGCAATTCACCTTTTGCGCCAGCAGATCCACGGCCCCCGATGACCCGTGGCGCACCACCAGAAGGTCGGGGTGCATCGCGTTCAGCGTTAACGCTGTATCAATCAGCGTTTCGCCTTTCTTAACCGAACTCGACGCCATGGACATATTCATCACATCGGCGCCCAGACGCTTGCCTGCCAGTTCAAAACTGGCCTGAGTGCGGGTCGAATTCTCAAAGAACATGTTGATCTGCGTCATGCCGCGCAGCACGTCGGAATGTTTCGCGCTGGACCGGTTCAGCGCGACATAGGTATCGGCGAGATCCAGAATCGTAGTGATTTCAAGGGGATGGAGGTGTTCTATCCCCAGAAGATGCGCGGCGTTGAATGTCATGGGCGACCTGCGGGCTAGGAGTGTGGGCTGTATACTGTGCAAAGCCGCCATGGGGAACCCGGTTTTCGCAGCCGCCGCCGCCGCGCCGCGCGGTGCGGTAAGAATCGCCATCCCGGGGCGCAGGGGCCCGCGTCTGGAAACAATATGGAAAGCGTATGGCTTTGATACATACGCGCGCCGGGCGGGGCGGGCGTTAACCTGTTGCGCAACACCGCGCGCGCCCGCGTCATAACGGCGCTGTCACAACGGCGCTTTACGCGGGCATGGCGGCGGAATACCAAGGGGGCATGTTGGATCATCTGGACTGGTACGGGGCAAGGGCGCTGCTGGAATGGCAGATCGAACTCGGCGTGACCGAGGCGATTTGCGATGCGCCGGTGGACCGCTACGCGCTGCCCGAAAAGATGGATTTTGACATGGCCGCAGCGACGGGCACCGCTGCCCCTCCCGCCGCCCCTTCCACCGCCAAGCCAGACCGCGCGATGGCGCAGACCACCGCGCCGGTGGCCCCTGTTGGCCCCGACCCGGTGCGCGTGGCCGCCGAGATGGCGGCGCAGGCGACCGATCTGGACGGGCTGCGCGCGGCGATGGCGGCGTTTGATCTGTGCGAGTTGAAGCGGGGCGCGCGCAATCTGGTCTTTGGCGCGGGCGACCCGCGCGCGCGCGTCATGATCCTGGGCGATGCGCCCGACCGGGATGAGGATATGCAGGGCATGCCCTTCGTGGGCGAACCCGGCGCGCTGCTGGACCGGATGCTTTCTGCCATTGGCATGGCGCGCGACCACGCCGACCCCGGCTGCGCGGTCTACCTGGCGCCGATATTGCCCTGGCGCGTGCCGCACACGCGCGAGGCTGATGCACGCGAGTTGGAAATGATGCTGCCCTTCGTGGCGCGTCATGTCGATCTGATCGCGCCCGATATGGTGGTGCTGATGGGCAACCTGCCGTGTCAGGCGGTGCTGGGTGGCGGCGGCATCTTCCGGCTGCGCGGAAAATGGGGGCAGGCGTTTGGCCGCCCGGTGTTGCCGATGCTGGCCCCCGCCGACCTGTTGCGCGACCCCAGTGCCAAGCGCGCGGCATGGGCCGATCTGTTGTCGTTGCAGGCGCGGCGGCGCGAGGGCGGCGCATGAGCGGGATTGATGCCGTCCTGCCGTTTGTGCCGGTGCGCTTTGCCGTGTTGACGGTGTCGGACACGCGCACCATGGCCGATGACCGGTCGGGCGACATTCTGGCCGACCGGATCGCGGGCGCGGGGCATCTGCTGGCCGAGCGCGCGATTGTGCGCGACGACCGGGCGGTGATTGCCGCGCGCTTGCGCGACTGGTGCGCCGACCCGGGCATTGACGCGGTGTTGACCACCGGCGGCACCGGGCTGACGGGCCGCGATGTGACCGTGGAGGCGCATCGCGATGTCTATGAGAAAGAGATCGAGGCATTCGGGACCGTGTTCACCATCGTCTCGATGCGCAAGATCGGCACATCGGCGGTGCAGTCACGCGCTTGTGCGGGTGTGGCAGGCGGGACCTATCTGTTCGCGCTTCCGGGCTCGCCCGGGGCGTGCAAGGATGCGTGGGATGAGATTCTGGCGCTCCAATTCGACATCCGGCACCGGCCCTGCAATTTTGTCGAGATTTTTCCACGGCTGGACGAACATCTGCGACGGAAGTGACGGCGCGCTGCGTATAAGGGGGGATGATCTTGCGCGGGGCGCGGCCCTCCGTATCGCGTGCCCCGTATCCTGCCCCTTACCGCGCCATGACGGCGCATCCCGTTGTCAGGCCCAGATGCGGCCAGAGGTGAGACCCATATGAGATTTCTGACGCGCAGCCTGCTGGGCCTGTTGTTCATGGCGCTGAGCCTGGGGTTGCTGGCCTATGCGGGCTATACCGTCATGCAGGCGGCAGAGGAGCGCGCGCAGGCGGGCGACCGGCCGCGCACGGCGCGCGAGCGGGTGTTTACCGTGCCGGTGGCGACGCTGACGCCGGGGGCGATCGCGCCCGAACTGGTCACCTTTGGTGAGGTGCGGGCGCGGCGCGCGCTGGATCTGCGCGTCGCCGTTGCCGGCCGGGTGGAATATCTGGCGCCGGGGTTCGAGGACGGCGCGCAGGTTGCGGCGGGGCAGGTGCTGGTGCGGCTGGACCCGGCGGATGCGACGGCGGCGCGGGATCTGACCGCGTCCGATCTGGCGCGGGCGGAAGCCGAATTGCGCGATGCGGTGGCGGCGCGCGAACTGGCGCGTGAAGATGTGGCGGCGGCCCGCGATCAGGCGGCCCTGCGTGAGCGCGCGCTGGTGCGCAGGCAGGATCTGGCTGCGCGCGGGGTCAGCACCGATGCCGCGACCGAAGAGGCAGAGCTTGCGGCATCGTCCGCCCGGCAGTCGCTGGTGGCGCGCCGTCAGGCCGAGGCGCAGGCGGTGGCCCGCGTGGCGCAGGCGGAAACCGCGCTGACGCGGCAACGCATCTCTCTGGACGAGGCCGAGCGGCGGCTGGCCGATACCGTGCTGCGCGCCGGGTTCGACGGCACGCTGGCCGATGTTGCGGTCAGCGCGGGCGGTCTTGTCGGCGGGAATGAGCAGATCGGCCAGTTGATCGACCCCGATGATCTGGAAATCGCGTTCAGAGTCTCGACCGCGCAATATCTGCGGTTGCTGGATACGGAAGGGGCATTGCTGCCCCTTGCGGTGGATGTGTCGCTGGATGTGTCGGGCACGCAGATCGTCAGCGGTGGCGTGCTGGACCGGGTCAGCGCCAGCGTGGGCGAGGGGCAGTCGGGGCGGCTGATCTATGCGCGGATGGATGCCGCGCGGGGGTTCCGGCCGGGCGATTTCGTGCGCGTCGCGGTGCATGAACCGGCGCTGGAGGGCGTGGCGATGCTGCCTGCCACAGCGCTGGGTGCGGGCGACGAGGTGCTGGTGGTGACGGCTGAAGACCGGCTGGAGGCGGCGACGGTCGACGTACTGCGCCGTCAGGGTGACGCGGTGATCGTGCGGGTCGGAAACCTTGCGGGCCGCGATGTGGTGACAGAACGCGGCCCGATGCTGGGCGCGGGGATCGCCGTGCGGGTGCTGCGGCAAGACGGGGCGGGCGGCGATGTGCCGCCTGATGCCGGTCTGGAAGCGGCCGGGTCTTCTGCGGGGGATGCGACGGCGGAGACCGCCGGTGCCGAGGGGTCGGAGGCAGCGCGTGGTGATCGGGCGGGGTCGGATACTGCGCGGCCCACGGGGGCTGCGCGCAATGGCGCGGGGGCTGCTGCCCCTGCCGCGTCGCTGGTCACGCTGGACCCCGCGCATCGCGCGCGGCTGATCGCGCTGGTGGAAGGCAATGCGGCCATTCCCGCGCAGGCGCGCAGCCGCATCCTTGCGCAATTGTCGCAAGATCAGGTGCCCGCGCGGGTGATCGAGCGGGTGGAACAGGGCGGCGGCGGCGCGCCCCGGCAGGGGGGCTGAGGCATGACGCAGGGCAATGACACACCGCAGCATCCGGCAGATGGGGTGCCAAAGGGTGCGGCGGCAGGCGACGCGCCTGACACCGGCCAGGCAGTCGAAAGCGCCACCGCAGCGGGTACTGGGCCGGGGAATACTGGGCCGGGGAATACTGGCGCGGGGGGTGTTACTGGCACCCCCGGCCCCGCCACCGCTGGCCCGGCGCAGCATTTGCGGGTGCGTGCGTTGGGGGTGTTTCGGTACTTTACCCGGCACCGCACGGCGGCGAACCTGCTGTTGGTGCTGATGCTGGCAGCGGGGATCGTGGCGATTCCCAATATGCGGGCGCAGTTCTTTCCCGATGTGGTGGTCGACAGCATCACCACCACGGTCAGCTGGCCCGGTGCCGGGGCGGGGGATGTGGATGCGGGGATCGTGCAGGTTCTGGTCCCGGCGCTGAGCGCGGTGGAGGGGGTGACCGAGACCTCGGCCCGCGCGAGCGAGGGACGCGCCACCATCTCGCTGGAGTTTGAAAGCGGCTGGGACATGGGCCGCGCGGCCACGGATGTTCAGGACGCGATGGACACCGCAGGCACCCTGCCCGAAGGCGCGGAAGACCCCCGCATCCGACGCTCGAACTGGGGCGAGCGGGTGACGAATGTGGTGATAACCGGCCCGGTTTCGGTCGATCAACTGGCGCTCTTTGCCGATGAATTCACCGCGCGGCTCTACGCGGAGGGGGTCACGCGGACCTCGGTCGAGGGTGTTGCCGCACCGGAAATTCGGGTCGAGGTGCCGTCGCGCAATCTGGTGCAATATGATGTCTCCATGGCCGAGATCGCGCAGGTTATCGGCGCGGGCACCTTTGCCGATCCCACGGGCGATCTGGCCAGCGGCACCGCGCGCATCCGCACCGGCACCGACCGGCGCGGGGTTGCGGATATTGCAGCACTTGCGCTGAGGTCGAACCCCGATGGGTCCAGCCTGACGGTGGGCGACGTGGCAAGTGTCAGCGCGGGGGCGGTGGACCGCGACCGCGCCTATTTCGTCGGTGACAGCCCTGCGGTGACGCTGGAGGTGCAACGATCAGAACGCGGCGACGCCATCGACATCCAGAACATCGTGCAGCGCGTGGCCGATGAGATGGTGCTGTCGCTGCCCGAAGGCGTCAGCATCGACCTGACCAGCACCCGGGCCGAGGTGATCTCGGGCCGGCTGAATATCCTTGTCACCAATGCGGTGATGGGGTTGGGGCTGGTGGTCGTGCTGTTGTTCCTGTTCCTCAACACGCGCACTGCCTTTTGGGTGGCGGCGGGCATTCCGGTGGCGATGCTGGCCGCCGTGGCGGCAATGTACCTGATGGGCCTGAGCTTCAACATGATCTCGCTTTTTGCGCTGATCATCACGCTGGGCATCGTGGTGGACGATGCGATTGTCGTGGGGGAACACGCCGATTACCGCTACCGCGAATTGCACGAATCCCCCGCGCAGGCGGCGGAAAACGCCGCCACCCGCATGGCGCAGCCGGTGTTGGCGGCGACGATCACCACCGTCATCGCCTTTGGCGCGCTGACGGTGATCGGCGGACGGTTCGGCACGTTGATTGCGGATATTCCGCTGACGGTGATCGCCGTGCTGCTGGCATCGCTGGTCGAATGCTTCCTGATCCTGCCCAACCATATGCACCATGCGTTGGTCGGCGCGGCAAAGGAGCATTGGTACGACTGGCCGTCGCGGCAGGTGAACCGGGGGTTTCAATGGGTGCGCGACCGCGCGTTCCGGCCCGTGATGGGGCTGGTTGTGCAGATGCGCTATCCGGTGCTGGCGGGGCTGGTCGCGTTGCTGGCGATGCAGGGCGCGCAGATCATTAACGGGAATGTGCCGTTCCGGTTCTTCAATTCGCCCGAGCAAGGGTCGGTGACGGGCAATTTCACCATGGTCCCGGGTGCCACGCGCGAAGATTCCATCGAGATGGTGCGCGAGTTGCAGCGCGCCACGGCTGCACTGGCCGAACGCTACGCGGCCGAGGACGGCACCAACCCGGTGGTTTACGCGATGGCCGAGATCGGCGGCAATTCGGGGCGGCCGCTGGCCTCGGCGGAAAACAAGGGGCCGGATTTATTGGGTGCGATCTCGATCGATCTGGTGGATGCCGATTTCCGGTCGTTTTCGTCTTTCGAGTTCACCAGCGCCTTGCAAGACGAGGTGCGCCCGCATCCCCGGCTGGAAGAGTTCAGTTTCCGCAGTTGGGGGCAGGGGCCGGGGGGCGACAGCCTGTCGGTGGATCTGTCGGGCAGCAATTCAGACACGCTGAAGGCCGCCGCCGAGGCGCTGAAGACCGCGCTGGCGCCGTACCCCGAGATTACCGCGCTGGAAGACAGTCTGCCCTATGACAAGGCGGAACTGGTTCTGGAACTGACGCCGCAGGGGCAGGCGCTGGGCTTTTCCACCGATGCGCTGGCGCGCGACCTGCGCCACCGGCTGTCGGGGATCGAGGCGGCGAGTTTCCCCGACGGGCTGCGCGAGGCTGTGATCCGCGTCGAATTGCCCGAGGCCGAGCAGACCGCCGATTTCCTGGAAACGACGCTGCTGCGCAGCGCGTCGGGGCAGTATCTGCCGCTGGGCGATATCGTGACGGTGCAAGAGCGTCAGGGGTTCTCGACCATCCGGCGGGAAAACGGGCTGCGCATCGTCACCGTGTCGGGCGATCTGTCCGAGGATGATCCCGCCCGCGCGCGCGAGATCTTGCTGTTGCTGGAAGATGAGATCCTGCCGATGCTGCGTGCCGATTTCGGGGTGGAAACCCGGCTGTCGGGGCTGGCCGAGCAAGAGCAGGCATTCCTGTCGGATGCCGCGTATGGCGTGATGCTGTGTCTGCTGGCGATCTATCTGACGCTGGCATGGGTGTTTTCCAGTTGGCTGCGTCCCATGGTGGTGATGGCGGTGATCCCGTTTGGGCTGATCGGGGCGATCTATGGGCATGCGGCCTGGGGAATGGCGCTGTCGCTGTTCTCGATCGTCGGGCTGATCGGCATGGTGGGGATCATCATCAACGATTCCATCGTGCTGGTGACCACGGTGGATGAATATGCGCAGGAGCGCGGGTTGCTGCCGTCCATCGTCGATGCGGCCTGCGACCGGCTGCGCCCGGTGTTGCTGACCACGCTGACGACTGTGCTGGGCCTGTCGCCGCTGTTGTTCGAGGGGTCGAGCCAGGCCGAGTTCCTGAAGCCCACGGTCATCACGCTGGTTTATGGCCTTGGCTTTGGCATGGTGCTGGTGCTGCTGGTCGTGCCCGCGATGCTGGGCGTGGGGCATGACCTTGGGCGGCTGGCGGGGTCGGTGCGCCGGTCGCTGCGGCTGCCGCGCGGGGGGCAGGGTGTTGCGGGCATGGTGCCTTTGGCGCTGGCGGGGGCGCTGCTGGCGCTGTTCGCCGCGACCCTGGGGCATGTGATGGTGACGGGTGCGGTGTGGATTCCCGTGTGGGCAGGCGTTTCGCCCCTGCTGCCGGACATGGCACCGGCGCGCGCGGCGCTGGTGGTCTTCGCGCTGGGCGCAATTGTGCTGACGGCGCTGGCATGGCTGGCGGGTGCGCTGGCGGTCTGGCTGGGTGCGCGGCGTGCGGTGGGCCGGATGCAGGACCGTGTCGCGGGCGGGGCCTGATGCGGCAGGGGCAGGCGGCGCCAAGCTGGTGGCATGGTGAACGCATCGCGGCGGTGATGGCGCATGTGGCGGCCTGCGCGCCGCGCGCCGTGCTGGATCTGGGCTGTGGCGAGGGCGCAATGCTGCGGGCCTTGGCGGCGTTGCGCCCCGCGGTCGCGATTACCGGGGTGGACCAGTCCGGGGCGCTTTTGGAACAGGCGCGGCGCTGGCGCGATGGGCAGGGCGCGGATCTGGCCGGGCGGGTGGCGTTGCGCGAGGGGTCGGTGCTGGACGCGGGCTTGCCGCTGGCGGGCTTTGATTGTGCGGGACTGATCGAGGTGATCGAACACCTTGCGCCGCGTCAGTTGCCCTTGCTGGAGCGCGCGGTTTTCGGAACATTTCGCCCGGCGCGGGTGATCGTCACGACGCCCAATGTGGAATTCAACCACCTGCTGGGCGTGCCGCCCACAAGGTTCCGCCACCCTGACCACAGGTTCGAATGGAACCGCAGGCAGTTTGGCGACTGGGCGGGGGGCGTGGCGGCGCGCAATGGCTATGGCGTGGCGCTGCACGACATCGCGGGCGGGCATCCAGAGTTTGGGGGCGCATCGCAGATGGCTGTGTTCGATGTGGCCTAGAGCGGGGGGCGTGTCCGGCTTTTGCCGCGCGGTTGCGGGCTTTGGGTGTCCTTCTACCGGGGACAAGATCTATGTCGACCGGGCGTTTGCCACAGGGAGGCGCCCCGCGCCCTAAGACGCCCCTTCCTTCACCTTGCGCGCGCGCCACAGGGTGAACAGCCCGGCGCTGACGACAACGGCGGTGCCAAGCGCGACATGGGGTTGCAGCACCTCGCCGAAGACCGTCAGCCCGATGGCGGCGGCGAAGGGGAGTTGCAGGTAGGCGAAGGGTTGCACGGCGCTGGCCTCGGCCAGTTCATAGGCCTTGATCAGCAGCCCGTGTGACAGCACCGAGGTGACGCAGAGCGCCAGCATCCAGCCCCAGTCGGTGATCGCCATCGGCTCCCAGAACCACAGGCCCACGCAGGTCATGGTGACGGCCCCGACCGTGCCGGTCCAGAAGAAGCTGACGGCCGCGCTGTCTTGCCGGGCGACATAGCGCGTCAGCAGGCCATAGAGCGCGAACATGAGGGCCGCCGCCAGCGGGATGAGGGCGGCGGGCTGGAATACCCGCACGCCCGGTTGCAAGATGATGAGCACGCCGATGAAGCCTACGAAGATCGCAAGCCAGCGCCGCCAGCCCACACGCTCACCCAGCACCGGACCTGACAGCGCCGCGATCAGCAGCGGATAGGCCGCAAAGACCGCATGGCTCTCGACAAGGCCAAGGATGACGAAGCCCGTGACCATCACGCAGACCTCTATCGCGAGCAAAAAGCCGCGAAACGCCTGCACGAGGGGTTGGCGCGTGGCGGCGGCGCGTCTTATGCCGCCCGCCTGCCGCGATGCCACGACAATGACGAATGCCGCGAAGAACCAATAGCGGATCATGATGACCATGAAGACGTTGTATTCGCCCGCCAGATGGCGCGACACGCCGTCCGACATGGCGAAGACCATGGTGGTTGCGATCATCAGGAGGATCCCTGCGCGGGTGTTCTGGGCGATCATGGCAGCACTCCGGTCGTCATGTGGCGTTTGCGCCCGTGGCCGGGCTGTCGTGTGACGGTAAAGCCAGCCTGCGCCAGACCCGCGCGGACAAAACCGGCGGCGGTATAGGTGGCAAAGCTGCCCTGCGGTGCGGTGTGGCGGGCGACGTGGTCCATCAGGTCCGGTTGCCAAAGCTCGGGGTTCTTTGCCGGGGAAAAGCCATCGAGGAACCACGCGTCGGCGCGCCCCTCCCACAAGGGCAGGGTCGCGCGGGCATCGCCGAAGATGAGCGTGACCTGAATGTTGTGCAAGGTGAAGTGGTGGCGCGCGCCGGGCATGTCGGCGCAGGCCGCCAGCAGGGGGCCCGCGTCCAGCGCGGGGAAAGCGGCCAGCGCGCGGGCCATGTCGGGGGCGGCCAAGGGGTAGGCCTCGAAACTGGTGAAATGCAGGGTGCCGGGGGTGGCCGCAGCGATTTCGGCCAGCGCCAGCAGGTTCAGCCCGGTGCCAAAGCCCAGTTCGGCGATGTGAAACCCGTCGCGCAGGCGGTGCGGCAGGCCGTTGCCGGTCAGGAAGACATGGCGGGTTTCGGCCAGACCGTCGGCGACCGAGAAATACGGATCGTCAAAGCGCCGCGACACGGGGATGATGGTGTCGCGCCAGTCGATCTCTGCTTGCGGGGTCATCGGGGGGAGTCCTGTGGGGGGCGGGTCCTGTGGAGGGCGGGGGTAGCTTTATGGTGGTCGCGTCGCGGCAACGGGGGCGCGCCGTCGAGGGGCAGTCTGTCGCATCCTTGCGGGCTGGCTGGTTCCCCGGCGGCGAATGCCCTAGACGGGATACCGGAACAGACCATGCAGCGGGGGCAGGGAAATGACAAGCGGTGAGGTGACAATCTGCGGCGCGGGGGTCTTTGGCCTGTCGCTGGCCTATGTTTGCGCGCTGCGCGGCGCACAGGTGCGGGTGCTGGAGCCTTACGCGGTGGGCGCGGGGTCCAGCGGCGGGATCGTTGGCGCGCTGGCCCCGCATGTGCCGGAAAACTGGAATGCCAAGAAGGCGTTTCAGTTTGACAGCCTGCGGATGGCGCAGGGGTTCTGGACAGGCGTGGCGGACGTGTCGGGGGTTGATCCGGGCTATGCGCGGCTGGGCCGGGTGCAGCCACTGGGGCCGGGCGCGGTCGAGGCGGCGCGCGCCCGGGCCGGGGGCGCGCAGGCGCTGTGGGAAGGCTTTGCGGACTGGCACGTGCTGCCGGTGGGCGATGCGCCGGGGCTGGGCGTGGTCAGCCCGTCAGGCATCGTGGTGGTGGACAGCCTGAGCGCGCGGCTGCATCCGCGCCGGGCTGTGGGTGCCCTGGCAGCGGCGGTGCGGGCGCTGGGCGGTGTGGTGGAAGAGGGCGGCATTCCGCCCGGCGCAGCGGCGGCGTGGATGGCCGCGCGGCTGGCGGGCGCGCGCGGGCCGGTCGTCTGGGCCAGCGGCGATGCGGGTCTGCGCGATCTGTCCGCCGATCTGGGCCGTGATATGGGCGGCGGGGTGAAGGGGCAGGCGCTGCTGCTGGATTTCAGCGCGCCCGATTGCCCGCAGGTCTTTGCCGATGGGCTGCACATCATTCCCCATGCCGATGGCACCGTGGCGGTTGGCAGCACGTCGGAACGGGTGTTTGACGACCCCATCAGCACCGACGCGGGGTGCGACGCGCTGCTGGCGCGGGCAGTCGCGGCCTGCCCGGCGCTGGCGGGGGCGCGCGTGCTGGAACGCTGGGCCGGGGTGCGCCCCCGCGCCCGGTCCCGCGCCCCGATGCTGGGCGCATGGCCCGGACGGCCCGGGCATTTTGTGCTGAACGGCGGATTCAAGATCGGCTTTGGCATGGCGCCGAAACTTGCGCATGTGATGGCCGATCTGGTGCTGGGCGTGGACGGCGTGCCCGAAGGGTTCCGGGTTGAGGATAGCATGTGACGGCGGGCCGTGGTGGTGCAGGTGGTGGCCGCGTGCAGCCCTTTCCAGCCCCAAGAAGCCGAGCCGAAAAGAGGGAAAGAGACCTGCCGCGACAACATGGGAAGCGATTGCATACAATTTTCGCCCCATACATGGCTTGCTGCCACGCAGCGCCCATTCCCGACATTCGATAGGCTGGCAGAGAGGATCGCCACGCGTGCAATGCGTACAAGCCTTGCAAATCGGTTTCATACTTCTGAAGCTGTTTTGGTGGCGGTTGCTTGGCCCCCAAGTCTCAGAAGGTATCTGATCCATGCTCGAATTGATCACCTACGATGTGTTCACCGATACGCCATTCCTGGGAAACCCGCTTGCGATCGTGCCGCAGGCGGAAGGTCTCACGACGTCGCAGATGCAGACGATCGCGCGTGAGCTTAATCTCTCCGAGACGATTTTTGTCATGCGACCGGACAATGCAGCGAACAAGGCGAAGGTGCGCATCTTCTTTCCGAAAGCAGAGATACCTTTCGCCGGTCACCCGACCATTGGCTGTGCGATCTACCTTTCGGGATTGGCCGGAACGACGCGCGATTCCACGGTCGAAATGACCCTTGAAGAGAACGCGGGTCCCGTTCCCGTTATCGTCCGAATGACCAATGGCAGAGTGTCGGCTGAATTTACAGCCCCGCTTCTACCGGAGCGAACCTGCCAAATAGACGACATCGCGCTGACTGCGCGAGCCCTCGGGCTTGAACCCGGCGATATCGGCAGCCCGATCTTGAAAGCACCCGAAGTCTGGCAGGCCGGGCCGTCCTACCTTCTGGTTCCTGTTGCGACGCGTGCCGCGCTCGGGCGGGCCAGACCGACAGGAGCTGATTGGGAGAAACTGACCGAACACGCGGGTACGATCAGCGCCTGGCTGTTCGTGGCGGACTCAGATCATCAGTTCCGTGCCAGGATGTTCTCGCCCGCCGGTGGGACGCCAGAGGACCCGGCAACCGGATCAGCCGTCGTAACCTTTGTCGGCCTTCTGGCGCGTCATGGCTACTACAACGCGCGCTTGGACCCACGCATCCAAGTCACACAGGGCGTCGAAATGGGGCGCCGTTCAGAAATTCAGGCGCGCGCCGTGATGCATGACGACGCGCTCGCTGCGGTGCGTATCGGCGGCTCTGCTGTCCAGATATCCACGGGCCGGATAAGAATACCCTGAAGCCAGCGACCGCTTTCGTGAACTGCGTTTCGCGTTTCGCATTTCGCACCCGCAGCGAGAGCAGAGCTTTCGTTGCGGCTTGCCGATATCGCGTCGGTGCAGTCGCGAACCATCCGGCCCGTGCGACCTTCCGCTTCGTCCCGCACATCAGACCTCTGCGATCCCGTGAGACCCTCCCCAGGTTTGGCATCTTCCCAAGCGTTCGCGCCCCGCGCGGGGTTCACGCCGGAGGGCGCGGCCCCCCTGCTGCGCTTTCAGTGTTGTCTGAGCGGGCGGTATAGGGTGTAAAGCGTTGAGAGACGTCTTACCGCGCCGTGGTTGCAAACACGCATGCTGACGGCCAGTTTCGAGGAGGGACAGAATGACTGAACGACCATTTCGGCCCCGCGCGCTGGGGGAAATTGCGATCCGTTGCCGCGATTTTGCAGCAATGCAGGATTTCTATGGCCGCGTGCTGGGCCTTTCGCGCATGAGGCCGGGCGCGCGCGGCGGGTATGGGGACGGGATTGCCTTCTACCATCTGGGGGACAGTTTTGGCGGGCATGTCGCGGTGCTGGCGCTGTTTGCCGACCAGACGCCCAGTGTGTCGATGTCCACGGGCGATGCGGCGGTTCCGGTGCAGGCCGGGCTTCGATCATCGCTGCACCATCTTGCGTTGAGCCTGCCGTGGGATGAGCAGGATGCCGCCGCTGGCTGGCTGGTACAGGAAGGCTATGACGCGCGGTTCCAGGAATTTGCCTGGGCCGGATGGCGGGGCCTGTTCACGCGGGACCCGGACGGCAACACGGTCGAACTGGTCGCCGCATCGCCGGAATGGCACGTCGCGTAGGCTCAGGATGCGCGCGCTCTTTGCGCGCCGTGAAGGCCGACGGTCACTGCGCAGCGCCGCATTCCTGGCGCAGCGGTTTGGCCGGGGCGGTGCCCGGTCGGATATTGCACGTCTGTGGCTGGAATAGAGCGTGTCCGCGCGGTGGTCGAGGCGCGACCGTGCACCGACGACGTCGCTGTGTGGTTGGGGCGTGGTTGGGGCGCGCGTGGGCGGTGCCGCGCGCGCGCCCCAAGACCCGTCACAGGTTGGTGTCGAGGAAGTTCATCAGCGCGGCTTCGGCCTTCGCATTGGCGGCCGGATCCCAGTCGTTCGAGCCTTCGACCGTGAACGAGTGGCGCGCGCCACCGTAGATTTCCGCGCCATGGGTTACGCCTGCGGCCTGCAATTCATCCATCAGCGCGGCCAGATCGCCCATGCCTGATACCGGATCGGCGGAGCCGTGCAGCACCAGCACCGGTGCGGTGGTGTCGGCGTAACCCTGCCCGTCGGGCGTGCCAAGGCCGCCGTGGAAGCTTACGAAACCGTCCAGATCCATGCCCGCGCGTGCGGCCTCCAGCACTGCGGCACCGCCGAAGCAATAGCCGGTGATGACCATGTTCTGCGGAACGCCCTCCATCGCGGCGACGGCGGCGATCGACCCTGCAAGGCGGGTGCGGAATTCGGTGCGGTCGGCATAAAGTGCGCCGGTTTCGCGGCGGTAGTCGTCCATGCCTTCCAGCACGGCATCGGTCCCATAAAGGTCGATGGCAACGCCGACATAGCCCGCTTCGGCCAGCGCATCGGCGCGCGCGATCTCATGGTCGTTGACGCCGTCCCAGTCGTGGACGATCAGCACGGTGCCAAGCGCCTCACCCTCGGGCATGGCGATGTAGCCCTGATAATCGGTGCCGTCGATGGCGTAATCCACCGTGTCGGCCCCCGCCGCCGAGGCCAGCGCGATGGCCACCAATGCGATAGCGGTGCCGCCGGTCAGCGCGGTCAGGGTGGGGGTGTGGGTCGGCTTGGATGCAGTTGCAGTTTTCGCAGGCATGGAAGATTCCCCTTCGTTGTGTACCCCGCATACCATAGCGCGGGGGGCGCAAAAGCAAGTCGCGGTTCCGTGAAGGCGTGGGACAGGCAAGATGCCGCTGGGTTGGGGCGGATCGTGCCGGAGGGCGCCAAGGCGCGACAAACCCACGGCGCACGCTGGGCGCACATCGACGCAACCCGCGCCGGTGTATCGTTTTCGAATGTCGCGCAAGGGCGGTTTCCACCTTTGCGCGACAGGGTTTCGGGCCGGGTTCAAGCGGTTCCGGTCCGGTTGGGCCTTAGCCCTTTTTCAGGCAGCGGCGTCCCAGGGTTTCGGCGATCTGCACCGCGTTCAGGGCGGCGCCTTTGCGCAGGTTGTCGCTGACGCACCAGATGTTCAGGCCGTTCTCGATGGTGCTGTCCTGGCGGATGCGGCTGATGAACGTCGCATAATCGCCGACGCATTCGACGGGGGTCATGTAGCCGCCGTCTTCGCGCTTGTCGATCACCATGATGCCCGGGGCCTCGCGCAAGATGTCGCGGGCTTCGTCATCATCGAGGAAATCCTCGAATTCGATATTGATGGATTCCGCATGGCCGACGAAGACCGGCACGCGCACGCAGGTGGCTGTGACCTTGATGGATTTATCCATGATCTTCTTGGTCTCGGCGACCATTTTCCATTCTTCCTTGGTCGAACCATCGTCCAGGAACACGTCGATATGCGGGATCACGTTGAAGGCGATCTGTTTGGGGTAGACCTTTGGCGCGACTTCCTGACCGGGCACGAACATGCCTTTGGTCTGGTTCCACAGCTCATCCATCGCTTCCTTGCCGCTGCCCGACACCGATTGGTAGGTGCTGACCACGACGCGTTTGATGCGCGCGCGGTCATGCAGGGGCTTCAGCGCCACGACCATCTGCGCGGTCGAGCAGTTGGGGTTGGCGATGATCATTTTCTTTTTGTAGCCGTCCACGGCCTCGGCGTTCACTTCGGGCACGACCAGCGGCACGTCGGGGTCGTAGCGGTAGAGCGAGGAGTTGTCGATGACGACACAGCCCTGCGAGGCGGCCTTTGGTGCGTAGATCTTCGTTGCATCCGACCCGATGGCGAACAGCGCGATGTCCCAGCCGGTGAAATCGAAATGCTCCAGATCCTGGCATTTCAGCGTGCGTTCGCCAAAGCTGACCTCGGTCCCCATGGACCGGCGCGACGCAAGCGCGGCGATTTCATCCACGGGAAACTCGCGCTCTGCCAGGATGTTCAGCATTTCATGGCCCACATTCCCGGTGGCACCGACGACAACGATCTTGTAGCCCATTATGGCCTCCTAAACTTCAGTTGGAAGGGTGCCTAGCGGAAATCCGCAGGATATTAAAGGGGCATGTCGGGGGGCGGCGGTCCTTCTGGGGGGGCAATGGCGGTCAGTCCCGTGCGGTCAGTCCCGTGCGTTCAGTCCGTGCGGTCTGTGCTGAACAGGTAGATCGTCAGCCCGACCACCAGCGGCACCGCGAAGAACAGGAGCAGCGTCTGGTACGAGGCCACGCCACCCGGGCCCGCGCGGTGCACCGCGCCGCTGGCCAGTTGCATCGCCCCCGCGCCGCCGATGACAAAGAGGTTCAAGAGGGTCACGCCGCGCCCCAGCAGATGCGGCGGCACGAAGCTGCGGCCATGCGCCATCAGCAACGGGAAGGAGGCGCCAAAGCAGCCGATGCCCGCGAACAGCAGCGCCGTGGGCCAGAAGCCCGACAGTGGGAACGCCGCCAGAGTCAGCAGGCAGGCCGCGCCCATCGCGTTGCCGCCAAAGACCACCCATTTGCGGCTGTGAAACACCCGGTCCAGCGGGCCATAGGCGAAGTTGCCCAGCACCATCGCCCCCGCCATGACCAGCGAGGCCAGCCCGATCTGCGCGGTGCCAGCCCCGTAGACATCGGCATAGAACGGGCCCAGCCACAGCCCGCGCAGGCCTGCCGCCGGGGCGTAGTTCACGAAGAGAAGGGGCAAGATGAACCACAGCGCGGGCAGGCGCAGCAGGTCCAGCAGGGAGCCTTTTTGCCCATCGGCGGATGCGACGCGGGGGGGGTCCTGGACGGTGGCATAGACGGCCGCCGCGATGCCCAGCGTGATGATACCCAGCCCGGCCACGGTGCCGCGCCAGCCAAAGGTCTCGGCCGCCCAGGCCAGCGGCAGCGCGCCCGCGACATTGCCAAGCGAGCCAACGCCGATGATCGTGCCCGCCAGGGTGGCAAAGATCGCCGCCGAATAGGTGCGCGCGAAGATGTAATAGGCGGCCATCAGTACCGGTGCGCAGCCTACCGCGATCAAGATCATGGCGAGGTGCAGGGTCATCGGGCCCTGTGCCGCCGCAAAGACCAACGCCCCGCCGCCGCCGCCCACGGCCAGCAGCAGCGATGTCGTGCGGCGCGGCCCATGGGTGTCCAGCGCCCAGCCGACCGGGATCTGCATGGCGGCGAACGCCAGGAACCACAGCCCGGAGGAAAGCGCCAGATCATCCGGCCCCGCGCCGGTATCGGCCAGCAGCATCGGTGCCAGCACGGCCAGAAAGGCGCGGTAGAACTGGCTCAGGACATATCCGAGCAAAAGAAAGGCGATGCCAAGCCGCATGTGGTGTCCCTTTTGCCGTGGCGTTGCGCGGCGGAACCTGCCCGTTTTATCGCGCCAACGCAATATGCTGCATTTGTGAAATAAAATTTGGTTCCGGGGGCGTGGGGCGGCCCCTGTCGCGCATGTGGCGGGCGGCGGTTTGCGCCCTCAGGCCAGGTGGTCGCGGAACTGGTCGGTCACCTCGGCGTAGATCGCGCGTTTGAAGGGGACAATGCTGGCCAGCATCTCGCTGGCGCTGATCCAGCGCCAGTGCGAGAATTCGGGATGTTCGGTGTCGATGCGGATCTGATCGTCGCGGCCAAGGTAGCGAAACGCGAACCACAATTGCTGTTGTCCCCGGAACTGCCCCTTCCAGATGCGCGGTACGATGTCGTGGGGCAGGTCATAGGTCAGCCAGTTTCCGGTCTGGGCCAGCGGGGTCACCAGATCGGCGGTGACACCGGTTTCTTCCCACAATTCGCGCAGCGCGGCGGCATCGGGGGCCTCGCCCGGATCGACGCCACCTTGGGGCATCTGCCAGGCAGGGGTGTCGTTGTCGATGCGCTGCCCGGCAAAGATCAGTCCTTCGGGGTTGATCAGCGCGACGCCGACGCAGGGGCGGTAGGGCAGGGCGGCAATCTGGTCTGGGGTCATGGGGGGTACCGGCCATGTTCGAGGGCGTGGGAATGGCCCAGACCTAGACGCTTGTGGCCTTAGTGGCAACGGCGCTTTGGCGCGGTCATCCTGGTGGGCCGGGCTGGCGTACGCGCAAGCGAAGCGGGGTGGGACCGGGGCACAGCCCGGCCCCACCCCCGGCGTTCAGCGGTTGAGGGCTGCGAGGCCGTGCAGGATGTCCAGCGCATAGGCCAGTTGGTAGTCTTCGGCACGCAGGCGGGCGGTTTCCTCGACGATGCGCCGCTCATCTTCCAGTTGCCGCCGCTCATCCTCGGACATGCTGTCGTTGTCCAGGCTGCCGCGCAGATCGGCCTCGGACCGGGTCGGCACGGTGGGCGTGATCTCTTCCGCAGCTTCGGCCGACTGACGGGGTTGTTCGACCACGATGTCGGGCGACACGCCAAGGGCCTGAATCGACCGCCCCGACGGGGTGTAGTAGCGCGAGGTGGTCAGCCGGATCGCCCCGTCGCCGCGCAAGGGCATCAGCGTCTGGACCGAGCCTTTGCCGAAGCTGCGTGTGCCCACGACGATGGCGCGGCGGTGGTCTTGCAGGGCGCCCGCAACGATTTCAGACGCCGAGGCAGAGCCTGCGTTGATGAGCACGACGATGGGTTTGCCCTGCGCCAGATCGCCGGCGGTGGCGTTGTAACGTTCACCATCCGCGGCACCGCGGCCACGGGTCGAGACGATTTCGCCCTGTTCGATGAAGGCGTCGGTGACGCTGATCGCCTGGTTCAGCAACCCGCCCGGGTTGTTGCGCAGGTCCAGCACGATGCCTTCGACATTGTCGATGCCGCCCAGTTCTTCGATTTGTTCTTCGAGCCCGTCACGCAGGTTGTTGAAGGTCTGTTCGTTGAAGGTGGTCACGCGCAGCACGATGGTGCTGCCTTCGGCCCGGGCGCGCACGGCCTGCACGCGGATCGTGTCGCGGATGATGGAGACGTCGAAGGGTTCTGCCTCGCCCTCGCGCACCACGGTGATGATGATTTCCGACCCGACCGGGCCGCGCATCAGTTCCACCGCCTGCCCGAGGTTCAGGCCCATCAGCGATTCGCCGTCGACATGGGTGATGAGGTCGCCCGGTTCGACGCCCGCATCATCGGCGGGTGTGCCGTCCATCGGCGTGATGACCTTCACGAAGCCGTCTTCTTGGGTGACCTCGATGCCGAGGCCGCCGAAGGCCCCGCGCGTCTGGGTGCGCATGTCGTCAAATGCGTCGCTGTTGAGGTAGCCCGAATGCGGATCGAGCGAGGTGAGCATGCCGTTGATCGCGGCCTCGATCAGGTCGGCGGCATCGACATCCTCGACATATTGCGCGCGAATGCGCTCAAACACGTCGCCGAACAGGTCCAGTTGCTGATAAACGTCGCGGTTCTCGCTTTGCTCTTGCGCCAGAAGCGGCCCGGCGATCTGGGTGGCCAGCACGGCCCCGCCAATGATGCCGCCGATTGCCGCGTATACAAGTCTGTTCATCGCGTGGTCCCATCGTTACAAGATCGGGTGGTTGCCACCCGGGTGTCGTTTTGCGGGCCGGATGTGCGGGTTCGCCATCCTTGCCCGTGTTGCCCGTGCGGCCCGGGTGCGTCGGGGGGCCGCGTGTCCCGGAGATGCGCGCACGAGGTCGATCCGACACGCCCCCGGAAGTTCACTCGCCACTCAATGCGAACCAGTCGGCGGGGTCAACCGTGTTCCCGTCGCTGCGTAGTTCAACATAGAGTGTTTCGCTGCGGTTTCCCTGTTGCAAGAGCGGCATGCCCGCTGTGGTGTCCGTGTCGCCGGGCGCGGACCCGGTGGCGGGTTGGGGTTGCGGCATGAAGCCCAGCGGCGCGCCAGCCTCCAACACATCGCCCGCGCTGCCATAAGCCTGTTCCATTCCGCCCAAGATCATCAGGTAGCCCTGATCCGGCTCAGTGATAATCACGTTTCCGTAGTCCAGCAGCGGCCCGGCGTAGCGGATGGTGGCCGCTACGGGCGTGGTGACCAGCGCGCCGGGCGCGGTGGCGATCAAGATGCCCGGGCGCGCGATCCCGGCGGCATCAGGCTGACCCGCGCCGCGCAGCAACGTGCCGCGCACCGGCAGGGGCAGGGTGCCGCGCATCTGGGCGAAGGGCGCAGGTGCGGGCACGTCGCCCAGCACGGTCGTCGCGGCCAGTTGGCGCGCGAAAGTGTCGAGCGTGTCCGAGCCTGCCAGCAGCACCGCCAGTGTCACGGGATCGTCGGTCAGCCGACGCGGCAGGTCGCTGCGTTCCGACAGCGCGAGGCCAAGGTCCGAGCGCGCATCCTGCACCGTTTCCATCCCGGTTTGCAGCGCGGCAAGCGCCGTGTTCTGCACCGCATGCAGCGCCTGCAATTCCTCCAGATCATTGCGCAGT
The DNA here is from genome assembly GCF_014681765.1 of Roseicitreum antarcticum. GTDB lineage: Bacteria > Pseudomonadota > Alphaproteobacteria > Rhodobacterales > Rhodobacteraceae > Roseicitreum > Roseicitreum antarcticum. Next base: position 2,624,272 of record NZ_CP061498.1, read on the forward strand.
TCGGCGACGCGGGCGGCCATGGCGGGCGTCAGATCGGCCAGCATCATGCCCGCCCGTGCGGTGCCCAATGGCCCCGCCGGGTGCAGCAGGATCTGCGGCCCGCCGTTTTGCGACCCCCCGGTGCGTTCGACCGCCATCAGCATGCCCAAAAGCCGCGCGAGTTCTTCGCTTTGCGCGGTGAACTGCCGTTCCAGTGCGGTTTCGCGCAGGGTGACGGTGCGCAGGCTGGTGCGCAGCGCGGCCAGCCCGTCCTCAAAGCCCGACAGGGTGCGGGTCAGCGCGGCAACCCGGTCTTCGGCGCTGCGGGCGTCTTGCAGCGCGGCGGTGGCGTCGTTCAGCGCGCGCGCCGCCTGCCGGGCCAGGTCCGAAGGGTCGGCGGCGGCGGGGGTGGCAAGCGCGCTGTGGCCCAGCCAGAGGGCGAGGAGGGCGGCCACGCCGCGCCTTGCGGGTCGGCGACGGAGAGGCGCGCAATACGGTGGGTGGGGCACAGCGGGCGACGTGCTGGGCGCGCTTGGTTTGCCTGCGCCTGCTGTGTTCGTGCCGGTTTTTCCTGCATTCGGGCCCGCCGCCCGTTTGCCAGTCGCGATGGTGTCGGCGGCGTCTTGCCCTGTTGTTCTGGGGCCTGTTGTTTCGGGGCCTGTTGTTTTGGAGTCAGCCGTTCTGAGGCCCATCGTTTTGGGGTCAGGTGTTGCCGGGTCAATCCTTGTTGGGTCAGCCGCTACCGGAAATGCTGCACGCCAAGGCGCGCCGGTCATGGCGGGCTGACCCCGCGCCCCTGGGTCGGTTGCGGTCAATGGGGCGCAGGACTTTGCGGCGCGGGGCAGGACGCCGTCAGGCTGAGCGACATTGGGCAGCCCGATTCCGGGTTTGGCGTTGATCGGCGTTGCGCGGGTGCGCATGGTCAGCGGCGCAGCAGGCTTTTGCCCGTCATTTCAGAAGGTTGCTGCAGGCCCATCAGGTCCAGCAGGGTGGGCGCCACATCGGCCAGCCGCCCGGCTGCCAGTCCCGTACCGTCTGGCCCGCCGATCAGTGCGACCGGCACGGGGTTCAGGGTATGTGCGGTGTGCGGCTGGCCGGTTTCGGGGTCGGTCATCATTTCGCAATTGCCGTGATCGGCGGTCAGCAGCATGGCGCCGCCTGCGGCGTCCAATGCGTCGAGCACGCGGGCGAGGCACCTGTCCACCGCCTGACACGCGGCGATGGCGGCGCCCAGATCGCCGGTATGGCCCACCATGTCGGGGTTGGCGTAATTGCACACGATCAGATCGTAGCCTGCGCCGATGGCCTCGACCAGCTTGTCAGTCACCTCGGGCGCGGACATCTCGGGTTGCAGGTCATAGGTGGCGACGTTGGGGCTTTTAGGCATGGCGCGGTCTTCGCCCTTTTCGGGCGCTTCCTTGCCGCCGTTGAGGAAGAAGGTGACGTGGGGATATTTCTCGGTCTCGGCGACGCGGAACTGGCGCAGGCCCTTGGCGGCGACCCATGCGCCCAGCGTGTTTACCAGTTTGCGCTTTGGGTAGGCGGTGGCCATGAAGGCGTTATGCGCGTCGGAATATTCGACCATGCCGAGGGCGGCGGACCAATCGGGGCGGTGCGCGGTCTCAAAGCCCTCAAAGCCGGGCGCGGCCAGAGCCGACAGGATTTCGCGCGCCCGGTCAGCGCGGAAGTTGAGGCAGAAAAGCCCGTCGCCGGGCTGCACACCGCTGTAGCCTGCGATGGCGGTGGGGGCGATGAATTCATCGGTCTGCCCGGCAGCATAGGCCTGATCTATGGCAGCGGCGGCATCGGGCGCGGCCTCGCCCTTGCCCGACACCATCGCGTCATAAGCGCGCTGCACCCGGTCCCAGCGGGTGTCGCGGTCCATGGCCCAGTAGCGCCCGATGACGGTGGCGATCTGCGCCCCTGCGGGAAGGCTGTCGGCCAGCGTGGCCATGAAGCCGCGCGCCGAGGATGGCGGCACGTCGCGCCCGTCGGTGATGGCGTGGATCGCCACGGGCACGCCCGCGCTGGTGAGGGCTTTGACGGCGGCCTGAAGGTGGGTGATATGGCCATGCACCCCGCCATCCGAGACGACGCCGATCAGATGCGCGGTGCCTTTGGCGGCCTGCACCTTGGCGATGAATTCCTGCAACGCGGGGTTGGTGGCGAAGCTGCCGTCTTCCACGGCGAGGTCGATCTGGCCAAGGTCCATCGCCACGACGCGGCCCGCGCCGATATTGGTGTGCCCGACCTCGGAATTGCCCATCTGGCCGCGCGGCAGGCCGACATCGGGGCCGTGGGTGATCAGCGTCGCATGGGGACAGGTGGCCATGACGCGGTCGAAGGTGGGGGTGTCGGCCTGAGCGACCGCGTTGCCGGTGGTGTTTTCGCGCTGGCCCCAGCCGTCGAGGATGCAGAGCACGGTGGGTTTCTTGGCGGGGGTGGTCGAGGTCATGGCGCAGCCCTTTGTGGTTCTGGCTTTGGTGGCTTTGGCTTTGGTGGTTTTGGCCTTGGTGGTTCCGGTCTGTCTAGCCCTGATGCACGGCAAAAGCAAAGGCCCGGATGCGTGGGGCGTGCCAACGGTGTCGCTGGGAAGATGCGCGCGCGGCGGAGTCCGAAAGCGCCTGCGGCGGAATCTGAAAGCGCCTGCGGCGGAGTCCGAAAGCGCCTGCGGCGGGCGGGCGGCGGCACCCGCGCCTGCGGCCCGGGTGCCGCAAGCGCTTCGCCGGGCGGGATCATTACTTTGGGGATGAGTTGCTTGGCGTGGGTGCTGAAGACCCGAGGGTGCATGCTTTCCCTGCGGGAAACGCGCCTGCGGCGGGCGGGGGCCTGTGGCGTGGGGCGGTTGCGGGAACATACCGGGGCGCGTGTGGTGGTGGCGGGTTTTGTGGGGGGGAGGGGGCGTTGGTCAGCCGTGGGTTCTGGCGTGGGCCGTCGCTGCAATCGCGCCTTTGGCAGCGGGTATGGGGGCGTACCAAGACGTCAAGGCGCCTGCGGCGAGCGGGGGGGGCGCCCTGGCTTTGCCAGGGCGCCCGTCGCGTTGCGGCGTGACTTAGTAGCGGTAGTGTTCCGGCTTGAACGGACCGTCGGCGCCGACGCCGATATAGGCGGCTTGCTCGGCGTTGAGCTGGGTCAGTTTCACGCCGATCCGGTCCAGATGCAGGCGGGCGACTTTTTCATCCAGATGTTTGGGCAGGATGTAGACGCCGGGCTGGTATTCATCGCCCTTGGTCCACAGCTCGATCTGCGCGAGCACCTGGTTGGTGAAGCTGGCCGACATCACGAAGGACGGGTGGCCGGTTGCGTTGCCGAGGTTCAGCAGACGCCCTTGCGACAGCAGGATCATGCGATTGCCCGAGGGCATCTCGATCATGTCCACCTGGTCCTTGATGTTGGTCCATTTGTGGTTTTTCAGCGCGGCGACCTGAATTTCATTGTCGAAATGGCCGATATTGCCGACGATGGCCATATCCTTCATCTCGCGCATGTGGTCCAGCCGGATCACGTCCTTGTTGCCGGTGGTGGTGATGAAGATATCGGCGGTCTTGACCACGTCTTCCAGCAGCACGACTTCGAACCCGTCCATGGCGGCCTGCAGCGCGCAGATCGGATCGACCTCGGTCACTTTGACGCGGGCGCCGGCGCCCTGAAGGCTGGCGGCCGAGCCTTTGCCCACATCGCCATAGCCGCACACCACGGCGACCTTGCCTGCCATCATGGTGTCGGTGGCACGGCGGATGCCGTCGACCAGCGATTCCTTGCAGCCGTATTTGTTGTCGAATTTCGACTTGGTGACGCTGTCGTTGACGTTGATCGCGGGGAAGGGCAGTTGGCCTGCCTTGTGCAGCTCATAAAGGCGGTGCACGCCGGTGGTGGTTTCTTCCGACACGCCCTTGATCGCGGCGCGCTGCCTGGTGAACCAGCCGGGGCTGGCGGCCAGGCGGCTTTTGATCTGGGCGAAGAGGTATTCTTCTTCCTCGGACTGGGGCACTTCGATCAGGCCGGTTTCGCCGGCCTCGACCCGTGCGCCGATCAAGATGTACATGGTGGCGTCGCCGCCATCATCGAGGATCATGTTGCAGGTGCCGCCTTCGCCGCCGAACTGGAAGATCTTGTCGGTATAGGCCCAGTAATCCTCCAGGGTTTCGCCCTTGATCGCGAAGACGGGCGTGCCGCCTTCGGCAATCGCTGCTGCGGCATGGTCCTGGGTGGAATAGATGTTGCACGAGGCCCAGCGGACATCGGCGCCAAGCGCGTTCAGCGTCTCGATCAGCACGGCGGTCTGGATCGTCATGTGCAGGCTGCCCGCGATGCGCGCGCCTTTCAGCGGTTGGGCGGCGCCGAATTCTTCGCGCAGGGCCATCAGGCCGGGCATTTCGGTTTCGGCAATGTCCAGTTCCTTGCGGCCATAGGCGGCAAGCGAGATGTCCTTGATGATATAGTCCTGCGGCATCGGGCCGGGCTCCTTGAATGTGCTATGCAGAGGCGGACATAGCACCGGAACCCCTGCACGACAATGCAGGGCGGGGCACAGACATGGGAATTGGTCAGCGCGGATTAACCGACATGCGTGGCAGGAAGGCGGTCAGGAGGCCCAGCAGCGGCAGAAAGGCGCAGATCTGGTAGACGAAGGCGATGCCGCGCGCATCGGCAACCATGCCCAGAACGGCCGCTGCGATCCCACCGATCCCGAAGGCGAAGCCGAAGAAAATGCCCGCGATCATGCCCACCCGCCCCGGCACGAGTTCTTGCGCGAAGACCACGATTGCCGGGAAGGCCGACGCCATGACAACCCCGATGATGACCGACAGGACCCCGGTCCAGAACAGATCGGCATAGGGCAGCAGCAAGGTGAAGGGCAGCACGCCCAGGATGCTGACCCAGATGACGGTCAGCGTGCCGATCCGGTCGCCGATGGGCCCACCGATGACGGTTCCTGCCGCGAAGGCGCCAAGGAACAGGAACAGCATCAACTGGCTTTGCTGCGTGCTCAGGCCAAAACGTTCGATCGTGTAGAAGGTGTAATAGCTGGAGATGCTGGCGGTGTAGATGTTCTTGCTGAACACCAGAAGCGCGAGCACGATAATGGCCAGCACCACCCGCCGTCGGGAAAAGCGCAGCGCGGTGCTGGCCGCCGGCCGCCCCTTGTTGGCGCGCTGATAGCGGCTGTACCAGCGCCCGACCAGCGACAGGATCAGCATGCCGGTCAGCGCCGCGACCGAGAACCACGCCAGCGACGGCCGCCCCATCGGCACCACGACGAAAGCGGCCATCAGCGGGCCGATGGCGGTGCCGAAATTGCCGCCGACCTGAAACAGCGATTGCGCCGTGCCATAGCGCCCGCCCGATGCCATGCGGGCCACGCGCGATGCCTCGGGGTGGAAGATCGCCGAGCCGATGCCGATCAGCGCCGCGCCCGCCAGCAACGCCGGGTAGCTTTCGGCGCGGGCCAGAAGGACCAGCCCCAGCAGCGTCGAGCTCATGCCCACCGGCAGCGAATAGGGCAGCGGACGCTTGTCGGTGTAAAGCCCGACAAGCGGTTGCAGCAGCGACGCCGTGACCTGAAACGAAAAGGTCAGCAGCCCGATCTGGCCGAAGCTGAGCGCGAATTCCTGTTGCAGCAGCGGATAAATTGCCGCCAGCAGGGATTGCATGACATCGTTAATCAAATGGCAAAGACTTACCGCGAGAATAACCAAGTAACTGGTTTTTAATACGGGCGGTTGTGCGCCGGTGGGGGACGGGGTGTGTCCTTGATCGGTCAGGGCGGACATTGGGCGCTCCATCATCATCAGCGGTCGGCGGCGGTGCCATTGGGTTCTGGCGTGGGGCCGTTGCCGGGCAATGCGGGTAGGGGTTTATGCAAAATTGGTTTAACGTGTTAACTGCCCCGCGGTGCAGACAAAAGTCAAGAGGGCGGCTGCGGTCCGGCCTGACGCCGTTGGACCGGGAAAAGTGGCGCCAGGCGCCCGGTTTCTGGCGTGATACCGCCGGGCATTGTCAATTCCGCGTCAGGACAGAGGGGAACTGCATTGTGACCGATGCCGGATCGTGCCACACAATCCTTATGAAGTTAACTTTGCCTCTGTCCCGTCGGACCTTGCCGGGTTTTCATGGTCACCTTTGCACCCGGCTTGCCGGGGCGACGGGCGTGATGCTGTGCGTGGGGCTGATGCCCGCGCAAGCGATGGACAGCCTGACCATCACCGTCCCCGACGCGCCTGAGGCTGTCACCGAAGCCGTGCGCGGCGCTTCGCTGCTGGCAGCGGCAGAACGGGATGGGCTGCGCGACCCGCTGGAAATTTTCTCGGTCGCGCGCGCGGAATATGGCCGACTGATCGGCGTGATGTATGCGCGTGGCTATTATTCGCCAGTCATCAGCGTGCGGCTGGACGGGCGGGAGGCCGCAGACATGTCCCCGCTGTCGCCGCCGCCCAGCGTCAGCGCGGTCACGGTGCAGATCACGCCGGGGCCGGTCTTCACCTTTGGGCAGGCGGACATCGGCCCGCTGGCCCCCGGCACCACGCCGGCGGGCAATGAATTCGTCTCTGGCGCGCCGGCGCGCAGCACCGTGGTGCGCGATGCCGCGCAGGCCGCGGTGTCCGATTGGCGCGACATCGGCCATGCCAAGGCCGAGCCGACCGGGCAGGACATCACCGCCGACCATGCGCGCGCGCGTCTGGATGTGGATGTGCGCATCACCCCCGGGCCGCGCCTGAATTTCGGCGCGCTGATCCCCGACGGGCAGGAGCGCACGCGCCCCGCCCGGATCGTCGAGATCGCGGGCCTGCCCAGTGGCGCGGTCTTTGCGCCCGCCGATCTGGACCGCGCCGCAGAACGGTTGCGCCGCACGGGGACTTTCGCCTCGGTTGCGCTGCGCGAGGCGGAAACCCCGAATCCCGATGGCTCGCTGGACATCAATGCCACGCTGGTAGAGGCGCAGCCGCGTCGCATCGGTGCGGGGGCCGAGATCGACAGCGTGGATGGCGTGCGCCTGTCGGCCTTCTGGCTGCACCGCAACCTTCTGGGCGGGGCCGAGCGGTTCCGGGTCGAGGGCGAAGTTGGCGGGATCGGTGCACAGGTTGGCGGGCTGGATTACCGGCTGGGGCTGGATTTCTCGCGGCCCGCGACCTTCACGCCCGACACCTCGCTGACCTTTGGTGCGGTGCTGGAAAGCGTGGACGAACGTAATTATGAGGCCGAACGCGCGTCGGTGCAGGCGGGGTTGAGCCATATCTTTTCGGAAAACCTTACAGGCACCGCCGGGCTGTCCTATCAGTATGAGCGGGCGCGTTTCGGGCCAAACCGCGCGACGCGGCGGAATTTCGCGACCATCGCCCTGCCGGTTACCGCCGAATGGGACCGGCGCGACGATGCGCAGGACCCGACAAGCGGGTTTTTCGTGTCCGGCGGGGTCACGCCCTATATCGGTCTGCAAGGCACCGATTCCGGTGTTCAGACCAAACTGGACGCGCGCAGCTATGTGGCGTTTGGCGCCGACCAGCGGTTCGTACTGGCGGGACGGGCGCAGATCGGCGCGGTCTTCGGGGCCGATCTGGCAGCGACGCCGCGCGGCTATCTGTTCCATTCGGGGGGCGGCGGCACGGTGCGCGGGCAACCGTTCGAATCGCTGGGCGTCACCTCTGGCGGTGTAACGTCGGGCGGGCAGGGCTTTGCGGCGTTGTCGGCGGAAATGCGCGCCGGGATCACCGAGACCATCGGCGTCGTGGCGTTTGCAGATGCGGGCTATGTCAGCGAAAACGCCCTGGGCGGGACGTCTGACTGGCATGCGGGCGCGGGGCTGGGCCTGCGCTACAAGACCAGCATCGGCCCGATCCGGCTGGACCTGGGCATGCCGGTGCGCGGTGCGACCGGCGACGGGCTACAGGTTTACATTGGTATCGGGCAGGCGTTTTGATGCGGTTTCTGAAGGTTCTATGGCTGAGTATGGTGATGTTCGCGGCAGCATCGCTGCCCGCTTCCGCCCAGAGCGACGAAGGGGGCGATGTCGGCTTCATCGCGTCCTTCCTGCAAGACAACCTGTCGGATGCCGGGCGCGACGTGCGCATCCGGGGCTTTGCCGGGGCGATTTCTTCGCGCGCCACGATCGAGGAGATGACGATTGCCGATGATGACGGGATCTGGCTGACCCTGCGCGATGTGGCGTTGCAGTGGAACCGCTCGGCCCTGCTGCGCGGCCGGATCGACATTGGCGAATTGACCGCCGGGGAAGTCATCGTGGCCCGCCCGCCCGCAACCGCCGATGCGCCGCCCTCCGCCGAGGCGCGCGTGCCATTCGCGCTGCCGGACCTGCCGGTGTCGCTGGACATCGGGCAGTTGTCGGTGGGCCGTCTGGAACTGGCAGAACCCGTGCTGGGCTTCGCGGTCGAAATGCGCATCAACGGCAGCGCCAGCCTTGAAGGGGGCGAGGGGCTGGCGCAATTGTCGATCAACCGCATCGACGGTCCGCGCGGCGCGATCGAATTGCGCGGCGGTTTCTCGAACGAGACGCGGGTGCTGGACCTCAACCTCAGCGTGGCCGAGGGGCCGGACGGCATTGCCGCCACGCTGCTGGGCATCCCCGACCGCCCGTCAGTGGAGCTGTCGGTAGAGGGGCAGGGTCCGATTGACGATTTTGCGGCAGACATCGCGCTGGGCACCGACGGACAGGACCGGGTGACGGGGCAGGTGGCCTTTGTGGCGACCGAGGGCGACGCCGGCGCGCAGCGCTTTTCGGTGGATATCGCGGGGGATCTGCGGCCCTTGATGGTCAGCGAATACCACGATTTCTTCGGCGACCGCAGCCGCGTCGCAGCCACGGGCGCGCGGCTGGCGAATGGTCGGCTGGACCTGTCCGAACTGACCGTGGCGACACGGATGGTGCAGCTTTCGGGCCGCGCCAGCATCGACCCCGACGGCCTCCCGGACCTGATCGACCTGCGCGGCACGCTGGCCAGTGAGGATGGCAGCCCGGTCCTGCTGCCCGTGCCCGGCGCACAGGTCACCGTGGGGCGTGCGGGCCTCGTGGTCGAGTTTGATGCCGTGGAAAGCCCCGACTGGGTGCTGGATTTCGACATCGCCGACCTGAACCACCCCGCGATGCAGATCGACCGGCTGGTTCTGTCGGGGATTGGCCAGATCAGCCGCGCGGGCGACGGCTCCGGGCGCGACGTGGTGGATGCGGTGCTGGATTATTCCGCCACCGGCCTGTCGCCGACCGATCCCGCGCTGGCCGAGGCGCTGGGCGCGGCGATTGACGGTAGCGCCAGCTTTATCTGGCGCGATGGCGACGCGCTGGACCTGCCCGGTTTCGTGCTGGAAGGGTCTGATTTCCGCGTGTCCGGCCAGGGCGCGCTGGCAGATGGCGATTTCGATGGCGCGTTCGAGCTGGACCTGACCGATCTCACCCGGTTCTCGGGGCTGGCCGGGCGTCCGCTGGGCGGCGCGCTGACCGGCGATGTGACAGGCAGCGTCACGCCGCTGACCGGCGGTTTCGACCTGGAGGCGACGGTCGTGGGGCAAAGCCTGCGCGCCGGTATCGAGGAAGTCGACAACCTGCTGTCGGGCGAAAGCCAGATTTTCGCATCGGTCCGGCGTGGCGAAGACGGGATCTCGCTGCGCAACTTTACCGCCGAGGCGCGGACGCTGCGCGCCGATGCGGCGGGCACCATCCGCACCGATGATATTGCGCTGGATGCCACGGTCCGGCTCTCGGATGCGTCTGTGCTGGGCGATGCCTATGGCGGCTCGGTGCAGGCCGATGCCGCAATCCGCAGTCTTGACGGCCGCGATACCGTGACCTTCACCGCCGAAGCGGTGGATTTGTCGGTGGGGCAGGCCGAGTTGGACCGCGCCTTGCTTGGCGTCACGACGGTCGAGGCCGAAGTGGTGCGCGAGGGCGATCTGATTACGCTTAACAATGCCATAATCCGTGGCGGTGCGGTGCAGGCCGATGCGTCGGGCACCATCCGCCCGGGCGATATTGCGCTGGATGCCGCCGTCCGTATGCCGGATCTGTCGGTGCTGGGTCCGGCCTATGGCGGCGCGGTGCGGGCGGATGTGCAGATCGCCCAGACCGCCGGCACGGACACACTGACCCTGACGGCAGAGGCGCGCGATGTGACCATCGGCCAGCCCGATCTGGACCGCGCCCTGAGCGGCGTGGCCACGGTGCGCGCCGATGTGACACGCCGCGATGGGGTGGTATCGGTCGAGCGGCTGACGGTGAACAACCCCTTGCTCGATGCCTCAGGCACAGGGCGTCTGGCCCCCGACGGGGCGCTTTCCGGCGCGTTGGATTTCAGCGTCACCGATCTGGCCCGGGTTCGCCCCGGGTTCGGCGGCACGATCGCAGGCGCGGTCGAGGTAAACGGCGACGGCACCACGAACCGTGTCGGGCTGGAAGTCACGGCGCAGTCCCTGCGCGTCGGGCAGGCGCAGGCCAACAGCCTGCTGGCCGGGGAATCGCGCCTGACCGTTGACGCGGTGCAGACCGGCGAGCGCATTCGGGTTGAAAGCGCCAACCTGAGCAATCCGCAACTGTCCCTGCGCACCACGGCCAGCATCGAGGGCGCGGTGCGTCGGCTGACGGTGGATGGCCAGATCAATTCCATGGCGCTGATTGTGCCCGGCTTTGCGGGCGCGCTGCGCCTGTCGGGCGACATCGAAGACACCGCGGCGGGCTATCTGGTAGACCTTGACGCGCAGGGCCCCGGTGGCATCGACATGGCGCTGGACGGGCAGGTCAGCCGCGACTTGCGCGCCGATCTGCGCATCAGCGGTGTGGCCGATCTGTCGGTCGCCAACCCGTTTCTGGAACCAAATGTGCTGCGCGGCCCGGTGCGGATCGATATGGGGCTGAACGGGCCACTGGCGCTGTCATCCCTGTCCGGGGTGGCGACCGTGCAGGACGCCAGCCTGGTGCTGCCGGGCGCGCGCCAGCGGGTCGAGGATATTTCAGCGCGTGTCAGCCTTGGCGGGGCGCAGGCCGATGTGCAGCTGGACGGGCGGTTTGCGCGCGGCGGCACGCTGGGTGTCGCAGGCCAAATCGGGCTGGCGGGCGCGCGGCAGGCCGACCTGCGCGTTGCGCTGACCGAATTGCGCGTGGTCAATCCGCAGCTGTTTGAGACCGCGATTTCCGGCAATCTCAGTCTCACGGGTCCGCTGACCACCGGCCCGCGCGCGACAGGCACGCTGACCCTGACGGAAACCGAATTGCGCATCCCCAGTTCGGGCCTCGGGGGGGCGGGGTTCGTGCTGGACGGTGTGCGCCACATCAACGACCGGCCCGGCGCGCAGGTGACGCGGGAACGCGCGGGCATCTTGCGCGGCACCGCGAATGGCGGCACGCCGGTGCCGCTGTATCTGGACATCACGCTGGACGCACCGAACCGGATTTTCGTGCGCGGCCGGGGGCTGGATGCCGAGCTGGGCGGCAGCCTGCGCCTGCAAGGTACGACGCGCGATATCATCCCCTCGGGGCAGTTCGGGCTGATCCGGGGGCGGCTGGACCTTCTGGGCAACCGCTTCACGCTGAGCGAGGGGTTTGCCAACCTTCAGGGGCAGTTCGTGCCTTTCGTGCGGCTGGTCGCCACCACAGACAGCGGCGGCGTGACCACCAGCATCATCCTGGAAGGGTTGGCGACGGAACCCGAGATCCGCTTTACCTCGGTTCCGGAACTGCCCGAGGAAGAGGTCGTGTCGCGGTTGATCTTTGGCCGGGATCTGGGGTCGCTGTCGGCGTTTCAGGCGGCGCAACTCGCCTCGGCTTTGGCGACGCTGTCGGGCCGGTCCAGCGGCGGCCTGTTGAGCAACCTGCGCGACAGCTTCGGGCTGGACGATCTGGACGTAACCACCGACAGCGACGGTACCGCCGCGCTGCGGGCGGGGCGCTATATCACCGAAAACATCTATACGGATGTGGTGGTGGATTCGCAGGGTGGCAGCGAGGTCAGCGTGAATCTGGACCTGACGTCGGACATCACCGTCCGCGCGCGCACTGCTGGTGACGGCAAATCAGGGCTGGGCGTGTTTTTCGAGCGGGATTACTGACGGCGCAGGGCCTTTGGCGCGTGCAAATAATGGGGCGGCTATGCCTGTTCCACCTGTTCCTGCACCCCGGTGGCGCTGCGGGGGTGCCGTCTGTTCTGGGCACGCTTATCGCGCGGGGGTGGCGCGGTTGAGGGAATGCGTCTGTCGTCGCGAAGACCTGGATGGCGAGGGCCTGTGCGAGGGTCTGTGCTTGCGGCCCGGGCAGGGCCGGATGTGGCCGTGCCCCCGTCGCTTCAGGTCTCATCTTGCTTTGGCGCGTCGTCATATTCGTGGTTCAGGATGCGGCGCGAATCCCCCTCGGGGTCGCTGTACATCCCGCGCCGCAGCGTCCAGTAGAACGCCCCCAGTCCCAGGATGCCCAGAAACAGCGATACCGGGATCAGGATGACCAGAATTTCCATCTATGCCTCTTTCTGCGTTACTTGAGCCGCAACGCGTTCAACGACACTGTAATGGATGAGGCCGACATCGCCAAGGCCGCCCAGAGCGGTGTGCAGAAGCCCAAAAGCGCGATGGGCACGGCGACGATGTTGTAGACGATTGAAATGGTGAAGTTTTCCTTGATCCGCCTGGTGGATTGAGCGGCAATCTGCAAAGCGCCCGCGATCGGTGCGATATCGCGGCCCAGAAGCACCATGTCGGACGCCACCCGTGCCGCATCCAGCGCCGAGGCGGGCGAGATCGACACATGCGCCGCGCGCAGCGCCGCCGTGTCATTCAGCCCGTCGCCGACCATCAAGACGTGGTGGCCCGCGCTGGCCAGTGTCTGCACCTTCGCCACCTTGTCTTGCGGCAGGGCATCGGCCTGCCAATCCTTGATGTTCAGCCGCGCCGCCAGATCCGCCACCGCGCCCGGTACATCGCCCGAGATCAGCCATACCGATTTGCCCTGACGGTGCAGGTCGGCCACCACCTGTTCGGCGCCGGGGCGCAGGCGGTCGGCAAAGCGAAACACATGGGTGACCCCACCGATGGCGAGGTAGGTCGCGGTGGTCTCGGCGGCATCGGCGCCGACCCATGCGGCGCGGCCCAGCCGCACAGGCGCGCCGTTCAGCCGCCCCTCGACCCCGTAGCCGGGCACTTCGGCCAGCGCGTCAACCACGGCCGGTTCGATCCCTGCGGCGGCCGTTGCCTGTGCCAGCGCCAAGGCCAGCGGATGGCTGGATGCGCCGGCCAGCGCGGCGGCGGCTGCAAGGGTGTCTGGTGCATGATCGCCGAGGTTCGTCAGTTCCGGCGTGCCGAGGGTCAGTGTGCCGGTCTTGTCGAACACCACGGTGTCCACCTGCGCCAGCCGTTCCAGCGCGGTGCCGTCCTTGATCAAAAGGCCCGCGCGAAACAGCCGCCCGCTGGCCGCCGTGACAACGGCAGGCACGGCCAGACCCAGCGCGCAGGGGCAGGTGATGATCAGGACGGCGGCTGCGATATTGATTGCCAGCCGCACATCGCCGCCGGTCCACCACATCCAGCCCGTGAACGACACAAGCGCAAGGATATGCACAACGGGCGCATAGGCCCGGGCCGCGCGGTCGGCCAGCGAGGTGTAGCGCGTGCGTGCGCTTTCCGCGGTGGCGACCAGATCGGCCATGCGGTGCAGGCTGGTATCGCGGCCCGCCGCGGTGACGCGCAGGGTCAGGGGGCCGGTCAGGTTGACCTCACCCGCGCTGACGATGGTGTCGGGGCCGGCAAAGACTGGCAGCGTTTCGCCGGTCAGAAGGGCGCGGTCCACCTCGGACGTGCCTGCGGTCACGACGCCGTCCACCGGCATGCGGCCACCCGGGCGCACGCGCACCAGATCGCCCACGGCGATCTCGGCGACGGGTACGGTTTCTTCTGCCCCGTCGCGCAGCCGAACCGCGCGCGGCACTTCCAGCGCGGCGAGTTCCTGCGCGGCGGACCGCGCCACGGCGCGGGTGCGATAGTCCAGATAGCGGCCTGCCAGCAAGAAGAAGGTCAGCATCACGGCAGCGTCGAAATAGGCGTGCGCGCCGGAATTGAACGTCTCATAAAGCGAGATCGAGGTGGCGAGAAGGATCGCCAGCGAGATCGGCACATCCATCCCCAGCCGCCGTGCTTTCAGCGCGGCAAAGGCGTTGCGAAAGAACGGTTGGCCGGAAAACGCGATGGTGGGAATCGCGATGGCCGCAGAAATCAGGTGAAACATGTCGCGCGTGGCATCCTGCGCGCCGGACCAGACGGCCACCGACAAGAGCATGATGTTCATCATGGCAAAGCCCGCGACGCCAAGCCGCATCAGAAGGTCGCGCCCCTGACGGTCGGTTTCGGTCATCGACAGGGTGCCGGGGTCCAGCTCATGCGCCTCATACCCCAGGGCGGCCAGCCGGGCGATCACGGCGTCGCTGTCGATTTCGGGCGCGGCGGCGACGGACAGGCGTTTCAGCGTCAGGTTCAGCCTGGCCGAGCGGACGCCCGGCATGCGGTTGAGATCACGCTCCACCGTGCTGATGCACGCGGCGCAATGCACGCCGGGCACTGACAGCAGGATGCGCGCATCAGCGACGGCGCCCGCCGCTGTGGCCGTGGCGGCGGGAACGGCGTTGCAGGCCGGGCAGGCCGACAGCGCAGGGCGCAGGGGGGCGGTCATGCTGCGACCCTATCTTGGAACGCGCAGCACAACGCGCTGCCGGAATTCGGTACCGTCGGGGGCCTGCGCCAAAAGCCGCACGTTCCAGTTGCCCGGCGCCAGATCGACGGGGGCGGTGAACATCCCGCCTGCATAGCTGAAATCAGGCGTCTGGTCGTCGCGCACATGGGTGGCGCGGCCCAACGTGGCATCCAGCGCGGCCACCTGCACCGGCGCGCCGGAGGTGGCGTCGGTGAAGGCAAGCGTCAGGACATCATCGGTGACGGTGGCGGATACGTCCCAGTTCAGCGCCAATTGTGCGGCCAGTTCCTCATTGAAGTTCTGGCTGGCGACGTAGGAGTTCTGCACCTCCAGCCCCGGAAACGTGCGCGTCGCGTTATAGGCCAGGATCAGGTTGACCGTGATGATGACGCCAAAGGCACCCACCGCAATCATGAGAACCTTGAACCCGGTCAGCGGTTTGCCGCCGGGTTTGTAGTCGGTGTCATGCGGGGTCATTGCGCCCTCCCGTTGAAGATGGTGTCGGAATTTATCCGATCAGTGTCGCCTGTAACGGAAGCCCAGATGCGCACCGGCGTCTGGTTGCCGGTCGCGGGAGGGGTGCCGCTGGGCGCGGTCAGATAGACACGCTGGCTGAGCTGTTCATCCGGATTGACGGTGACCAGGAGGCCGGACTGCCCCTCGACCGTCAGGCGGACGGAGGGGTTGTCGCTGACCGACAGGAAGAACTGTCGTGGCGCGCCGTGCATGTTGCGCAGGCGGATGTCATAGGCATTGCGCACCGCGCCGTCGGACATGACGACATAGGTCGGGTTGCGGATGGGTGAGATGCTCATGTCGATATCGGTGCGCAGGAACAGTGCGGCGATCAGACCGATGCCGATCCCGCCCCAGATCACCGTGTAGACCATGGTGCGCGGTCGGAAAATGTGCTTCCACACCGAAATTGGGGTGCCACCCTGACGTTCCGCGACTTCATCCGACAGCGCGAGATAGCCGATCAGGTCGCGCGGTTTGCCGATGCGGTCCATGACGTCGTTGCACGCATCAATGCAAAGGCCACAGGTGATGCAGGCCAGTTGCTGCCCGTCGCGGATGTCGATCCCCATCGGGCAGACGTTGACGCAGGCCATGCAGTCGATGCAATCGCCCATCTGGTCGGCATCATCACCCTTGCGGTGCTTGCCGCGCGGTTCACCGCGCCAGTCGCGGTAGCCAATGGTCAGGGTGGCTTCGTCCATCATCGCCGCCTGAATGCGCGGCCAGGGGCAGGCATAGATGCAGATCTGTTCGCGGAAGAACCCGCCGAACAGGAAGGTTGTCAGCGTCAGAAAGAGGATGGTCAGGTAAGCCACCGGCGGTGCCGAGAAATTCAGAAGGTTCTGCAACAGCGTCGGCGCGTCGGTGAAATAGAACACCCAGGCCCCGCCAGTCGCCAGCCCGATCAGCAACCATACCACCCATTTCAGCCCGTATTTGCGAACCTTCTCGGCATTCCATTTCTGGTGGTGCAGCCGGACACGGGCGTTGCGGTCGCCCTCGATCCAGCGTTCGACAAGGATGAACAGGTCGGTCCAGACGGTCTGCGGGCAGGCATAGCCGCACCAGACCCGGCCCAACGCCGAGGTGAACAGAAAGAGCCCGATGCCCGCCATGATGAGAAGGCCCGCAACGAAGTAGAATTCATGTGGCCAGATCTCGATCATGAAGAAGAAGAACCGGCGGCTGGCGAGGTCCAGCAGAACAGCCTGATCGGGCATTTCGGGGCCACGGTCCCAGCGAATCCACGGGGTGATGTAGTAGACACCCAGCATGGCGGCCAGCAGCCACCATTTCATGGTGCGGAAGCTGCCTTTGACACGCCGAGGAAAGATCGGTTCGCGCTTTTGATACAGCGTCGATTCGGGGGGGGCTGAACTGCTCAAGGGGGGGCTCCTAGGCGGGTACGTTATCGTCACTGTGCCACGTTGGCGGGTGGGATACCTTGACTTGTATCAAAATAGGGATGGGTGCTGCATCTTTGGCTGTGACGTAGCCGCGCACCCTGTCGCTTTGGCGGAACCTGCGGGACGAAAAACCCCGCCCCGGGTTTGGGGCGGGGTCTGATGGTGCAACGGGTGGTCGTGTGCGACGGGCGTCTACTCGCCGCCGCCCAACTGGTGCACATAGGCTGCGACAGCCCGGATCTCGGCCGGACGCAGGCGGTTGACGAAGCCCGGCATCACGCCCCAACGGCTGTAGTAGATGGTTTCGCGGATCGACTCCGCATCGCCACCATAGAGCCACACCGCGTTGTTGAGCGCGGGGGCACCCACGAACGGGTCGCCGCCGCCATCGGGGCCGTGGCAGGCAACGCAGTTCAGGTCATAGACCTCGAACCCTGCCTGTGCGAGGTCGGCATCATGTTGCTGCCCAGACATTTGCAGGACGTATTCCACCACTTGGTCGATCTCTTCTTCGGCCAGCAGCCCGTCCTGTCCGAACGCGGGCATCTGCGAATAGCGCGCGTCCATGTGTTCCTCGTTGCGGATGCCATAGGTGATTGTCTGGTGGATGTCGTCGATCGTCCCACCCCAGAGCCATTCATCGTCCAGCAGGTTGGGATAGCCGCTGGCCTGCACCCCCGCCGCGCCCGATCCGTGGCACTGCGAGCATTGGGCGCGGAAAACCGATCCACCGGCCTGCGTGGCAAAGCGTTGCAGGTCGGTATTGGCCGCGATTTCCGTCAACTCGGTCTGATTGAGCTGTTGGAACCAGACGTCATTGCGGGCCTCGAATTCGGCGATTTCATCGGCGACATCGGCCCGGGTGGAATAGCCCAGAAGGCCGGGCGTTGCGCTTTTGATCATGGGCCAGGCCGGGAACAGGAACATGTAGCCCACGGCCCAGATGATGCAGGCGTAGAAGGTCCACAGCCACCAGCGCGGCATCGGGTTGTCGTATTCCTCGATCCCGTCCCAGGAATGGCCGGTGGTTGCCACGTCTTCCTTCATCTTTTTCTGCGAATCAGGATACTGACGGCTGCGCGGTTTGACCTTGTTTTCGGGGGTCTTGTCTTCTGGTTTGACCATCAGCGGGCCTCGTGGGGTTGACTGTGATCCCTGCGGTCCGGGCGGCTATCGCCGTCGGCGTCGGGCTTGTCGTCGTTGCGAAAGATCATGTTCTTCGTCTCATCGTGCATCTTCCGGCTGCCGGGCCGGAACAGGTAGACCACGATGGCGATGAAGAAGACGAACATGAACAGCAGATGCCAGCTGTCGGCAAAGGTACGCAGGGCGGTATAGGTTTCCATTGCACACGCTCCTTCAGCGGTTGGCCACGGGCACAAAGGTTTCGAAGTCAACCAAAGTGCCCAGCATTTGCAGATATGCGATGATCGCGTCCATTTCGGTCAGCTGCGGCTGGCCGTCAAAGTTGCGGACCTGCGCCCCCGGGTAGCGTTCCAAAAGGTCCGAGGTGTCGGCATTGGGGTCGGCCTGCGCCAGAAAGTCGGTGCGGGCGTTCTCCATCATCACATCGGTATAGGGCACGCCCACGGTCCGGTGTGCCGTGAGCAGGTCGCCGATGTATTCACCGTCGATCGTGCGGTTCAGCAAGAACGCATAGGGCGGCATGATCGATTCGGGCACGACGGATTTCGGCGCGGTCAGGTGCTGCACATGCCAGTCATCCGAATAGCGTCCCCCCACCCGGGCCAGATCTGGCCCGGTGCGTTTCGACCCCCATTGGAACGGGTGATCGTACATCGATTCGGCCGCAAGGCTGTAATGGCCGTAGCGTTCGACCTCATCGCGCATGGGGCGGATCATCTGGCTGTGGCAGACATAGCAGCCTTCGCGCACATAGATCTGTCGCCCCGTCAGTTCCAGCGGCGAATAAGGACGCATCCCCTCGACTTCCTCGATGGTGTTTTCGAGGTAGAACAATGGCACGATCTGCACCAGACCGCCGATGGTCACCACGAGGAAGCTGAGGACCAGCAACAGCGTCGCATGCGTTTCGATATGCTTGTGTTTGTCAAGAATTCCCATGACCCGTCTCCTTATTCAGCGGCAACGGCGGCGGCGGGGGCGGGTTTGCGCGCGCCCACGCTCGTCACGGTTTTCCACAGGTTGTAGCACATGATCAGCGCCCCCATCAGGAACATGACCCCACCGAGGCCGCGCACGACATACATCGGGAACTTGGCCGCAACGGTGTCGGCGAACGAGTTCACCAGGAAGCCTTGCGCATCAACTTCGCGCCACATCAGCCCTTCCATGATGCCGGTCACCCACATCGACGCGGCGTAGAGCACGATGCCGATGGTCGCCAACCAGAAGTGCCAGCTGACCAGCGACAGGCTGTAGAGCCGTTCACGCTGCCAGAGTTTCGGCACCAGATAGTAAAGCGCGCCAAAGGTGATCATGCCGTTCCAGCCCAATGCGCCGGAATGCACGTGGCCGATCGTCCAGTCGGTGTAGTGGCTGAGCGAGTTGACCGTCTTGATCGACATCATCGGCCCCTCAAACGTGGCCATGCCGTAAAAGCCCACAGCAACGACCATCATGCGGATGACCGGATCGGTGCGCAGTTTGTCCCACGCGCCCGACAATGTCATCAGCCCGTTGATCATGCCGCCCCAGCTTGGCATCCACAGCATGATCGAGAAGGTCATGCCCAGCGTCTGTGCCCAGTCTGGCAGCGCGGTATAGTGCAGGTGGTGCGGACCGGCCCAGATGTAGAGGAAGATCAGCGCCCAGAAGTGGATGATCGACAGTTTGTAGCTGTAGACCGGACGCTCGGCCTGTTTGGGGATGAAGTAATACATCATGCCCAGGAAGCCTGCGGTCAGGAAGAAGCCCACGGCGTTGTGGCCGTACCACCATTGCACCATGGCCGATTGCACCCCCGCCCAGAGCGGGATCGAGGTGGAGCCGAAGATCGACACCGGCACGGCCACGTTGTTCACGACATGCAGCATGGCAACGGTGACGATAAAGGCCAGATAGAACCAGTTGGCCACATAGATATGCGGTTCACGGCGTTTCCACAGCGTGCCGAGATAGGTCAGCAGGAAGGCGACCCAGACGACGGTCAGCCACAGGTCGGTCAGCCATTCGGGTTCCGCGTATTCCGAGCTTTGCGTCGAGCCCAGAACATAGCCGGTCGCGGCCATCACGATGAACAGTTGGTAGCCCCAGAACACGAACCAACCAAGGCCCCCGCCCCAGAGCCGCGCGGCGCTTGTGCGCTGCACGACATAGAAGGCGGTGGCGATCAGGGCGTTGCCGCCGAAGGCAAAGATCACGGCGGATGTGTGCAAGGGGCGCAGGCGGCCAAAATTGGCATATCCCTCGGCCCAGGCGAAGTTCAGCTGCGGAAACGCAAGCTGAAACGCGATGACCACGCCGACCAGAAACCCGACGACGCCCCAAAACGCCGTCGCAATGACGCCGTAGCGGACCACACCGTCGAAATATTCGTTCTGGTTATGCACTGCCGCCGGTTCCCCGACGCGGCGTATCTGCCACAGAAAAAGCCCACCTGCCGCCAGCATGAAGAGCAGCATGTGCACCAGATATGCGGCGTCGCGTGCAAAGTTGGCGGCGATTGCGGCTGCGACCACAACCACGCCAAGCACGATCAGCTTACCGTAATCCCACATTTTTTATCGTCCCTCTTTCGAATCTTTCGTGCACCATACCGTAGTTCGGTATCTGTTGCGCGCCTAACCTATTGCCACGAGGCACCAGGTCGCACCTTGATTCATATCAATCAGGTCATGCCGGAAATTGCTCTGGATCAAAGAATATCGCGCCGCGCCGCGATACGCTCTGTTCTGGGGCGACGAAATTCTGGTCGTCTGCAATCTGGCCCCGAAATATCACCCTGAATTCTGACGGAGGCACAGCCATGAACTTCAAGACCATCTCAATCATTGTGACATCCCAGGACACGCTGGCGCATGGACTGGACGCGGCCATCTCGGCTGCGGCGGGCTGCGATGCGCATCTGGAGGTCGTTTGCGTGGGCGTCGATGCGACGCAGGGCGCCAGTTTCTATGCCGGTGCCCCCGCGGTTCTGTATCAGGAAGCGATTGTCGAGGCGCAGGCCCAGGCCGGGGCGCTGAAGGAGGCCTGCAACGCCCGGCTGGCGCGGACCGACATCCGCTGGAGCGTCGAGGCCGGTGTGGCGCAGTTGGGCGGGCTACAGACGTTCGTCGCCCAGAACACGCGCTTTGCCGACCTGGTGGTGCAGCCTTTGCCCTATGGGCCTGGCCGGACCGCCTCGGATGAGGCGGTGGTAGAGGCCGCGCTGTTCGGCGCCGGGGCGGCTGTGGTGGTGCTGCCCGAGGGCGCTCAGGTGCCGTTGAAGCCGGGCCGTGTGGTCATCGGCTGGAATGAAAGCGATGAGGCGTTGGCGGCGGTCCGCCGGGCCTTGCCACTTTTGCAACGCGCCGATCTGGTCAATGTCGCGGTGATCGCCCCGCCGTCGCACGGGCCCGAACGCTCGGACCCCGGGGGGCGGCTGACGCAGATGCTGGTGCGCCACGGGGTACACGCCGAGGTATCTGTACTGGCGAAGACCCTGCCGCGCGTGTCGGACGTGATGATCCGCCACCTGCGCGAAACCGGGGCCGACCTGTTGGTCATGGGTGCCTACGGTCATTCGCGCCTGCGCGAGGCCCTGCTGGGCGGCGCGACGCGCGAGATGCTGGAAGACACGCCCGTGCCGGTGCTGCTGGCCCGCTGAGCAGGGGCACACGCGCCGCCGCAGCCATCTTCGGAACCAAGCCTGTGCCCCGTTTCGCGGGGTGCAGGGCGGTTTGCGTGAAGCATGGCCGGAGGCATTGCACCACACGGGATCAGGTGCCGGGCGCGGCTGCAGCCGCAGCGGCCCCCGCCATGCCGGGACCGCCGCCGCTGTATCTTATGCGCGCGCGTCGCTGGTCACGGGTTCGGCGTCGAGGATGGCATCATCTTCGGCATCGGCTTCGCTGCTGTCGGGCTTCGACAATGCGCCCACGATCAGGGGCAACATTGCCGTCTGGGTGGCCGAGACGCTGGCGGTATCCGTCGTCTCGGTCCATTCCAGCGTGTCGAAAGCGCCGCAGTTTTCGCATATCGCCGACCATGTGGCCTGAATGTGGTGGCACGAAGTGCAGACCCATTGTGGGCCGCGCCCGGCGGTCAAGGCGCTGGTCAGCCAACCGCGCACCACCGCATCGTCCGAGCCTTCGCCGCGTTCGATGGCCGCCATGATGGTCAGCGACCTTGTGGTGGGCTTGCTGGTGGCCAGGTCACCCAGTGCCCGGCGGGCAGCGGGGAAATCCTCGGCCGCGATCAGCAGCTCGGCTTTCAGCATCCGGGTTTCGGGGTGGTCTGGCTTGATGGACAGCAACTTGTCGAACCGGCGCAGCCGGGCCGTGGGCGTTTCATCATGCGCCAGCCCGGCAAAGGCCGCGGCAAGGTCGGGGTGCGGCGTCTGGGTCCAGGCCTTTTTGAGGGCATTCACCGCCGCGCGATGCTTGCCATATTCGTGCAGCATCCGCGCGGCCCGCGCGGCGGCGGGCACCAGATGCGGCGCCAGCGCATTCGCTTCGATCGCGGCATCGCGTGCGGCGGCGGTATTGCCCGCAGCCTCGGCGGCGATGGATTGTTGCAGCGCCAGCACCGCGTCGCGGCGTTTGTAGACATCCTTTGGCAGGTTGCCATGCTTGGTCTTCGTCAGCAATGTATGGCGCGCGCCGGACCAGTCGGTGCAGTCATGTTGCAGCTTCAGCAGCATGTCTTGCATGGCAACGTCGCCGGGTTTCAGCGACAGCGCCTTCTGCGCGAGTTTCATCGCGGTATCCCGGTCGCCGTCTTCCAGCTTCTGCCGCATCAGGCCCTGAATGCCGACAAAGCGGGTGCGATCATCGCTGACCAGGAGCTTGTAATATTCCTTCGCCTTTTCGCGGTTGCCCTTCAACTCGGCGGCCTGGGCAATCAAAAGGTTGGTCAGGTCGGGGCGGTTCAGCAGTTTCTCGGCCTTGTTCGCCTTGATCACGGCGCGTTTGCCGTCCTGAGCGGCCAGCGCGATCCAGCCTTCGCTCAGCGCGTCGAGGCCGCGTTTCTCGCGGGAGCGGGCGAAGAACCGGGTCAGCGCGGTTTCATCCCCGTTCAGGAACCGCAGCAGCGCGACGGACAGGCCGACCAGCTTCAGGATCAGCCACAGAGCGACCAGCGCCGCGACGGCGGCAATCACCGACTGGATCGGTCCCAGCACGAATTCGATATCGGCAATGGCCAGCCGCACGCCTTGTCCGCTGTCCAGCAGCGCCGAGGCCCCGATGGCAAGCCCGGCCACAACCGCGATGAAAATAACTACTTTAAGCAAAGTCCAAAACATCCGGGTGTCCTTATTCAGCGGTCAACTGGTTTTGCAGCGCATTCAGCCCGTCTGCGGCATCGGCCCGCAAACGCGCCTCGGCAATCCAGTCGGCCATGGCTGCGCGGCCCGCATCGGGCAGGGCGTCAAGTTCGGTTATCGCTTCGTCCACCTGGCCCGCCCGCAGCGCGGCTTCGGCGCGTGACAGGACCGCATCAGGGTCGTCGCCTTCGCGCGCCGAGAGCGAGCGCGCATTGGTTTGGCTGCGCAAGAACAGCGCGACCCGGTCGGTGACGCTGCCTGCCTCGACCGATTGCAACGATTCTGACAGCGCGCGGCGGGCCGCGCCGGTGAAGCTGTCCTGCAGTGCGGCCAGCGTGGGCACGCCGGTTTGCGCCGCTTCCGACAGTGCTGGGGGGATGTCCACATCGGCGGTGGCGATCTGTGGCAATACCGTGTCGAAGGCCGCGCCGCTGTCAAAGGCGCTGGCCAAATCCGTCAGCGCCAGCCGGGCCGCGGTACGGGCCGCGCGGTTGGCGGCGGCGGCGGCTTCGGCTTCTGCATCGGCGACCCGGGTTTCGGCAAGGGCGCGCAGGCTTTCGATGTCGCTGCGCAGGCCGTCTTGGCGCGCGGCGATGTCGTCGCGCAGGCTTTGCAGATCCGCCAGCGGGTCTGCCAGCGTGGCGGCGACCTGATCGGTTACCCGCGGCTCGATCCCGGCGAGCGCATCGGTGATCTGCGCCTCCAGATCGTCGCGGTTCGACAGCGCCGAAAGCCGTGTGTCCTGTTCATCCAGCCGTGCGGACAGCGCGTCGAGCTGGGGCGCGAGTTCTGTCAGCGCCGCATCGGTCGCGGCGGCGGGCATTTCGGCGATCCGGGTGGTCATTTCGCCTGACAGCAGGGTGAGGCGCCCGTCAAGATCGGCAAGCTGCGCCTGCAGGTCGGCGGTGCGCGCGCCCATCGGGCCAAGGAATTGTGCTGCGCCAAAGCCGATGCCCGCCGCAATCACACCGCCCAGAACCAAGGGGAAGAACCCGCTTTTTGCAGGCGGTGGCGGGGCGGCATGGGCCGTGGCATGGGACGTGGCAGGCGCGGGGTCTTCCGGAGCGACTTTCGACCCGGTCGATGGCGCGGCGATGCCGGGCGGTGGTGCATCCTCTGTCGCGCCGGAGCCTGTGGGCGTGGTGTCTTTCGGCGCCCCATCGGTCGCTGATGTCGCGTCGGTGGGCGATGTATCGGTCGATTCGGCGGCGGCATCGGTATCTGAGCGCGCCGCGCCCGTGTCGCCTGCATTTGTCGCGGTGGTATCCGTGTCGAGCACGGCCGCCGCGAAATCCTCGGACGGGGCGTCCGTCCCCGTGGTATTTGAACCCGTAGCATTTGAACCCGTGGCATCGGTGGGCGCGGCAGTGTCCGACGCTGGGTCGGTGGGGACAGGCAACGGCGTGTCGTGCGTCGTCACCTTGGCCGTCTGGTCCTCGGCGGCGGCCGGTGCCGTTGCGGGGTCCGACATCTGGGTCAGCGCATCGGGCGTGTCCTGCGTTGCTGGTCCGGTCTGTTCTGCCGGACCGGCGGTGTCTTGGGCCGCAGCGTTGTCCGTGACCTTCGCGCCGCTATCGGGCGTCCCGTTGGCGCTTTGCGCTGCGGTTCCCGCATCTGTCGTGGGCGTCCCATCCTGATCTGTCGACGGGGTTGCGATCGGTTGGTCTGAATTGGGCGTCGTCGTTGCTGCTGACTTGCGCCGCGTCGGCGCTTTGCCGGATTTGGTTGGTCTGGCCACTTGGTACGTCCTCTTCGATTCCCTGTCGCAGGCTCGCTGCACAACAGACCTTGCACAATAGCTTATCGCGCTAAAGCCCTGTTCTCAAGGTACAGTGCCTGCGCTCTTTTCGTACAATGTCGAAAGACTGCGCTGTCGGCACCCATTCTGACATGTATTAACCCGGCAATGCGGGTACCGTTCACCGCTGCGTAACATCATTGACCGGCAGGCCAAGCGCACTGAGCACATGCGCCAGGATCGCCGCGCCATTTGGTGTGGGCGCGGTCACGACCTGCCCAAAACCGCAAGATTGCAGCGGGGCCGCGGCGGCAGGGCTGATGGCGATCGCGGTGACGCTGGCGCGGGGCTGCGCGAGAGCCGCCCAGCCTTGCGCCAGCAACCGCGCGGTGCGGGGCGAGAAGACCGGCACAATCACCGGGCCCGCGCTGCTGAGAAGGGCGCAGGCATCACGGCTCAGAGGTGTTGCATGCTGCGCATAAACTGTCGCTTCGGTCACCTGCAGGCCTGCCGCCGTCAGCGACGTCGCCAGATCCGCTGCGACATGGCTGCCGCGCGCGTGGCACAGCGGGCCGTCGGGGCGCTGTGCGCACAGCATCCGCGACAGCGCGACGGCATCGCCGCCGCCATCCACCACCGGGACAAAACCTGCGTTACGCGCCGCCGCCACCGTCACTGGCCCCACACACCAAGCGGGCAGATCGCAGCGCCCCCCACCCGCGACGTATCCGGCCACGCCGTTTTCCGAGGTGAAGATGACACCTGCGATGTTGCGCAGCGGCACGGAATCGAACGGGACTGCCTCAATTTCAAGCAATGGGGCTGTTGTGATCGGGGCCTGAACGCCCGCATCGCGCAACTGCACTGCAAAGCGCTGCGACTGCGCCCGGGGCCGGGTCAGCAAGATATTCATCGTCGCGCCCTTTCTGTGATGCTCAGGCCCGTAGCAGATCGGCCCGCCCGGATTGGCCTGACAGCCTGCATTGTCGTTGTCACAGCATAGTGGTAGCTGCAAAGGGCATCGTCTGACAACCGGAACCCCCCATGCCGCGCACCCTTACCTTTCTGGGCATTGAAAGCAGTTGCGACGATACGGCTGCCGCAATTGTGCGCGCGGGCCGGGGCGCGCCCGAAATATTGTCGAATGTCGTGGATGGTCAGGTGGATCTGCACGCAGCCTTTGGCGGGGTCGTGCCCGAGATTGCTGCGCGCGCCCACACCGAGAAGCTGGATCTGTGCGTCATGCAGGCGCTGGACCAGGCCGGGCTGACCCTGCGCGACGTGGACGGGGTTGCCGTGACGGCGGGGCCGGGGCTGATCGGCGGCGTGCTGGCGGGCGTGATGTGCGCCAAGGGGATCGCGGCGGGCGCGGGCCTGCCGCTGGTCGGGGTCAACCACCTGGCGGGGCATGCGCTGACGCCCCGGCTGACCGACGGGCTGGCCTTTCCGTACCTGATGTTGCTGGTCTCGGGCGGGCATTGCCAGTTCCTGCTGGTGCGCGGCGTCGATGAATTCACCCGGCTGGGCGGCACGATTGACGATGCCCCGGGCGAGGCGTTCGACAAGACCGCGAAGCTGCTGGCCCTGCCGCAACCCGGCGGTCCGATGGTGGAGCGAGAGGCGCGCACAGGCGATGCCGGTCGGTTCCGCCTGCCGCGCCCGTTGATGGATCGGCCGGGGTGCGACATGTCGTTCTCGGGCCTCAAGACGGCGGTGCTGCGGACCCGCGATGCGCTGATCGCTGAACATGGCGGGCTGAGGGTGGCTGACCGCACTGACCTTTGCGCCGGGTTTCAGGCCGCCGTCGCCGACGTGCTGGCCGAGAAATCCCGCCGCGCCATCGCGCAATACCTGGCGTTGTCGCCTGCCGTACCCGCCTTTGCCGTGGCGGGTGGGGTGGCTGCAAACCAGACGATCCGGGCTGCGCTGGAGCAGGTCGCGGCGGAGGCAGGGCTGCGCTTTGTCGCGCCGCCGCTGCGGCTTTGTACCGACAATGCCGCGATGATCGCCTGGGCCGGGATCGAAAGGTTTCGGATCGGGTTGACCGATGACATGACCCTTGCGGCCCGTCCGCGCTGGCCATTAGATCAGACCAGCCCCGGAATGCTGGGGTCTGGCAAGCGTGGGGTAAAAGCATGAGCGGTGTGGCAATTCTTGGGGCGGGGGCGTTTGGCACGGCGCTGGCCTGCGCAATGTCGGACCGGGTCGTGACCCTTTGGGCACGCGATCGGGAACAAGCGGCGGATATTCAGGCCCGGCGCGAGAACACGCGCCGCCTGCCCGGCGTGCATCTGCGCGATACGGTGATGGTCACGTCGGAACTGGGCGATGCCATGGCTGACACGATCTTGCTGGCGCTGCCCATGCAGAAGCTGGCCGGGTTTGTCGCCGATCATGCTGCGATGCTGCGGGGCCGCAGGTTGGTGGCGTGCTGCAAGGGGGTCGATCTGCAACGCGGCATCGGCCCGGCGCAGGTGATCGAACAGGCGCTGCCGGGCGCGGTCACCGCCATCCTGACCGGCCCCAGCTTTGCCGCAGATATCGGGCGTGGCCTGCCGACCGCGCTGACGCTGGCCTGCGCCGATGACGCGGCGGGCGCAGAATTGCAGGAACAACTGTCCGCCCCCGCGCTGCGCCTGTACCGCACGACGGATGTGACCGGTGCGGAACTGGGCGGGGCGCTGAAGAACGTCATCGCCATCGCCGCCGGGATCGTGATGGGCGCGGGGATGGGGGACAGCGCGCGCGCCGCTCTGATGACGCGCGGTTTCGCCGAGATGGTGCGACTTGCCGAAAGTGCAGGCGCGCAGGCCGAAACCCTGAGTGGGTTGTCGGGCTTTGGCGATCTGGTGCTGACCTGCTGTTCAGACAAATCGCGCAACTATCGCTATGGTTTCGCCCTTGGCGCGGGCACGGAATTTGACACGACCACCACGGTTGAGGGGGCGGCCACCGCCCATGCCGTGGCCCGCCTGGCGCGTGAAAAGGGGATCGACATGCCCCTGACCACGATGATCGCGGCAGTCATCGACGGGAAAGTCACCGTCGATCAGGCCCGCGATGCCCTGTTATCCCGACCCCTTAAGGAGGAATGAATGCCCCTGTTCATGATGATTTGCCGCGACAAACCCGACCATCTGGCCCTGCGTCTGGAGACGCGCGGCGCGCACCTGGCCTATATCGCCGATACCGGCGTGGTTGCTCAGGCCGGACCGCTTCTGGATGAGGTGGGGCAGATGACCGGCTCGCTCATCATCCTTGATGTGCCCGACATGGATGCGGCGCGGCACTGGGGCGGGAATGACCCGTATTTCCAGGCCGGGCTATTTGAAAGCGTGACGGTGGAGCAATGGAAGAAGGTCGTCGGCTGATGGCGCACTGGCTGATGAAATCCGAACCCGATGTGTTCGGCTGGGATGATCTGGTCGCCAAGGGTGCGTCAGGCGAGGAATGGGACGGCGTGCGCAATTATCAGGCGCGCAACAACATGCGCGCCATGGCCATCGGGGACCAGGCGTTTTTCTACCATTCCAATATCGGCAAGGAGATCGTCGGCATCGCCGAAATCTGCGCGCTGGCCCATCCTGACAGCACGACGGATGATCCCCGTTGGGAATGCGTCGACATCCGTGCGGTTGAAAAGCTGCCGCGTCCCGTCGGCCTTCAGGACTGCAAGGATGAGCCCCGGCTGGCTGATATGGTGCTGGTCAACAACATGCGGCTGTCGGTGCAGCCGGTCACCGATGCCGAATGGGCGGTGATCTGCGAGCTGGGCGGCTTGAAGGGTTAAGGCACGCGATAGGGGTGTTGCGGGTGCAACCGCGTATATGCCCTCCAGAAATGCAAACACCCCCGGCACAGGCCGGGGGTGTTTTTTTTGGCTCTGATCTTGATTGCGGATCAGTTTTTCGCTTTGTCGACCATTTTGCCCGACGAGATCCAGGGCATCATCGCGCGCAGTTTCTCGCCGACCTGTTCGATCTGGTGTTCGTCGTTGATGCGGCGGGTGGCTTTGAAGAACGGCTGGCCGACGGCGTTTTCTTGCATGAAGTCCCGCACGAATTTGCCGGTCTGGATGTCGGTCAGGACCTCTTTCATCCGGGCCTTGGTTTCGGCGTAGGGCAGGATGCGCGGGCCGCTGACGTATTCGCCATATTCCGCGGTGTTCGAGATCGAGTAGTTCATGTTGGCGATGCCGCCTTCATAGATCAGGTCGACGATCAGCTTTACCTCGTGCAGGCATTCGAAATACGCCATTTCCGGCTCATAACCCGCTTCCACAAGGGTTTCAAAGCCCATGCGGATCAGTTCGACCAGACCACCACACAGCACGGCCTGTTCGCCGAACAGGTCGGTTTCGCATTCCTGGCGGAAGTTGGTTTCGATGATGCCCGAGCGCCCGCCGCCGATGGCCGCGCAATAGGAAAGGCCGACTTCCATCGCCTTGCCGCTGGCATCTTGGTGCACCGCAACCAGGCAGGGCACGCCGCCGCCCTTGGTGTATTCGCCGCGCACGGTGTGGCCGGGGCCTTTGGGGGCCATCATGATCACATCGACGCCGGGCTTCGTTTCGATCAGGCCGAAATGCACGTTCAGGCCGTGGGCGAAAGCAATCGCCGCGCCGTCGCGCAGGTTGTCGTGCACGTATTTCTTGTAGGTTTCAGCCTGCAGTTCGTCAGGCATGGTGAACATGATCAGATCGCACCATGCGGCGGCTTCAGCGATGCCCATGACCTTCAGGCCCTCGGCTTCGCATTTCTTAGCCGAGGCTGAGCCTTCACGCAGTGCCACGACGACATTCTTCGCACCCGAATCGCGCAGGTTCAGCGCATGGGCGTGGCCTTGGCTGCCATAGCCCAGGATCGCGACCTTCTTGTCCTTGATCAGGTTGATGTCGCAATCGCGGTCATAATAAACGCGCATGATGTAATCCTTCCATCTTGATGATGGGCGCAGAATAGGCGGTTTTGGGCGGGGATGCTTGCAAACTCTTGCGGATTTCGCGGATTTCGCGGATTAACATTCGCATAATCTATATAAAGTAAAAAATTCATGCGCCTTGATGATACCGACCGCCGCCTGCTGCGCCAGTTCATGGCAGAGCCGACGCTGACCACCGCCGATCTGGCAATGCGCGCCGGCGTGACCGAGGCGACCTGTTGGCGGCGACTGGAACGGTTGCGCAAGGGCGGTGTGCTTACGGGGCAGCAGGCGGTGATCGACTGGCGCGCGCTGGGCTGGGCGGTGGAGGTCAGTTTGCGCTTCACGCTGGACAAGACCGACCCGCGCGCCTTTGATGAATTCATCGCCGCTGCGCGCGAGGTGCCCGAGGTGCTGGAAATCCAGACCTTTCTGGGCCGCGTCGATGTCCGGCTGAACGTCATTGCGCGCGACATGGCACATTATCAGCAGATCTACCGTGACCGTATCCTGACGCTGCCGCATATCTCTGACATTGAATCGCTGATGCATCTGGCGGAAATCAAGCGCGGCGACGGGGTGCCGCTGTGACAGGGCTGCGCGCATGATCGAACTGGACGAGATCGACCGCGCCATCTTGCGCGCGCTGTCCCGCGACGCCACGCAAAGCGCGGGCGCGCTGGGGCGGGCGCTGGGCCTGTCGCAACCGGCGTGCTGGCGACGGGTGCGGCGGTTGCACGACGTGGGTGCCATTTCCGGGCGGCGGCTGGTGCTGGACACCAATGCGCTGGGCTTTGGGGTCACGGTGTTCCTGGGTGTCTCGCTTGCCGCGAAGGGCCGCGTCAGCCTTGAGGATTTTGAGCGTGCGGTTTCTGCCATCCCCGAGGTGCAGACCGTGCAGCACGTGTTGGGGATCTATGACTACCGTTTGCGGGTCATTGCGCGCGACCTGTCGGATTTTGAGCGGGTGCTGCGCCGCCGTATCCTGACACTGCCTGGGGTGGGCGCGGTCGATGCCAACGTCCTCATGTCCGAAGAGCGGCGGCCCGGGCCGTTCGGCTGACCTTGGTGCTCAGGTCCAATGCGGTGTGTAATCATCCCCCAGCCGCAGGTGCAGGTCGGTCAGGTCCACGGGCCGCACGGGCGCAAACTGCGCCGGATCCGGGGCATAGCCGAGCGCCACAAAGTCCCAGCGGTACATCTGATAGGTCAGGTGGACGGCCAGATCGTCGAAGAACGCGGCGACCGGGTGCTGGCGGGGGGTGGCCGGATTGAAGCGGGGCACGGCGTCCAGCGCGACCGCGTGCGGCGTGCGCACCTGCGCCAGCACCCCGGCCATGCCCGCGCCGAAATCCTCGATCTGGAACACAGCATCATAGCGCCCGCCTGCGCGGATCAGGGGGCGCAGGTGGTGCGTCTGCGGCAGCCAATGGATATCGGCGGCCTGGGGCTTGCCGAAGGCCAGCGTGTCGCGCGCGAACAGCAAAAAGCGCCGGAAGCTGGCGATCTGGTCGAAATCGCCTGTGGTCTGCACGCCGTAATTCTGGCGCAGCATTTCGCGCAGCGGGCCGCCGTAGGGAAGGCCGTCGCGCTGCGTGGTGCATATCTTGTCAAAGAAGCACGACACGATCCGCGTGAAAGGGTTGCGCACGGCGCTGAAGCTGTAGCTGGCATGGGCCGCGATATTGGCGTTGATGATCCCGGGGGCGTGTGGGTCGGGCGCGCTGTCCCAACGGTTGGGCCATTTGATCAGGCCAGTTGTGGCATCATGGATGTCGCCGTCAAAGAAACGCCCGTGGTCCGAGGCGTGGAGGATCTGCCCGATGGTCGAGCACGCGGCTTTCGGCACCACCTGGTAGAGCAGACTCTGGCTTTCGGTCAGCCAAACCCCCGTCAGATCACGCATTCCCGGCCCTTCGTCGCTTTTCGCTGCATCATGCGTCAGCGGGCAGGATTGCGAAAGGGGGTCTTGTCTCCTGCGCGCGGGCTTGGCACTGTCAGGCGAAACAAGCCGAGGGGACGAGAATGGCTTACGATTATGACGATCAGAATATTTTTGCCAAAATCCTGCGCGCCGAGATTCCTTGCGACAAGGTGCATGAGACGCCGCACAGCCTGGCCTTTCGCGACATCTCGCCCAAGGCACCGCATCATGTCCTGGTGATCCCGAAGGGGCAATATGTCTGCTTTGACCATTTTGCGGCAGACGCTTCGGACGCCGAGATCGCCGATTTCACCCGCGCTGTCGGGCAGGTCTGCGCGCTGCTGGGGGTAGAGCCGGGGCATGGCGGCGACGGCTATCGCCTGATCTCGAACGCCGGGACAAACGGTGTGCAGGAGGTCGCGCACCTGCATGTGCATATTCTGGCGGGCCGGAATATTGGCCGGATGGTTCAGCCGGCCTGAGGGTGCCGTTCCGCCTTATTTCGTCAAGATCAGCTTTCCGGCGCGGGTGATGCGCAGATGATAGAGTTTGTCATCCAAGACGATATGCGCCTGAACGCCGCCGCCCGTCAAAACCTGCGCGTCATGGACGGGCACGGTATCGGTGGCGGTAACTTTGTCGGCCAGATAAAGATTTGAAACAGACATGTTCATTTTGCAGCCCCCTCGACGAAGTCCAGCAGGCGGTCCAGCATTGGGCGACGGTGGGTCGGCAGGAAGAGCAGTGCGTTGAAAGATTCGGGCGCGTGCATAAGGTGCATCCTGAAGGGTTGGGGTTTGGGCTGACCCTTTGGGCTGGCATGGAATATATCTGACAAAAAAAGTGGGCATTGTCAAACCTGATTCTTTTAGTCTGATTTGGCTGGCGTGTTTTCGCCATCGCCGCCCGGGTGCTGGCAATGTCGGCCGGGACGTGCTGCCATGCCAGCCAATCCAACATATGCGAGGGAGACCGCCATGGCCGCGCTACGAACCGCCGTTGATCTGACAGGGCTGGAGGTCGGCTATGACATCCCCGCGTTGCCCGGCATGACCCAAGACGAGGTGCAGACGCCTTGTCTGCTGCTCGACCTCGATGCGTTGGAACGTAACATCGCCAAGATGGGGGCGTTTGCGCGGCGCCACGCCATCCGCCACCGGGCGCATGGCAAGATGCACAAATCGGTGGATGTGGCGCTGTTGCAAGAACGGCTTGGCGGTGCCTGCGGCGTGTGCTGTCAGAAGGTATCGGAGGCCGAGGTTTTCGTGCGTGGCGGCATCCGCGATGTGCTGGTCAGCAATCAGGTGACCCAGCCCAGCAAGATCGACCGGCTGGCGCGACTGCCAAAGCGGGGCGCGCGCATCCTGTGCTGTGTTGATGACATGGCGAATATCGCCGACCTGTCCGCCGCCGCCCGGCGGCATGGCACGCAGATCGAATGTCTGGTTGAGATCGACTGCGGCGCGGGGCGCTGCGGTGTGACGGCGATGCCCGAGGTCGTGGCGCTGGCGCGTGCGATTGATGCCGCCGCCGGGCTGAAGTTCGCAGGCATTCAGGCCTATCAGGGCGCGATGCAGCATCTGGGGACCTTTGACGCGCGCGCCAGCCAGGCCGCGGTCGCGACGGCCATGGCGCGCGAGGCCGTCGCCGCGTTGCATGCGGCAGGGCTGGCATGTGATGTCGTGACCG
The DNA here is from genome assembly GCF_014681765.1 of Roseicitreum antarcticum. Lineage (GTDB taxonomy): Bacteria > Pseudomonadota > Alphaproteobacteria > Rhodobacterales > Rhodobacteraceae > Roseicitreum > Roseicitreum antarcticum. Next base: position 2,657,569 of record NZ_CP061498.1, read on the forward strand.
GGGGCGGCACAGGAAGCTACGGCTTCGAAGCGAAATCGGGCGTCTATACTGAATTGCAATGCGGGTCCTACGCCTTCATGGATGCGGATTACGGCCGCATTCTGGACCGCGACGGCCAGCGCATGGATGCGGGTGAATGGGAGAATGCGCTGTTCATCCTGACCAGCGTGATGAGCCATGCCAAGCCCGGACAGGCAGTCTGCGACGCGGGGCTGAAGGTGCAATCGGTCGACAGCGGCCTGCCGGTCGTCTTTGGCCGTCAGGATGTGACCTATGTCCAATGCTCGGATGAGCATGGCGTGATCGCCGATCCCGGGGGCGTGCTGGCGATCAATGACAGGCTGCGCCTCGTGCCCGGGCATTGCGACCCCACATGCAATATTCATGATTGGTATGTCGGCATGCGCGGCGACAGGGTTGAAGTGGTGTGGCCGGTTTCGGCGCGCGGCAAGGCGTATTGAAGAAGGGGGCCAATGACCCCGCCGGTATATACGGAACCGGCGAGGGCAGCGGCCGATTTCCCCGGCTTTTGAGCAGGATCCATTGGCTGCATCGGCGTTTGCGCTACCGGGTGACATTGCGTGCGGGGGCTCTGGCGCGCATGCGAATCCCCTTGATTTGAATACCTGTCTGAGGCATAAAAAACGAAGCGACGTTATCTCTATCGACTACTGTTCTCCGTCTTCGGCCACAGTCCATTCGATCTTGCACTGACTGAGCCGAGCTGCCGCAATACCGTGGGCAGTGATTAAGACAGGAGTTCTCACGATGGCTAATGGCACCGTGAAATGGTTTAACGCAACCAAAGGTTTTGGTTTCATCCAGCCCGATGGCGGTTCGAAAGACGTCTTCGTGCACATCACCGCGCTGGAACGCGCTGGTCTGCGCGGTCTGGACGATGGTCAGAAAGTGACCTTCGACCTGGAAACCAGCCGTGATGGCCGCCAATCGGCGACCAACCTGGCACTGGCATAATTCAACGCTGACCAAAGGTCGGTGCTTGAAATTTGGCGTTTAACGCTCGTAGGCTGCCCATACATTGGGCAGCTTTTTTATTTCGCATAGGTTTTGTGCGACAAACAGCATCTGAACCTTTGACGTTTCACGCCCGGGACCCCATGTCTTTGGCATGACTCAAACACAGTTCAGTAGCGGGGCCGAAGTGCGCCGTGATATGGTGCTGGCCACAGATCTGGATGGCACCTTCCTTGGCGGCAGCGATGCCGACCGCAAGCGACTCTACGCGTGGTTGCGCGATATGGCCCCGGATGTGCGCCTTATCTTCGTGACAGGGCGCGACCCGGCCTTCATTGCCGACCTGTGCCGCGACGGATTCGTGCCAACCCCGGAATACGTGATCGGAGATGTCGGCACCACCATTGCGCGGGTTGTCACCGCCCCCGGCAAGGTCGCGATCGAGCCGATTACCGCGCTGGAGGCTGAAATAAGCGCCACCTGGGCCGATTGCGGCGATCGCGCGCGGGCTCTTTTGCGGGACACGCCAGGCATGTGGGAACAAAGCGTGCCGTTCCGCTATCGCCTGTCCTACCAATATGACGCGACATTCCGTCCGGAAACTGTCGATCGTGTGCGGGAACTTGGGGTGGATGTGCTGATTTCGCACGGGTGTTTTGTTGATATCCTGCCAAAGGGCATCAGCAAAGGACCCTCCCTGCTGCGCCTGCTTGGCCATCTGTCGATCCCGCAAGATACCGTTCTGGTGGCGGGTGATACGTTGAACGATCTGTCGATGTTCCAGACCGGATTGCACGGCGCCGTTGTTGGCGGGGCCGAGGCTGAATTGCTGGCCGCCACCAAGGATCTGCCGCGCGCGCTGCATTGCACGGCCATCGGTGCTGCTGGTATCATCGAGGCGATCCATGCCCATAACCTTCACCCGACCCCACCGGAGATATACGCATGAAATCGGATCTGGTCATCGTTTATCATCGTCAACCCTATGAAGAGGTTGAGGAAAATGGAAAAACCGTGCTGCGCGAACATTCCAGCCCTAACGGGATTGTGCCCACCCTCAAGGGGTTTTTTGGGCAGGTCAACCGGGGCGCCTGGGTGGCCTGGAAGCTGGCAGAAGATACCTCTAATCCCGGGTTTGAGCCCGTGATCGAAATCTCGGACCGGTTTGGCACCTATTCCGTCAGCCGTTTGCCCCTGACCGCCGAAGATGTGCGCAGCTTCTACCATGTCACGTCGAAAGAGGCATTCTGGCCTATCCTGCACGGGTTCAAGGAGCGCTATAACTATGACCCCGTAGATTGGCCGACCTTTCGCAGCGTCAACTGGGCGTTCGCAGAAGCCGCTGCCGAAGAGGCGTCGGACGATGCGGTGATCTGGGTGCATGACTACAACCTTTGGCTTGTGCCGGGTTATCTGCGGCAGTTGAAGCCGAACGCGCGCATCTGTTTCTTCCACCACACGCCTTTCCCGTCGGCGGATATGTTCAACGTCCTGCCCTGGCGCGATGAGATCCTGGAAAGCCTGCTGGCATGCGATTCGGTCGGTTTTCATATCCCGCGCTATGCGCAGAATTTCGCCGGTGTTGCCCGCAGCCTGAAGGGCACGCGCGTGTCGAAGGACGAGGTGACGCTGCCTGAACTCTGCCGTCCCGGTGCTGCGCTCAACGACCGCGTCACGCCGCTGGAGTTGGAGGTCGGTGACCGCCGCGTGGCGATTCATACCAGCCCCGTGGGGGTGAACTTCGATTATATCGAACAGCTTTCCGCCACCGATGAGGTGGCCACGAAGATCAAGGCCATCCGCGAGGATCTGGGCGATTGCAAGCTGGTGCTGTCGGTGTCGCGTACGGACTACACCAAAGGCAATATAGAACAGCTGGAAGCGTTCGAGCGGCTTATGCAGCGCCGTCCAGAGTTGCGTGGCAAGGTGCGGCTGATGCTGGTGTCGGTAGGCGCGAACCGCAACATGACCGCCTATGAGGAAATTCAGCAGAAGATCGAGGAACTGACCGGGCGCATCAACGGCACCTATGGCAGTTTTGAATGGCAGCCGGTCGCGCTGATCTCGCAGGCGATCCCGCTGGCGCAGTTGGTGGCGTATTATGGGGCGGCAGATGTCGCCTCGATCACGCCGCTTGCAGACGGGCTGAACCTTGTGGCGAGCGAGTTTTGCGCGGCCCAGCATGGCGAGGCCCCCGGGGCGCTGATCCTGTCGGAATTCGCAGGATGCGCGGTTCTGCTGGAAGGGGCGATCCCGGTCAATCCGTTCTCGCACGGGTCGATGGACGCCGCGTTGGACCAGGCGCTGGCCATGGGGCCGGACGAGGCGGTCGCGCGGATGGCCGCCCTTCGCAAGGCTGCGCGGCGCTGGGACATCGCGGGTTGGACGAAGGATGAGCTGGCGCATTTTGAAAAGCTTCGCCACCTCAACACTTCCGAAAACCGGCCAGCCGCATAACGCCGAATTTATCGGGTCTATCGCGGGCGCAGTACCGAAACCGGGCTGCGCCCGTCCGGTTTGGCTTGACACTATGGCCGCGCGTGAAAGATTAAGGGGCAATCACCCGAAATACCTGTACGACGCCGTGTAGGGCCGCATTAACAACGGAAACCCTGAAGCATGTCCCTTGCTCTTATCGCAGCGCTGCCGTTCCTGGGCGCGCTTCTGCCCGGTCTGATGATCCGCGCGGGCCGAAATGTCTGCGCGCTGGTCACAGGGGCGTTCACGGCGCTGGCCTTGTTGGGCGTGCTGCTACATGCCCCCGCCGTGCTGCGCGGCGAGGTTGTGCAGACGCAGATCGAATGGATGCCGATCCTTGGCCTGAACGCGAATTTCTTCCTCGACGGTTTGGGCCTGCTGTTTTCCATCCTGATTCTGGGCATCGGGCTGCTGATCATCCTCTACGCCCGGTTCTACCTGTCCAAATCAGACCCGATGGGGCAGTTTTATACCTATCTGCTGCTGTTTCAGGGCGCGATGGTGGGGATCGTGCTGTCGGACAACATTTTGCTGATGCTGGTGTTCTGGGAGCTGACATCGCTGTCGTCCTTTCTGCTGATCGGCTATTGGAAGCACCTGCCCGAAGGGCGGCAGGGCGCGCGCATGGCGCTGGCCGTAACGGGCGGTGGCGGTCTGGCGTTGATCGGGGGGATGCTGATCCTGGGCGACATCGTCGGCAGCTACGACCTGACGGTGATCTTGCAAAACGCCGATCTGATCCAGGCGAGCCCGCTGTACCTGCCCGCGCTGATCCTGATCTTGCTGGGGGCCTTCACCAAATCAGCGCAGTTTCCGTTCCATTTCTGGTTGCCCCATGCCATGGCCGCGCCGACGCCGGTTTCGGCCTATCTGCACTCGGCCACCATGGTGAAGGCGGGGCTGTTCCTGCTGGCCCGGCTGTGGCCGGTGCTGTCGGGCAGCGACGCGTGGTTTTACCTCGTCACCGGCGCGGGGCTGATCACCATGGTGATGGGGGCCGCGATCGCGCTGTTCAAGGATGATCTGAAGGGGTTGCTGGCGTTCTCGACCGTCTCGCATCTGGGGCTGATAACCATGCTGCTGGGTACCGGCAGTGCCTTCGGCGCGGTTGTGGCAGTTTTTCACATCATCAACCACGCCACGTTCAAGGCGGCATTGTTCATGACTGCGGGCATTGTGGACCACGAGGCGCATACGCGCGACATCAAGCGGCTGGGTGGCCTGCGGCATTTGATGCCCGTGACCTTTACCATTGGCACCATTGCGGCGCTGTCGATGGCGGGGATTCCGCTGCTGAACGGTTTCTTGTCGAAGGAAATGATGCTGGAAGAGGCGGCGCATACCGGGCTTCTTGTCGGGGCGCTGGCGACGCTGGGGGCGTTGTTCTCGGTCGCCTACAGTTTCCGCTTCATCTCGCATGTGTTTCTGGGCCCTGTGCGGCATGATTACCCCGCGACGCCGCATGATCCGGGGTTTGGGATGTGGGCTGCACCTGCGTTTCTGGTCGTTCTGGTCGTGCTGATCGGCATCTTTCCCAACACCATGGTCGGGCCACTGGTCGCTACGGTATCGAGCGCGGTCATCGGCGGGGCGGAGCTGCCGTATTACGCACTGAAACTGTGGCACGGGCTGGTGCCTGCGCTGTTCATGTCGATTGCGGCGATTGTCGGTGGGTATCTGGTGCTGCGCGCGCACGCGCCGCTGGACAGGGCGTGGCTGAATGCACGTCGACCTGAAGCAAAGCAGATGTTCGACGCGGTGATCGGCGTGGTTGTGCGGCTGTCCGCGCGTCTGACTAATATTTTGCACGACGGCGCGATGTCCCGGTATCTGGCGATCTTTACGATTACCGCCGTGGTGTTCAGCGCTGTGGCGTTCATGGGCGGCACTCATACTGGCGGGACGAGAGAATTGTTGCCGATTACGATCATGCCGCTGATCGGGTGGGTCTTGCTGGTCGTGGCGACGGTGACGGTAGTGCTGGTGCATCGCAACCGCCTTTTGTCGCTTGTGTTGATCGGGGTGATCGGGCTGATCATCTCGCTGGCGTTCGTGTATCTGTCCGCGCCTGATCTGGCCCTGACCCAATTGTCGGTCGAGGTGGTAACGGTCATCTTGCTGCTTCTGGCGCTGAACTACCTGCCGAAGGGCACGCCGGTCGAAAGCACCAGCTTCCGTCGCACGCGCGATGGGGTGATTTCGGTGGTGGCGGGACTTGGCGTTACGGCGTTGATCTATGCCATCATGACCCGCGACTTCGAAACCATCTCGTGGTTCCACCTGGAGAATTCATATTCCGGCGGCGGCGGCACCAATGTGGTCAACGTGATCCTGGTGGACTTCCGGGGCTTTGATACATTTGGCGAAATCATCGTGCTGGGCATCGCCGCGCTGGCAATCTTCGCCATGGTCGAGGCTTTGCTGACAGGGCGCAGCGGACGTACCTTGTCGAACTGGCCGCGCGATACGACCCATGCTGGCGACCGGCACCCGCTGATGATGGTGGTGGCCACCCGCGTGGCGCTGCCGATCGCGCTTGTTGTCGGGCTGTTCATCTTCCTGCGCGGTCATGGAGAGCCGGGTGGCGGCTTCATTGCCGGGCTGGTCGTTGCTATCGCATTGTTGATGCAATACATGGCCAGCGGCTTTGCCTGGGCGCAGGCGCGCCAGCGGATCGATTATCACAGCATGATCGCGGCGGGCATCATGATCGCGGCGTTGACCGGGGTGGGCTCATGGCTGGCGGGGCGGCCGTTCCTGACCAGCTCGTTTGGCTATATCACCATCCCGCCCCTGTCAGAGTTTGAATGGGCCACGGCGATTGCCTTCGATATCGGCGTGTTCCTGACGGTTGTGGGCGCTGTGATGCTGGCGCTTGCCAGTCTGGCGCGGATCGCAGGCCGAACCGGCGAGCCGGTGAATGCCGACCCGATGGATATAATCCCTGCCACCCGCGATGCCCGAAAAGAGGAGAGCCACTGATGGAGCTGCTGGTTGCAAGCGGTGTCGGTCTGCTGACGGCGGCCGGGGTCTACCTGATGCTGCGCCTGCGGACCTTCCCGGTCATTCTGGGGCTGTCGCTGCTGGCGTATGCGGTGAACCTGTTCCTGTTTGCCAGTGGACGGCTGGTGGTAAACCAGCCGCCGGTGCTGCTGAACGAGGGGCCGTATACCGACCCATTGCCACAAGCGCTGGCGCTGACTGCTATCGTCATCGCTTTTGGCATGACGGCGCTGGTGGTCATCATGGCGCTGGCGTCCTTTGTCCGTGCGGGCACGGATGAGGTGGACATGGAGACCGAAACGCCCGTGGCACATGAGGCGGCTAACGACACCCCGACAGGAGACGCCACGTAATGCTGTCCCACTGGATTATCGTCCCGATCATTCTGCCCGCCCTGATCGCACCCCTGCTGGTCTTGTCGGCGCGCTATGATATCGTGTTGCAGCGCGTGATCTCGCTGGCCTCTGTCGTGTTCTTGCTGGGCGTGACCGTTGCGCTGACATGGACGGCGGCGGGCGGCACTGTCGAGGTCTATGAGATGGGGAACTGGCCCGCGCCGTTTGGCATCGTCATGGTGCTGGACCGGCTGTCGGCCATGATGGTGCTGATGACCTCGGTGCTGGGGCTGGTCGTTTTGCTCTATGTCATCGGTACCGGATGGGACCGGCGCGGCCGGCATTTTCACGCGTTGTTCCTGTTCCAGTTGATGGGGCTTTATGGCGCGATGCTGACGGGCGACCTGTTCAACCTGTTCGTGTTCTTCGAGGTACTGCTGATCGCCTCCTATGGCCTGATGGTGCATGGCGGCGGCAAGCTGCGGCTTCAGGCGGGCGTGCAATACGTGATCTACAACCTTGCCGGTTCGACCCTGTTCCTGTTCGCGCTGGCCACGCTTTACGGGGTCACCGGCACGCTGAACATGGCGGATATGGCGGTCAAGGCGCCTGCACTCGCCGAGGGTGACGCGGCATTGCTGCGCACGGCGGCCGCGATGCTGCTGATCGTCTTCGCGGTGAAAGGTGCGCTGGTTCCGATCCATTTCTGGCTGCCCAACACCTATACCCACGCACCCGCACCCGTCGCGGCCCTGTTCGCCATCATGACCAAGGTTGGGGCCTATGCTGTGATCCGGGTCTACACGCTGGTCTTCGGGCCCGGCCTGGCGGTGACGAACACGATGCCTGCCGATTGGATCCTGCCCGCCGCGCTTGTCACCCTGATCATCGGTATGGCGGGGGTTCTGGCGGGCGGCAGCTTGTCGCGGATGGCGTCTTTCGCGGCCATCGGTTCGATGGGGACGCTGTTCATCGCGATCTCTGCCTTCACACCGGAAGCGACGCTGGCGGCGCTCTATTACATGGTGCACTCGACCTTTGCCGGGGCGACGCTGTTCCTGATTGTTGATCTGGTCCAGCGGCGGCGCGGCAGTTGTGCGCTGGATCTGCGGGCGCCCATGGCGCAGAGCGGGCTTATTGCGGCGATGTTCTTCGCCGCCGCCATTGCGACGGCGGGCATGCCGCCCTTGTCAGGCTTCCTCGGCAAGCTGCTGGTGCTGGACGCGCTGCGTAGCGAACCGGGCGCGGCGCTGATCTGGACGGTGATCCTGGCGACATCGTTGATCGCTGTGCTGGGGTTTGCACGCGCGGGCAGCATGCTGTTCTGGAAACCGCATTCGGTCGCGGGGGACGGGACGCCCCCCGCGCCGCAACTGAACGCATTGCCGTTGGTCGCCACCGGGGCCATGCTGGCGCTGTTGCTGGCCCTGACGGTGCTGGCGGGCCCGCTGACTGGCTACATGGAGGCGACTTCGGCGCAGCTCTATGACACATCAACCTATATCGAGGCCGTGCTGGGCACCGACGGGGTGGAGGGGACACAATGATGCGCCGGATTCTACCGCACCCGCTGTTGTCGCTGTTGCTGCTGTTGGTCTGGGTGATGCTGGTCAATGTGGTGACGCTGAACGCGATCGTGTTCGGCGTGATCGTCGGCATCTTGATCCCGATGATTACCGCACCCTATTGGCCGGACATGCCAAAGCTGCGGAACCCGCTGATGATCGCCGAGTTCATTCTGGTTGTCATCTGGGATATCCTGATGGCGAATATCCATGTCGCGCGGATCATCGTGTTCAAGCGCAACGCGGACATGCAGCCCAGATGGATCACCGTGCCGCTGGATATCCGCACACCCGAAGCGATCACTGTTCTGGCGGGTACGATCACCATGACGCCGGGCACCGTGTCCAGCGACCTGGCCTCGGACGGGCGCAGCCTGCTGGTACATTGCCTGGACGCACCTGACCCCGACGCCGTGATTGCCGAGATCAAGACCCGCTATGAACGCCGCCTGAAGGAGATTTTCGAATGATGGCCGCTGCCCTCTACTTCGCGTTTGGCTGCTTTGGGCTGGCGCTTCTTATCAACATCTGGCGGGTGGCGCGCGCGCCGGGTGTGGTAGACCGCGTGCTGGCGTTGGACACCATGGTCATCAACGCCATTGCGCTGCTGATCCTTTATGGCATCAGCGCCGATACGGCGGTGTATTTCGAGGCGTCAATGCTGATGGCGATGGTCGGTTTCGTTTCTACGGTCGCCTATTGCCGCTTCATGTTGCGCGGCGACATCATTGAATAAGGGGGCGTAGAGCGGATGGCTTTCGTGGCAGAACTGATCGTTGCGCTGATGCTGGTAGTCGCCGGGATCTTCGGGCTTGTCGGGTCATTCGGGCTGGTCAAGCTGCCCGATGCCATGACGCGCCTTCACGCGCCTACCAAGGCCACGACCGTGGGCGTGGGCGGTGTGCTGATCGCGTCCATGCTGCATTCGCTGATGTTCGGCGCGGGATTGTCGTTTCATGAGCTGATGATCACGCTTTTCCTGTTCCTCACGGCGCCCATTACCGCGCATTTCATCGCCAAGGCGCAGTTGCATCGCCATGTTTCGCAGCATGAAACGTCAAAGCCTGTGGGCGATGCGCATTGGGCGGGCTACCAGCCGGTGCCAGAGGTTTCCGACGCCCCGAAGACTCCGTAGGCCCGAATAATCGGTAGGCGCGAATAATCGGTAGGATTGAAAGCGCGGCAGATCAGGCGCGTCAAGTGTTTGGGGCGATCGTGGATGCAAGGCGGGGACAGATGCCCCGCGCCGCATGCTTGGCTTTTGCGCGCCCAGACGCCCTTATCGCAGGCGCAGATCGGCGTGGTCGCCGTCGCCCCGGTCAGCAATGAAGCGCAACATGTCCCCGTCGCGATACACCGTCTGGCAATTGTACCCCAGGGCGTTGCCGCTGCCATAGCTCATGTCGCGGCAGAAGTAATTGCCTTGCCAGTCCCATGTGCCGGTCACGGTAAAGCCAAACGCGCTGCCCGTAATCTGGCCGTCTGGCGTGACGTTCAGGCGCACGCCGAACCGCGTCAGGTCGCGGCCTTCGATCAGCTCGATAAATTCGGACCTGTCCTTTACCAGAAAGAACTCGCGCGCCTGCGCGTCCAGCGGGACCGATAGTACGGCTGCCGCAGTCGCGGCCATGATGATATTCGGGCGCATCCGCGACCCTCCCCTGCAATTGCCATTTGTAAGAGATACGCCGCCGGGTGCAGCGCGGATGCGTCACGGTTGTGTTACAGGCCCAATACGTCGATCATGGAATATTCGCCGTGGGGTTTGCCGACACTCCACAGGGCAGCGCGGATCGCCCCGCGCGCGAAGACGGCGCGGTCGCTGGCGACATGACGCAAGGTGATGCGTTCGCCATCCGCTGCGAAAAGCACGTCATGTTCGCCGATGATGTCGCCGCCCCGGATGGCCGCGAACCCGATGCGCCCGCGTTCGCGCGCGCCGGTGATTCCGTCGCGGCCCCGGTCCGACACATCCGCTAACGCTACGCCGCGTCCCTCGGCGGCGGCCTCGCCCAGCATCAGCGCAGTGCCCGAGGGTGCGTCGACCTTGTGGCGGTGATGCGCTTCGATCACCTCGATGTCATACTCTTCGTCCAGCGCGGCGGCGACCTTGCGGGTCAGTTGCACCAGAAGGTTGACGCCAAGACTCATGTTGCCCGCGCGCACGATGGTGTTGCGCTGCCCGGCTGCGGCGATGGCTGCCAGATCATCTTCGGAAAATCCGGTGGTGCCGATGATATGCGCGACGCCCACGTCCGCCGCATGCCGGGCCAGCGCCACGCTTGCCGCCGGTGCGGTGAAGTCGATTACCACATCGGCCCCATGCAGCGCCGCCGCCATGTCGTCCGTGATGCGCACATCGGTGCCTGGGCCTGCCATTTCGCCCAGCCGCGGACTGCCTGCCCGTTCCAGCGCGCCGGTCAGCCGCGCGGTCGGATGTGCCACGATATGCCCGATCAGCATTTGCCCCATGCGCCCGGTTGCGCCCGTTACCAAGATGTTTGTCATTCCCTGCGCTCCGTCTGGTCACCACATTCCGCCTATCCCATAGCGGTGGGTGCGAAAAATGGCAAAGCCTCCGTTGCGGGGGCGCGGGCTTTGGCTTAGATGGAGTTTATGGCACAAAACCGATCTTCCATGGGCAAGGGCCCGACCCAACGGCAGCTTCGCGTGGCGGAGCTGATCCGACGCACCTTGTCCGACGTTCTGGCGCGCGGTGACGTGCATGACCCGGAACTGACCCGCGTCAGCATCACCGTGGGCGAGGTGCGGACATCGCCCGACCTGAAGGTCGCCACGGTTTTCGTGATGCCGCTGGGTGGGCTGAACCGCGATGAGGTTCTGCTGGCGCTTCGGCGTAACAAGTCAGAGCTGCGGCGCGCGGTCTCCAAGGCGCTGACGCTCAAGTTCGCGCCTGACCTGAAGTTTGCGCTGGATGAAACCTTCGATCAGATGGATGAGACGCGGCGTCTTTTCTCGGACGCGCAGGTGTTGCGCGACATTGCAGCGCCTGATGAGGATGAGGCCGATCAGTCAAACCCGGGCGACGGCGATGATGATCCGGCACGTCGTTAGGGCGGGTCTGGCAAGCCTTTGGTTGGCTGGCGGCGCCACTGCCGATACCTGTGCGAAGTTTGCGCATGATGAGCAGAGCTATACCGTGTGCACCGCCGCTACCGGTCAGGACCTGCGCTTGTTTCTGAATGATGCTGACGGGGCTGCCTATGGCTCTTTCGCGCGGGTCGATGCGGCGCTTGGCGCGTCCGGTCAGGTGCTCGCCTTTGCGATGAACGCTGGCATGTACCACCGCGACCGCAGCCCGGTGGGCCTGTATCAGGAGCGCGGCGAACAGGCGATGCGGCTGATAACATCGGCGGGGCCGGGCAATTTCGGGTTGTTGCCAAACGGGGTGTTCTGCATCCGTGACGATGGTTTCGCCGTGGTGGAAACCACAGATTATGCCGGCGGTGATCCCGGCTGCCGCGATGCCAGCCAGTCGGGGCCGATGCTGGTGATTGATGGCGCGCTGCATCCCCGGTTCCTTGAAAACTCGGACTCGCGCTATGTGCGCAACGGGGTGGGCGTCAGCGCCGATGGGACACAGGCAGTGTTTGCGATCTCGGACGGGCCGGTGACGTTTCACGAATTTGGTCGCCTGTTTCGTGACGGGCTGGGCCTGCCGCAGGCGCTGTATTTCGATGGCAATATCTCGCGCCTGCACGCGCCGGGGATCGGGCGGTCGGACTGGGGCTTGCCGATGGGGCCGATTGTCGGGCTGGTCGTGGATATTGACGCGGCAGGCGTGGCAGACTAACACCCGCGCCTGATCTTAACAGGGGGCAATGGTTTGGCACGCAAGCGGAAGGGTCGCGATATTTCTGGCTGGCTGGTAGTGGACAAGCCTGCGGGCATCACGTCGACCTCGGTGGTCAACAAGGTCCGCTGGGCGATGGATGCGAAGAAGGCGGGCCATGCGGGCACCTTGGACCCGGCTGCAACCGGCGTGCTGGCGATCGCCTTGGGCGAGGCCACCAAGACTGTGCCCTACATTACCGATGCGCTGAAGTGCTACCGCTTCATGGTGCGGCTGGGTCAGGCGACCAACACCGATGATGCCGAAGGCACCGTGATCGCGCAAAGCGATACGCGCCCCACCGACACGCAGATTTCCGATGCCCTGCACGCGTTTCGCGGCGATATCCAGCAGGTGCCACCGCAATTCTCTGCCGTGAAGGTCGAGGGCGAGCGTGCCTATGACATTGCCCGTGCCGGCGATGAGATGGAGTTGGCCGCCCGCCCGTTGTGGGTGGATGCGCTGGACATTATCGCGCGCCCGGATGCCGATCATGTGGAGTTGCAGATGGTCTGTGGCAAGGGCGGCTATGTGCGGTCCATCGCGCGCGATCTGGGTGCTGCGCTGGGGTGCTACGGCCATGTGGCATGGCTGCGCCGCACCTGGTCCGGGCCGTTCGACGTTGCCGACGGGGTGACGCTGGCGCTGATCGAGGAACTGGCTGGCACCGGTGGCCTTGATGCGCATCTGCGCCCCTTGGAGGCTGGATTGACCGATCTGCCCGAACTGCCTGCGACGCCTGACGGGGCCGCCCGGCTGCGCAATGGCAATCCGGGCATGGTTCTGGCGTCGGATGTCGAATACGGCGATGAGGCATGGGCAAGCTACCAGGGGCAGGCCGTCGCAGTCGGCGTTTATAAAGCAGGCGAACTGCATCCGGCGCGCGTGTTCAACCTGCCCTGAACCCTGTCCGCACGCGTGCGGCGCAGATGGGGGCATTACCACGCTTCGCGGGTGCCCCCACGCGCCATCCCAGCGCCCCACGCCCCTTGGCAACGACGCGCTGTGATGGCGTGCGCCGTGCTGGCGCCACGCCCTTTCCATGGATCAGGCCCCGGCAATGCCGGGGCCTGATCTGGGAGGAAAGCAATGTAAGGGAACGGGCTCAGCTATCGTCCATGCCACCCATTCCGCCCATACCGCCAGGTTGCATCGGCATCATGCCCATCATGTTGCCGTCGTCCGTGGGGGTTTCGCAGGTGCTGTTGTTCCAATAAAGGATCTCGCCGGTTTCGTCGCTGCGCACCGCGGTGAATTCGCTGGTGTCGCAAGCCATCGCCTCGGCACCTGCGGGGGCGTTCTGGGCATAGGCGGGGGCGCTGATCGAGAGCAAAAGGGCGATGATGGGAAGGGTTTTCATGGTGTCGTCTCCTGTTGATACATCTATTTTAGAGGCGCGGTTGCGGCCTGCGCTGTAACTGGCCCACGCCAAACGCGGGACATGTGAGGGTTACGGGGCGCTGCATCGGAAAGTTGCGCGGCGCGCCTTTTTTTGTGTGATGCGCAGGCCGTGCATCCTGCGCTGGACGGCCATGCGCGCATTTGCTAGGCCGTGCGGATGATCACGCGCAGCCACACCAAGGGGGATGCCCCCTCCGTTGCAGTCTATTCCGATTGCATGGCCTATCGCTATCTCTTGGCGCGGGTATGGGATGCGGCAGGGACGAAGGCGCTGTTCGTGATGCTCAACCCTTCGACTGCGACCGAGGTACAGAACGATCCGACGGTCGAACGGTGCGAGCGTCGCGCCCGCGCGTTGGGTTTCGGAGCGTTCAGGGTGTGCAATATTTTCGCTTACCGTGCCACCGACCCGCGCCAGATGCGCGCGCAGCCAGACCCGGTCGGCCCCGAAAACGACGGGGCTATTGCCGACAGCGCGGACTGGGCGGACCAGATCATCTGCGCTTGGGGGACCCATGGCGCGCATCTGGGGCGGGGCCCAGCGGTTGCGGGGCTGTTGCGCGAAACGGGGGCGACATTGTATCATCTGGGGCTGTCGAAGGCTGGGCACCCCAAGCATCCGCTGTATATCGCCTATGGCCAGCAGCCGCAGCGATGGGGCTTGCCGGGGTAGCGTCGCGCGGGCAGACTGCCTGACAGGATGGCCCAAGCGTGGAGAACCGGCATGCACCATATCAGCGGTTTTGACCAAAGCTATATCGAGGTCAATGGCATCCGGCTATCGGTCCATCAGGCGGGCTCGGGGGTGCCGCTGATCTTGTTGCACGGCTATCCGCAGAACCATATGTGCTGGGCGCGTGTCGCGCCTGCACTGGCGCAGCGGTTTCATGTCATCATTCCTGATCTGCGGGGCTATGGTGACAGTGACGCCCCGCCCGACGACGCGGATCACACGACTTACGCCAAGCGGACCATGGCCAGCGATGTCGTGGGCCTGATGGACGCGCTGGGGCTGGTGCGGGCCCATGTGCTGGGCCATGACCGGGGCGGGCGTGTGGCCTACCGGCTGGCGTTGGATCACCCGGACAGGGTGGACCGGCTGGGCATCATCGAGATCGTGCCGACCGGGGATTTCTGGGCGGCCTGGGGCGCTGATCTGGCGATCAAAGCCTATCACTGGACCTTTCTGGCACAACCCGCGCCCCTGCCCGAACGCATGATCGGGGCCGACCCGGTGGGCTATATCGATTGGACGCTGCAAAGCTGGACCCTGGCGCAAAGCCTTGACGCCTTTCCCGCCGCTTCGCTGGAAAGCTATCGCGCGCAGGCCCGTGACCCCGCCCGCATTCATGCGATGTGCGCAGATTACCGTGCCGGGGCGACGTTCGACCGTGCGCTGGATGATGCTGATCGCGCCGCCGGGCGGAAGATCACGGCACCGCTGCGGTTCCTTTGGGCGGCGGACGGGTTTCCTGCGCGGACCGGCGACCCAGCCGGCGTCTGGCGCGCTTGGGCCGATGACGTGAGTGACGCGTCGTGCACCAGTGGACATTTCGCGATGGAAGAGGCCCCCGATGCGGTGCTGGCGACCTTCTTGCCGTTTTTTGATGCCGAGCGGGCGGGCGAATAGCCCGAAACAGGCCACGCCTGCCCTCACTGCATCTGGATCACATCCTTGTCGATGGACAGGACATAGCCCTGCCGGGTGATGTTCTGGATCAGCACCTCGCTCAGCAACTGGTTGCCCAAGGTATCGCGCAGGCGTTTGATCCGCGTGGCGCCTGCGGCCTCATCGCAATCGGCAGCGTCGCGGCCGGAGATGACGGCCTCGATCTCGGCGCCTGAAAGGATGTCACCATCCATCCGTGCCTCGGCCAGTACAGCCAGCGTTTCTATCGCGGCATCGGTCAGGCGGAAGGTCATGTCATTGATACCGACGGTTCGCGCGGTGCGGCTGATGATGAGCGATGACACCTGAATGCCGGTCTTTTCCACCTGCGCCATCCGCCGGTTCAGGACGATCAACAGCGTGACCAGCACCATGGAGGTGACCAGCAGCGCCGTGGCAAAGATCAGCAGCACAAAGATCACGATGCGGTAGGATGTCAGCGTTTCGGCGAAGGCAGTACCCGACAGCGCCAGGATCTCCAGCAGCTTGATCTCGGCCTGCGCGGTCAGCCCGGCGTTTTCGACAAAGATCCGCTCGACCCGGGTGTTGAAGGCATCGGCGCTGGGCAGCGAGAGGAACAAGAAGGTGGCAGCCGTCAGCAAGATCGCGACAATCGCCGCCATGCCCCAGATCACGGCACGGCTGCCGATCCGCGATAGCTCAGTAGCGGAGGAAGGATTGTCCCGCATGCGCCCTCCGTGATGCCAGCCCCTCGGGTCCGAAAGTGCCCTCTATTTGCAGCAAGGTCCAGCCATCTGCGGATAGCCGCGGGGCAAGGTGCGCCGCCGCCGCCTGAGCATCGCCGCAGGCGGCCTGGGGCAGCTCGACCACACCATATTGCAGACGCAGCGGGTTGTCCTGCTTTGCCTTGTAATCGGCATAGCAGTCGGCGGCGAAGGCCGGAGTGCCGAGGCAAAGGGCGAGGGTCACGGCCAAGATTGCGCGATGTGTTTTCATGCCCCGACTATGGGCGGCAACAGTCGGATATTCAATATCAACGCGCGGTGGGCGCCCCTGCTATCGGATAACGCCGCGCCGATATTGCCTGACACATCCCCCAAAGCCCAGCCTGTCTGCACGAAGTCTCCGACCCGTTGCGGCGCGCTGGCCATCATGCCTTGCCGATCTGCATCGGATCTTTGCAAGCGGCCGCTGGACCGGCCAAGGCTGAAAGGGAATGCCAATGTCTGTTACCCATATCCTGCACCGTCACTTTCGCCGCCGCGTGGTGGGGGTGATCTCCGGGGCGGCGCTGATCGTTGCGGCGGTCGTCTCGGGCGCCGCCCCGGCGCGCGCCTCGAACGACGATCTGATCCGCTTTTTGCTGGGGGCCGCGACAGTCGCCGTGATCGTACACAGCTTCAACGACCGTGACCCCGATCTGGCGCCTGGCAGGCGATATGGCCCCAACGAAGTGCCCGGTCATTGCGCCGAAACCCTGCGTGTGCGTCATCGCGACATGACGGTCTACAATGCCCGCTGTCTGTCGCAGGCTGGCGTGGTCAACCTGCCGCAGCGTTGCCTTGAGTCGGTCCAGACCAACCGAGGCAGCCGGGATGTCTATCGCGGGAATTGTCTGGAGCGCTCGGGCTATCGCGTGGCGGCGAGCCCTACTGACCGCCCCGGCCGCGATGGCCCGGCCCGGCCCCATCGCCCGGTGGCCGAGGTGCTGCCGCAATATTGCGCCCTGAATTACCGGCAGGGCGGTCAACGTCTGCGCGGATATGACGGCATCTGTCTGGAGCAGGCCGGATTACGGCGCCTGCCCCAAGCCTGCGCGATTCAGGCCCGGGGGCGGCTGCGCGGCCAGACAATTTATGACGCAGATTGCCTTATTTCTGTTGGCTACCGTCGCAGATGACCTAAGTTTTTTAAACCGCGTTGGTCAATAATTAACGAGTGTCTGTTTGAACAGTGCAGTGTTACGAGTAAATCGCGTAAATTGTGTTGCAGGCCAGCTTGCGGGGGAGGGGTGTACCAGTCGGTGCACCCCTCTTTCCATTGCAACGCATGGGCTGGTTTGTGCGGCAGCGGGACCATTTCGTCCTTGCCGCGCGGGGTGCAGGCTGGTCTTACAGGGTCATGACCCGCATCGTCCCCGACTTCAGCTTTGAGACGCTGGCCGCCGAACGCGGCTGCAGCTTTGTTGTGGGGGTGGATGAGGTCGGGCGCGGTCCGCTGGCCGGACCGGTCACAGCGGCGGCGGTGCGGCTTCTTCCCGGGGCCATCCCAGAGGGTCTGGCGGATTCCAAGACGCTGAGCGCAGCACAGCGCGTGGCCCTTGCGGCGCAGATCATGTCCTGCGCCGAGGTCGGGGTGGGCCATGCGTCAGTCGTCGAGATTGACGCGATCAACATTTTGCAAGCCAGCTTCGTGGCGATGCGCCGGGCGATCGCAGCCCTGCCGCAGGCGCCCGATCATCTGCTGATCGACGGCAACCGCCTGCCACAAGATCTGCCCTGCGCTGCGGAACCCATCGTCAAGGGTGATGCGCGCTGCCTGTCGATCGCCGCCGCCTCTATCGTGGCGAAAGTGACGCGAGACGCCATCATGGCGGGCCTGGACGCGCAATATCCGGGCTATGGCTGGGTTCGAAACGCCGGATATCCGACCGCAGCGCATAAATTGGCCTTGCGCGCCCTTGGTGTGACCCCCGTCCATAGGCGTTCGTTCGCACCAGTGCGCAATATCTTGTGTGAAGAAAATTAAATAACCCACTGATTCAAAAAGAAATTGACGCCGAATCGACTTTGACTCATCTTAGGGGTCAATCAAACAAGCGCGAAAACGCGCGGGATGAGGCAGCGATGGCAGTAAAGACAAAACCGGGGGCGGCAACGCTTCCCCTGAACGAAATTCTTGGTGGTGATTGTATCGAAGTGATGAACGGCCTGCCCGAAGGCAGCGTCGATCTGATCTTTGCCGACCCACCCTACAACTTACAATTGCGCGGCGACCTGCATCGCCCCGACAACAGCCGCGTCGATGCTGTGGACGATGCCTGGGACCAGTTTGCCAGCTTCGCCACCTACGACAAGTTCACCCGCGAGTGGTTGGCCGCCGCGCGGCGTTTGCTGAAGCCCAACGGGGCGATCTGGGTTATCGGGTCGTACCACAACATCTTCCGCGTGGGTGCGGCGTTGCAAGATGCGGGGTTCTGGATCCTGAACGACGTGGTGTGGCGCAAATCCAATCCCATGCCGAATTTTCGGGGCAAGCGATTTACGAATGCCCATGAAACAATGATCTGGGCCAGCAAATCTGAAGGTGCCAAGTACACCTTCAATTATGAGGCGTTAAAGACCCTCAATGAAGGGCTGCAAATGCGCTCTGATTGGGTACTGCCGATCTGTACGGGGCATGAGCGGCTGAAAGACGCCAACGGCGACAAGGCGCACCCGACGCAGAAACCCGAAAGCCTGCTGCACCGCGTGATGGTCGGCTCGACCAACCCCGGTGATGTGGTGCTGGACCCGTTCTTTGGCACCGGCACCACCGGCGCTGTGGCCAAGATGCTGGGCCGGTCATTTATCGGGATTGAACGCGACGCGGGCTACCGCGAGGCTGCCACCGCCCGTCTGGCGCGGGTGCGCAAGTTCGAGGGGGCGGTGCTGGAAACCTCTACCTCGAAACGCGCGGAACCCCGCGTGCCGTTTGGCCAGCTTGTTGAACGCGGCTTGCTTCGCCCGGGCGAGGTTCTGGTATCGCCACGCGGTCAGGCCGCCAAAGTGCGGGTTGATGGGTCTTTGGTCAGCGCCGAGCATCGTGGTTCAATCCATCAGGTCGGTGCCCTGCTGGAAGGCGCGCCGTCATGCAATGGCTGGACTTATTGGCAGTTCAAGCGCGAAGGGCGGCTGATCCCCATCGATCTGTTGCGCCAGCAATTGCGCGCTGAGATGGGGCAGCGCCCTTCGTGAGCGTATCGCGCAAAACCCGGAGCCGGCGTCGCGCCGCCCGGATATGCGAAAACAACAGGTCAGATCGGTGCGCGCGCATGCCAATGAACGCCCTCCGGTCTGAAGTTTGACAGTTTACCGCCGCGTCTGTTGCCCCCTTGGCAGCAGATGCAACTTCAGCCCGCCGGTTCGTCCGGCGGGTTTTTTTATGCGCCGGATTTTGCATCGCTATTTTTGGGGCGAAAGTGAGGCGACGATTGCCGCGCAGGGAAACACTGAATTTCGGCGTGTTACGGATCAGGGCCGATGACGCGCTGGTGTTTTGCCGCTACGCTTACTGCGCAACTTGCTTAACATGGGCTGAAGATCAACGTGCTGGACCGCCTGAAAAATCTGTCTGGGGTCGCGGCGATGTCGCTTCTGTCCGCTTGCGGGCTTCTTGGCCGGTGTGACGGGGCAGAACCGCTGGATGATGCCGCGCGCGCTGCGCTCTATCAGGTGCCCTTGCCCGCGCCTGACGACGCCCTGTCGGTGTTCCATCTGGGGCATAGCCTTGTTGGGCGCGACATGCCTGGCATGGTGCAGCAACTGGCGCAGGCGGTGGGGCTGGACGCGCATCGCTACGACAGCCAACTGGGCTGGGGCACACCCTTGCGCGCGCATTGGGAGCCCGATGTCGCGATCAACGGCTTCGCGCAGGAAAATGACCACCCCCGTTACCGCGACGCTGCCGAGGCGCTGCGCAGCGGCGAATACAATGCCTTTGTCATGACCGAGATGGTTGAGCTGCGCGACGCCATCGCGCATCACGACAGCGCCGAATACCTGCGGCGCTGGGCCGGGCTGGCGCGGGAGCATCAGCCTGATGTGCGGATTTACCTTTATGAGACATGGCATTATCTGGACGATCCGGCGGGCTGGCTTAACCGTCTGGATACTGATCCAGGTGCATTGTGGGAGGGCGAATTGTTGGCCCGCGCGCTTGCCGCCGCCGCCGCAGACCCCCCTGCGCCCCTGATCCATGTCATCCCTGCGGGACGGGTCATGGCGGCTTTCGTTCGTGCGCTGGAAGGGCAGGGCGGTCTGCGGGGCATGGCCGACCGCAGCGATTTGTTTGCGCGGATGCCCGATGGCAGTCTTGATCCGATCCATATCAACGATGTCGGCGCCTATCTGGTCGCGCTGACGCATTATGCCGTGCTCTATCACCGCGATCCATTGGGGCTGCCGCATGCCTTGCGTCGGGCAGATGGTACGCTTGCCGATGCGCCCTCGGCCCCGGTCGCAGCACTTATGCAGCAGGTCGTCTGGGATGTGGTGACATCGCTGCCTGTTACGGGGGTCGGCGATGCGCAATAGGCTGTGCTGCGCCCTTCTTGTGGCCCTCGCGCTTTTTCTGCCGCTGGCAGCGGGCGCGCAGATGCAAAATGTCACCTCCCCCGGGGCAGCGCAGCGCGCGCAGGGCACGGACCCGTGGCTGGCGCTGAACCTTGCGTATGTCGAGGATTGGTCGGCGCAGCAGCCCTTCATTGACGTGATGAAAACCGCGCGGGCGTGGATCGGTCATCTGCCGGGCCAATGGGGCGGCTGGGACTACGACGATCTGGCGCATGGTGGCTATCTGGATGCGCAGGGCTGGCCCGTCGCGCTGCCGCCCGAACTGGAAGGCATCGCCACGCTGATCCTGACCGCGGTACCCGAAGCCGCGACCGGCGCCGCCGCGCGCTACCGGCTGATCTATGAAGGGCGGGGCGATATCACGCTGGAAGGTGCCGTTGCTCAGGTCTCGCCCGCAGCGGGGCAATCGGTCGGCGAGATCAGTTTCACCTATGTGCCCGGCGGTGCGGTGCTGCTGACGCTGCGCGCTATCGATCCCGCTGATCCGATCCGCAACATTCAAGTGGTGCGCGAAGATCATATCGCCCTGCACGCGGCAGGCGCGTTCTTCAACCCCGATTGGCTGGCGCGGATAGAAGGGGTGAACGCCCTGCGGTTCATGGATTGGATGCGCACCAACAATTCGGTCCAAACTGCCTGGGAAGGTCGCCCGCAGCTGGACCACTACACCTGGACGCGTCAGGGCGTCCCGCTGGAAGTGATGCTGGCCCTGTCGGCGGAACTCTCGGCCGATCCATGGTTCACCCTGCCGCATCTGGCGGATGATGCTTATATCGCGGCCTTTGCGCAGGTCGTGCGCGATACGCTGCCGCCGGGCCGCCGGGTCTATGTGGAACTGTCGAATGAGGTGTGGAACTGGCAGTTTGAACAAGCGCGCTGGGCGGACGCGGGTGCGCAAGCGCGCTGGGGCGCCGAAAACCAGTGGCTGCAATTCTACACCGCCCGGGCGATCGAGATGGTGCGCATCTGGAGCGACGTGTTCGGCCCCGACGGTGCCGAGCGTCTGGTGCGCGTCATCAGCAGTCAGACGGGCTGGCTGGGGTTGGAAGAACAGGTGTTTGATGCGCCCTTGTGGCGGGCCGAGGCTGGGAATGTCGGTCAAGACCCCGCCGATTTCTTCGACGCCTATGCCATGACCGGATATTTCGGCAATGCGCTGGGCAGCAGCGACAAGGCCCCGATGGTGCGCCGCTGGTTGGCGGAATCCCTTGCGCGGGCCGAGCATTCTGCCGCCAGTCTGACAGGGCAGACCCGGACGGACTACATCGCCGCGCATCGCTATGACCACGCGGTGTCGCTTGCCACGCAGGAGCTTCGCGATGGTTCAGTCAGCGGCGCGGGCGAGGATTCGCTTGCGAACCTGCTGGGCAACGTACTGCCCTATCAGGCAGAGGTCGCGGCGCGCCACGGGCTGGACCTCATCATGTATGAGGGGGGCAGCCATGTGGTGCCGATGTGGGATGTGGCGGATGATACCGCGATCGTCGATTTCTTCATCCATCTGAATTATACGCAGGAGATGGGTGAGTTGTATCGGACGCTTTTGTCGGGTTGGTACGCGCTGGGCGGGAATCTGTTCAACGCGTTTTCTGATGTGGATACGCCGACGCGGTACGGTAGCTGGGGCGCGCTGCGGCATCTGGATGACCAAAACCCCCGCTGGGACGCGCTTGTTTCCTTCGCGCCACCGGGGGGCGATTAGGGGGATGGCATGCTGACCGTCATCATCCCCGCCAATAACGAGGCGCAGTATATCGGGCCGTGCCTGTCAGCGGTGCTGGCCAGCGACGCGCCCGAAGCGATGGGCGTTGCGGTGATCGTTGCGGCGAACGGATGCAGCGATGCCACGGTGCAGATTGCCGGGACGTTTGCCGACAGGTTCAAGTCCCGGGGCTGGAACCTGAGCGTGCTGGATATCGCGCGCGGCAACAAGATCGGTGCGCTGAATGCGGCGGACACCGCGACGGCCACGGGCAGCGCGCTGATCTATCTGGATGCCGATGTGATCGTTTCGCCGCCGTTGCTGGCGCAGATGGCGGCGGTGTTGCGTACCGATGCCCCGGTTTATGCGGGTGGCACGCCGCTGGTAACACCGCCCGAATCGCGGCTGACCACGGCCTATGCGCGGCTGTGGTTGCGGTTGCCGTTTCACGACAGCGGTGCTCCTGGCTTCGGGTTGTTCGGTGTCAATGTCGCTGGACGCGCGCGGTGGGGGGCGTTTCCCGACCTGATATCGGACGACACTTTCGTGCGGTTGCAGTTCCGCCCGGAGGAACGCGTGCAGGTGCCCGCCACCTATCGCTGGCCGATGGTCGAAGGCTTTCGCCGCTTGGTCCGGGTGCGGCGCAGGCAGGACATCGGCGTGGCCGAGATCGCGACCCGCTACCCTGAGTTGCTGGCGAATGAAGGCAAGGCCCCTACGCCGCGGTTCTGGCCGCTGTTTCGCGCCGATCCTGTCGGGTTTGCCGTCTATACCTCGGTCGCCGTCATGGTGCGCATCAGTCGGTTGTGGGCGGGCAACGAATGGGTGCGCGGGCGCTGAGAAGCGCCGACATCCCCCGGGTGCGTCAGAAACCGTAGCGACCTGGTTCCGCCCTCAGACGATGAAACCCGACAGCGTTTCATCTTCGGTAATGTCGCGGAAGATCAAGCCTGCACTGGTGATGCGCGCCAAGAGCGAGTCGAAATTCTCGGGCGCAGTCGTTTCGATCCCTAGCAGCACGGTGCCAAAGTTCCGGGCGGATTTTTTCAGGTACTCGAACCGGGCAATGTCGTCGTCGGGGCCCAGAAGCTCCAGGAAGTCGCGCAACGCACCCGGGCGCTGTGGCAGCCGCAGGATGAAGTACTTCTTGCAACCGGAATAGCGCATCGCACGTTCCTTGACCTCGGGCAGGCGTTCAAAGTCAAAATTCCCGCCCGAGGTGACGCAGACCACGGTTTTGCCCGCGATCTGATCGGCCAGGTCGGGCAGCACATCGACGGCAAGTGCGCCGGCGGGTTCCAGCACGATGCCCTCGACATTCAGCATTTCCAGTATGGTGATGCAGATGCGGTCCTCGGGCGCCAGCAGGACGTGCGCGGGGTCGGTTGCGTGCAGTCGCGCGAAGGTCTGTACGCCGATGCGGGCCACCGCCGCGCCATCGACAAAGCTGTTGACCTGCGGCAGGGTGACCGGCGCGCCTGCAATCAGCGCCTCGGTCAGGCTGGCGCCGCCCAGCGGCTCGACAAAGCGGAACTGTGTTTCCGGTGCGGCCTGACGCAAGAAGCTGGTCACCCCCGCCGACAGCCCGCCGCCGCCCACCGGAAGCACCACCATATCGGGCGCGCGGCCCAGTTGTTCGAGGATCTCGATCCCGACACTCGCCTGTCCCTCGATCACATCCGCATCATCGAAGGGCGACAGGAAGTGCCCACCGATTTCCCTGCAGAACGCCTGCGCCGCTGTCAGCGACTGGTCGAAGTAGTCACCCGTCAGCCGGATTTCCACCGCATCGCCGCCGAAGACGCGGGTCTTGGCGATTTTCTGCTGCGGCGTGGTGACCGGCATGAAGATGGTGCCGCGCACGCCAAAATGGCGGCAGGCAAAGGCAACGCCCTGCGCATGATTGCCTGCGCTGGCGCAGACGAACTGCGCGCGGGTGGGGTCCGCCTCCAACACCTTGCGCATGGCATTGAAGGCCCCTCTGATCTTGTAGGATCGCACGGGCGACAGATCCTCGCGCTTAAGCCAGATGTCGGCGTTGAACCGCGCGGACAGGTGATCGTTGCGCTGCAAGGGAGTCGGGTCGAAGAGAACCCGCATGGCGGCGGCAGAGGCATGGGCAGAGGTGCTGAAATCTGTCATCCCTCTGTGTTGCGTCGGATTTAAGTCTTCGTAAAGGGGCAACATCGCCCCACTGGGCGCAGGGCGGCGATTTCTGCCCGGTCAGACGCCAAGGCGCGGCCCGGCGCCCCTTGCCCAGCGGGGCGTTTGCCCATAGACCGATGCGCAGCCGAATTCTCGCCCTTATCCCCGTGATGGAGCCCTTTGACCATGTCCGCAGCCGCCAAACCAGCGCCGAAGAAAGTTGTCCTTGCCTATTCCGGGGGCCTTGATACCTCGATCATCCTGAAGTGGCTGCAAACCGAATACGGGTGCGAGGTTGTGACCTTCACCGCCGATCTGGGGCAGGGCGAGGAACTGGACCCCGCGCGCAAGAAGGCCGAATTGTTGGGCATCAAGCCCGAGAATATCTACATCGAGGATGTGCGCGAGGAATTCGTGCGCGATTTCGTTTTCCCGATGTTCCGTGCCAATGCGCTATATGAGGGGCTGTATCTGCTGGGCACCTCTATCGCGCGGCCGCTGATCTCGAAGCGGCTGGTGGAAATCGCCGCGATGACCGGCGCGGATGCTGTGGCACATGGTGCCACCGGCAAGGGCAACGACCAGGTGCGTTTTGAACTGGCCGCTTATGCGCTGAACCCCGACATCAAGGTGATTGCGCCTTGGCGTGAATGGGATCTGAGCAGCCGTACCAAGTTGTTGGAATTCGCCGAAACCCACCAGATTCCCATCGCCAAGGACAAGCGCGGTGAAGCGCCGTTTAGCGTGGATGCGAACCTGCTGCATACCTCCAGCGAGGGCAAGGTGCTGGAAGACCCCGGTGAGGAAGCGCCCGACTATGTCTATCAGCGCACCACGCATCCGGAGGAAGCGCCCGACACCCCCGAATTCATCGAAGTCACGTTCGAGCGTGGCGACGCCACCGCAATCAACGGCGAGGCGATGAGCCCCGCCGCCATCCTGACCCGGCTGAACGAGTTGGGCGGCAAGCATGGCATCGGCCGTCTCGATCTGGTCGAGGGGCGGTTCGTCGGCATGAAGTCCCGCGGCATCTATGAGACGCCCGGCGGCACGCTGCTGCTGGAGGCACATCGCGGGATCGAACAGATCACGCTGGACCGGGGCGCGGCGCATCTGAAAGACCAGATCATGCCGCAATATGCCGAACTGATCTACAACGGCTTCTGGTTCAGCCCTGAACGCGAGATGTTGCAAGCGCTGATCGACAAGAGCCAGGAACACGTCACTGGTACCGTGCGGCTGAAACTCTACAAGGGGCTGGCCCGTACCGTCGCCCGCTGGTCCGATCACAGCCTGTATTCCGAGGCGCATGTCACGTTTGAAGATGATGCCGGCGCCTATGATCAGAAGGATGCGGCGGGCTTCATCCAGTTGAACGCGCTGCGGCTGAAGCTGATCGCGACGCGCAAACGTCGCATCGGGTACTAAGGGCACAATTCACGGGGCGCGGTTTTCGCGTCCCGTGTGACTTGGCCGGACGTGATGCGAGGTTGCGGTATCGCGCGGCGCGTGGCCGCCTGAGGTTATCCACAACGCTCCCCCACGCCCGCCGATCAAGCGCAGGCAGGTCCGCGCCTGCTTCAGATCGTTTGCGCGTGCTCGTACCGCATACGGGCGATGGCCTCGTTTTGCTCAACCCGGCGCAGGTCTTGCATGCAGGTTTCCACATAGTTCAGATGCGCCTCCACGGCGGAACGGGCGGCATCAGTGTCACGGTGCTGAATGGCGCTGTTGATGTCGCGGTGCTGTTCCAATAGCAATTCGCGCGTCGTGCGTTGCTTGAACATCATCTGACGGTTGTAGAAAACGCCTTCGCGCAGCAGGTCGAACATGGATCGCATCATGTGCAGCATGATGATGTTGTGGCTGGCTTCGATGATGGACAGGTGAAACTCGGCATCCAGCCGCGCCTCATCCGCCGGGTTGCGCTTGCCGTGGGCCGCCTCCATCTTTCGGAAGATCGTGTCGATCACCTTCAGATCAGTGTCCGATCCCAGCCGCGCGGCGCGTTCGGCGGCCATCGCCTCCAACTCACGGCGGAAGGTGATATAGTCGAACAACGCTTCATCATGGGTGGCAAACAGCGTGACAAGCGCCTGACTGAAGGCCGATCCCAGTACGTCGGCCACATAGATCCCCGCCCCGGCGCGGGTGGCCAGCAAACCGCGTTCCTGCAATTCGGCGACCGCGTCGCGCAGGCTGGGGCGCGAGACACCCAGCTTTTCGGCCAGTTCGCGTTCCGAGGGCAAGCGCTCACTTGGCCGCAAGATACCGCGCAGGATCAGCAATTCGATCTGCCTTACCACGGATTGCGACAGTTTTTCTGATTGGATGCGCTGAAACGGCATGCTTCCCCCGATAACTGGTCAAAAGATATGACCGCCCAGTGCCGCGCGCAACTGGTTTCGCACGCGCGCCGTGGGACAAGGTACGGCCTCTGCATTGCGTTGATCAGGCGCGGGCCCGCCTACGCTGCGACCCGCAAACAAGAAGCCCTGCCGCCGCGTGTCGCGCGGTGGCAGGGCTGCGCTGGTATTGCTGCTTATGAAGTCGGGCGGATGATGATCTCGACCCGGCGGTTCTGCGCACGCCCCGCCGCAGTCGCGTTCGAGGCGATGGGTTCGGACAGCCCGCGCCCGGCGGTGACGATCCGCGATCCCGGTACGCCCGAATCGCGCAGAACGGCTGCGACCGAGGCCGCACGGCGTTGCGACAGCGTCTCATTGTAGCTGGCCGAGCCGACGTTGTCAGTATGGCCCACAACCCCGATGGTGCTGTTGGGGTTGTTGATCAGGTTGGTCGCGATGGTGCGTAGGTCACGTTGCAGATCAGGGCGCACGACGGCGCTGTCGGTGGCGAACAAGATGTCCTGCGGCAGTGTCAGCACCAGCGTCTCGCCCGTGTTGCGGACGTCCACATCGTTGCCAAGCTGTGAGCGCAGTTGCGCGGCCTGACGGTCCAATTGTGACCCGATGACGCTGCCCGCAGCGGCGCCGATGACGCCGCCGACCAGTGCACGCTCCAGCCGGTTTTCGCTGCCTTGGGTGCCCCCGATCAATGCGCCTGCCGCAGCCCCGGTCAGCGCACCAGTGCGCGTACGGTTGATGTTGCTGTTGGGATCAACGCAGCCTGCCAGTGCAACAACACCAACCAAGCCTGCGGTCATAGACATTTTAAAAGCCATGTGGACACCTTCGTTCCGGATAATCTGAGGTGACAGTATATCACGCCACTATCTCAACGAACAGCGACCCCATTTGGTTCCGCGCTTTCTTGCCGGTCACGCTTTGCTGATCGCACGGCGGTTTATGGGTGGGCGTCAAGGCGCGCGGCCTCCCATCCCAGCATGGCGCGTTTGGTTGTCAGGCCCCAATGATAGCCGCCAAGGCCGCCGTCGCCGCGCAGGCAGCGGTGACAGGGGATCACGAAGCCCAGCGGGTTGGCCCCGACGGCGCTGCCGACCGCCCGTGCCGCGCGTGGCGCCCCGACCGCCTGTGCAAGGGTGCCGTAGCTGGTCACGTGGCCCGATGGGACGGTCAACAAGGCCTCCCATACCTTGATCTGGAACGGTGCGCCGATCAGGTGCAGCCGGGCCCGCCCCGCCCCGTCGCCCGCCCCGCCAAAGGCCGCCGCGATATGGGGTGCGGGACCGCTCTGGTCGGCGACATAGACAGCGGCGGGCCAGCGGCGGGTCATGTCGGCAAGGGTCGCGTCGGGGTCCGTGTCATTTGCAAAGGCCAGCCCGCAGAGCCCGCGTTCCGTCGCCATGCCAAGTGCCGGGCCAAACGGCGTGTCGAACCAGCCGTGCCGGATGGTCAGCCCCGCGCCGCGTTGGGCGTAGGTGCCCGGTGTCATCGCCTCCCACCGCACGAACAGGTCGTGCAGTCGCCCACTGCCTGACAACCCCGCACCATCGGCGGCGGCTTGCGTGCTGAACCGTGCGGCCAGCAGAGCCTTCGCATGGCCCAGCGTCAGGTATTGCTGATACCGCTTTGGTGACACGCCTACCCACGCGGTGAAGACCCGCTGAAAATGCGCCCCGCTCATCCCCAGCCTACTGGCAAGGGCGTCCAGAGTCAGCGTGCCCTCGGCGCGGTCGATTTCCGCGATCGCGCGGCGGATCACCTGATAATGATAGCGGTCTTCAATCTCGTGTGACGGCATGTTGTCTTCCGTGGCTGTGTGCCATGCCACAATAGGGCTACCGTCGTCTCATAACGACCCGGTTTTTGCGTAAAACTGCACCCGACCCGCTTGCCGAGGGGCGGTTCCTTCGGCATACCGCGATGATGGTTCAGCAATGCGATTACGCTACCCTGTCACAGATGTTCCAGCGTTTTCAGGCCGCCAACCCGGAACCGCAGGGCGAGTTGCATCACACCAACGCCTTCACGCTGCTGGTGGCCGTCGCCCTGTCGGCGCAGTCCACCGACGTGGGCGTGAACCGGGCCACGCATGACATGTTCCAGATCGCCGACACGCCCGCAAAGATGCTGGTCTTGGGCGAGGATGCGCTGATCGACCATATCAAGACAATCGGCCTCTACCGCAACAAGGCACGCAATGTCATCAGGTTGTGCCAGATCCTGGTCGACGATTATGACGGACAGGTTCCGTCGTCCCGAGCGGCACTGCAATCGTTGCCCGGCGTCGGGCGCAAGACGGCGAATGTGGTGCTGAACATGTGGTGGCGCCTGCCCGCGCAGGCGGTCGACACGCATATTTTCCGCATCGGCAACCGCACCGGCATCTGCCCGGGCCGCGACGTCAATGCCGTGGAGCGCGCAATCGAAGACCACATCCCCGCCGAGTACCAACTGCATGCCCATCACTGGCTGATCTTGCATGGGCGCTATGTCTGCAAGGCGCGCAAGCCGATGTGCGGCACATGTATCATCCGTGACCTTTGCCCCTTCGAGGATAAAAACCTATGAAAACCTATCAGATCGCCGGGATCGGCAACGCCATCGTCGACGTCATTGCCACGGTGGATGACCATTTCCTGGACCATATGGGCATTCACAAAGGGATCATGCAGCTGGTTGAGCGTGACCGCGCCGAGACGCTCTATGGTGCGATGAAAGACCGGGCGCAGGCCTCTGGTGGGTCGGTGGCGAACACACTGGCGGGTGTGGGGGCGCTGGGGCTGAAGGCGGCGTTTGTCGGGCGGGTGCGGGACGATGCGCTGGGTAGGTTCTATGCCGCTGACAGTGAGCGGGTGGGCACGCATTTCGCCAATTTGCCCGTCGCTGATGGGGAACTGCCGACGTCGCGTAGCATGATCTTTGTGACGCCTGATGGTGAGCGGTCGATGAACACCTATCTGGGCATCTCGGCCGAAATCAGCCCCGACGATGTGGATGCGGCCCTGATGGCCGACAGCGCGATTGTCTTTCTGGAAGGATACCTGTTCGACAAGGACAAGGGTAAGGCTGCATTCCTGAAAGCCGCCCGTGCCTGTCGCGATGCGGGCGGGCTGGCGGGCATTGCGCTGTCCGATCCGTTCTGCGTCGACCGCCACCGTGACGATTTTCGCGCGCTGGTCGCACAGGATATGGACTACGTTATCGGGAACGAGCAGGAGTGGGTCTCACTCTATCAGGCGAATGATCTGGATGATGCGCTGGTGCAGGCCGCCGCTGCCTGTGATCTGGTTGTCTGTACCCGGTCGGGCGACCCGGTGCGCATCATCCGCAACGGTGAGGAGACCGAGATTCCCGTCAAGATGGTGACGCCGGTGGATGCCACGGGCGCGGGCGACCAGTTCGCTGCGGGTTTCCTGTTCGGCTTGGCAAATGGCGCCGACATGGCCACCGCAGGGCGCATGGGCTGCATCGCCGCAGCCGAGGTCATCAGCCATATCGGCGCACGTCCGAAGTCCGATCTGTTGGCGATTTTCCGCGCTGAGGGATTGATCTGAGGCATCCGCAACTTGCGCGGCGCCGCTACCACCCCCATATCTGCCCTCTGATCAATCCGTCGGAGATCCCCCATGGGCTATACGAAAACTGCGATGCTGATGGCCGCCATGACGGCGCTTTTCATGGGGATCGGGTATTTGTTGGGCGGCGGCGCCGGGATCGTCATCGCGCTGGTCTTTGCGGCGGGCATGAACGTCTACGCCTACTGGAACTCGGACAAGGCGGTGCTGCGCATGAACAATGCGCAGGAATGCAACAGCCAGGTTTCCCCCAGCCTTCTGCGCATGGTGCACAAGCTGGCAGATGATGCAGACATGCCGCGCCCGCGCGTTTATCTGATCGACACCGACCAGCCCAATGCCTTTGCCACGGGCCGCAACCCGGAAAACGCTGCCGTGGCCGCGACCACCGGCCTGTTGCGCCGCCTGTCGGATGAGGAAGTCGCCGCCGTGATGGCGCATGAACTGGCGCATATCAAGAACTACGACACGCTGATCATGACCGTCACGGCCACATTTGCCGGTGCGATTTCCATGCTTGCAAACTTCGCGATGTTCTTTGGTGGCAACCGGGATCGCGGCATGGGCATTATTGGCACGCTGGCAATCATGATCCTGGCCCCGTTGGCGGCGGCGTTGGTTCAGATGGCTATTTCGCGGTCGCGCGAGTATGAGGCGGATCGCGTGGGCGCAGAGATCTGCGGCAACCCGTTGTGGCTGGCCTCGGCGCTGAAACGAATTCAGGAATTCGCCAGCCGGATCGACAATAATGTGGCCGAACGCAACCCGGCGACGGCGCATATGTTCATCATCAACCCGTTGCATGCCCATGCGCATGACAAGCTGTTTTCGACCCACCCCAATACTGAAAACCGGATCGCCGCCTTGCAGGCCATGGTGGGGCAGGATGCGCCGCGTCGCGCACAGCCCGCAGCGCCACGGGGTGGCCGGTCGGGCGGGCCCTGGGGGTAAAGGTAGTGCGGGTGTCGACCGTCACGCCGCCTTAGGGCGCAGGTCGTATCCGCCGCGTTCAGTGGATTACAGCGCAGCCGTCCAGAAACGGTACCGGCCTTGTCCGGTGACCTCGCGGATCAGCCCCTCGTTCTCCAGCATCGCAAGGTTGCGCTGCACGGCGGCGCGGCTGGCGCCGGTTTGCGCCTCGGCCATGGCGGCGGAAACCAGAGGCCAGTCCGCCAGTACCTGCACCAGTTGCGGCGGCGTTCGGCCCGACAGGTGCGCCGTCGCGCGGGTGACGCGGGCGTGCCATTCGGCCAGCCGGTCCAGATGCATCAGAGCGGCAAGCCCGCTGCGTTCCACCCCGATATACCAGCCTGTCAGACGTTCTTCGATGCTGCCCCGCGCTTGCAGAGCCGAAACACCCCCCAGCGCCAGTGGCACGAACATGAGCCCGCCTCTTGTGTCGCGCGCGGCCATGCGCGCAGCAACCACGGCGGCCTCGATCATCTCGCGGCCCGCCATGCCGATGGTACCCGCGATAATGCGTCCGGCGTGATAGCACATCGCTGCCGCAGTCAGGCTGTGCAGCCCATGCGCGCCGTTCAGCAGCGCCTGCCACTGCCGGGTGTCGGGGTCGGGGCTGTCTGGCGCGGTCTTGCGCCCCAGAAACGCGTCCAGCGCCGAGGGAGACCCGGACTGGCCCATGATTTCTGCGGCGTCTGACGGGTCTGCGGGCGCCGAGGGGACCGGTGCGCCATCCGCGCTGCCGATCGGCCCGGGTCCGCTGGTCAACCGCCGATAGGCCCAACCCGCACGCGCCAGTGCCAAGCTGTCAGTTTGCGCACCTGACAAGCGCAACGCGTGATAAAGCGCCAACCGGTCGGCGGGGATGCGGTCGCCTGCGTGCCAGCTGAGTTCGGTGACTTCAAGCAGCCCCAGCCGCTGCCGCAACCCTTCGGTGCTGGCGCGCAAGCGTTCATCCAGCGCGCCCAGCACTGCAGCGGCGCGGGCCAGTGCCACGGCCTGCGTTGCTTCGGCCCGCTGCCAAGCGACAGAGTCCAGCAGATCAGTCTGATCGGCGACAGGCCAGGGTAGGGAGGTGTTGGTGGTTGCGTCCTCATCTTCGACGGGGCCGGGCAGGAACCATAAGGACGCCTCGTCGCTGTCATCCGGATCGGGTTGAACGGCACTGGTGTCGTTTTGCATGTCTACGCCATTTTCCAAACTCTGCCGGGGAGGCGCACGCCGCCCATTGCGCGGGCTGCAGGCTTTCACCTAACGGTCCGAAGCGTCATGGTCGCAGTGGTTAGGGTTCCTCCCAGTATATTTGCAAAATAGCACTATTTTGCGGGCGTGCCATGCGATTCGGCTGGGATGCTTGGAAAAATCGCTACTGGGCGGCAATATGGCCACGGTCCTGCGATACCGCCCGGTCGGCCAGATCTTCCAGATGATCAGCGATGGCGACAGCGATGGCGCGCTTGTCGGGTACAGGCGTCACGCCATCACGTCGCACGAAGAGCGCGCGTTGATCGGTGCCGCGCGTATCCTCGCCGCGTGTTGCAACGACCAGCCCCGCGCGGTCCAGCCGTTTGGCGGCAATACGGATCAGTTCGTCCTCGCTCACGCCTTCAAGGTATTTGAACGCGACGCAATGCATGGCGGGGTCGGCCGCCATGGCCAGATCAATCACCTTCTCGGTCGGCTCCAGCATCAGCGGCAATTGCGCCTGCCCCGAGGTGATCTTACCGACCACTGCCTTGGCTGGGCGGTAATCTGCCACCCCGGCCGAGAAGACGCCGGCAAACAGCCCCGATTGCGCCCGCGCTACAACCATGTCGCGATAATCGTCATAGGTGCGTGCGATGGTCAGTCGCATGGGTGCGCGGGGACGCCAAGCGCCGTCGCCCAGCAGCAATTCGGCATCGGCACCGCGCCAGGTCAGTTCCTCGGCCACCTGCGCACCAAGCCGCCCGCGGAAGCGGTTGACGATACGCCGCACCCCGTCGATCGGCACCGGCGTCGGCCCGGCGGTGACCATGATCCGGCGACCGTGCAGCGACGATTGTGACAACGCGCGTCCCACGGCTGTGCACAGCGTTTCGGTATCGGGCAGGTTGTGCTTGCCGAAAGCGTCGCGCGGGGTGATGAGCCGGACTCCCTGCGCGGCCAGGCGACGGGCATTGTCCAGCAACTGCGCATTATGCATGGTGCCATGCATCGTCGGCGCGACAAGTACTTTCGCTCGCCCCTGCTCCATCCGGCCAAGTGCAGAGATCAGGGCCGAGGTGACGACGGTATCGCCGATACCATATGCCATTTTGGCAATTGTGTTATGTGTGGCGGGGGCGACCAGATAGGCATCGAACGGCGCGCCGTCTGACAGGTGTTCGGCGGCCCAGGTCAGATTGCTGACCACCGGACCGCAGGTTGCCCATTCCAGCGCCTCGCGGGCGACATAGCGCAACGCATCATCGCTGACAAAGGCCACGACATGGGCACCGTGGCGACGCAGGCCGCGTGCCAGTTCGGGGGTCTTCATCGCGGCAATGCCGCCGGTGACCATCAGCGCGACCCGACGCCCCGCCATCCGGGTCGAGGCGGCGGGCACGTCATGGTCACCCATGTCGCTGGGCGTGGGGGGCGAGAAATCCCAGTCGAAAAGGCTCATGCCGAGGCCTGCATCGGGGTCGCGTTCTGATCTGCGGCACCGGCAAAGCGCAGGTGCACGCCTTGCAGGCGGTCCAACCGTGTGTTCAGCGCTTCGAACTGGCGCTGGGAAAAGCGGCTGGATTTGCCAAATTCGCGCGTCAGGTCGGTGCGCGGGGTGAAATCATCTGCTGACAAGCCCTTCGACACCAAGGTGGGGTTGTAGGGCTGCCCTTCGTCGAAACGGGCGGGAAAGATGAACGACAGTTCGGGCGCCGTCCGGACGAAAGCACGCAGGCAGTCGTCGGTATAGGTCGCATCGAAGGCATGCCAGACCCCGTCCAGCCGCACCGTGGCAAAGAAGTGGTGCACCACCGGCTTCATCATGGCGCGCCAGTCGTCTGGCATCAGCGTGCCCAACGTGCCCATTTCCAGCTTCACATCGCCAAAGCCCGCTTCCAGCCCGGCGGCACGGCACAGCGCGACCTGAAGGTTGGCTTTGGTGGAACACATGCCGTAGCCTTTTGCCAGCGTGTCCGATGCACGTTCCTGCCAATGCCCGAAGCGATATGGCATTGCCTGCACGAAATCGAAGATCGCCTTTGCGGTGCCGACCTGGGTGGCGCGGCGCAGCCGGACAGCCTGACGGCGGATCGTGGGATGGGTGTGGTCACACACGCTGTCAGCCTCGGGGATGATGAAGTCGGCGGCCCGGGTATGTGCCGCTTCGGCATCTTTGGCAGCCTGAAGCGCCGTGTCGATCGCGCCGCGCAGGCCCAGCCCGGCAGGGGTGGTTAGCCTGGGCTGATGCAGGTTCAGCATCCAGACCTGAGCGGCCATGTCGCCGGTTGCAAGGTCGGTGGCTGCCGTCAGCTCGATATGGTTGCCAGGACCGTAGCCGCCGGTCGCGTCATGCAGCCGACCGCTCAGGATCACACACAGGGTTGGCGTGTCGCGCGTGGGCACGGGCGTATCCGGGGCGATGTCCAAAACTGTTCCCAGCCCGCTGACCGCAGCCGCTTGATCGCCAAGATACAGCCCCAGGACCGAGTCGCGCAGGCTGTCGAATACTTCGGGTTGCGCGACGAATGAGAGTGTGGCGGTCATGGTCAGGATTCTCCGGCAGATGGAAATGTGTGGTGTTTGCGGCGATCAGAAATCAGACACGCAGGGGGCTGATCTCAATTTGGATAAGTTATGTTCAAGTTAATAGTGAATATAGGGTGACAAGAAGGGCAAAGTCGCGTTTTGGCGCTGATTCAAGTCAAAAGTTGCACTTTTGGGGACCTACCCTGCGAATCATTGCAAAATGCAATGGAATACAGCGGCATACGCCTGTCGCGGCGCATGCGGTCCCACCGCCCCCATTGGGGTGGGACAGAGTGATTCCTTGGCGCATGAAGGGCGCGTGCCAGGCACTTTCGGATCGTTCTTCGCCCCGCTTCAAGGCGCGTCGATGCGGCCGAAGTGCCGGATCGCACGGTCAGTGCTGGTGTTTCAAGGCGGACAGCGCGGCCTGCACTTTTGGTGTCCGGTGCAGGTCGACATGGGTGACGAGCCACAGCGGTACGGCCCATTCGGGGCGTGGCGGCATCACCTGAATCAGACTGCCATCGGCCTCGCCGGCGAAGCAGAAGCCGATGCCGATACCCGCGGTCAGCGCCGTGTTCTTTGCCGCGACATCGTTCACATGCAGCACGATCTGTTCCGCCGGCACCTGTGCCATCAGCCAGCGCATGAAGGGCGCACGGGCGTCGAATGCGACAAACTGATGCGCCGCCAGGTCACTGTCAGTTTGTGGCATCCCGTGGCGTTCGACATATTCCGGCGCGGCATAGAGCGCGGCGTCGAGCGTGACAAACGGTTGAACGATGTTATCGGGCTCTGTCGGGCGACTGCCGGCGCGAATGGCAACATGCGCCTCGCCGTATTCCAGCCGAAACACCCGCGTGTCGGTCAGCAACCGGAGGTTCAGCCCGGGATGGTCGCGGTGCAGTGCGGCCAGCGCAGGTACCACCAGCCCAGCAAGCGAGGGCAGGGCGGTAATGGTCAGATCGCCCGCCATTTCATCGGCGGCACCGGTGATCCGCGCAGCAAGCTGGTTCAACTGGTCTTCGGTGGTCTGGCCTACCTGCAACACCTGTCGCCCTGCATCAGTAGCAGTATAGCCGCGCGCATGTCGTTGAAACAGCTTCGCGCCCAGCCGGTGTTCCAGCGCGTCGATATGGCGGATCACGGTGGCGTGGTGGACCCCCAGAACCTCGGCCGCGCCGCTGACAGTGCCGACCTTGGCGACGTGATAGGCGGTACGGATTTCATCCCAGTTTTCGAACGCCATGGGGCTGGACCTTTCTGTGCGAAAATTCACATATGCTATGCAGTTATGTCTATTGTGTTCATTTGCGCAAGGTGTACCTGACAATTACAGATTTTTCAGGAGCTTCCCCCATGACCCATGTTCTGCGCCTTGACGCCACCATCAAATCCGATGGTTCTGTGTCCAAACAACTGACCGACCGCATCTCCGAGCGCTTTTCCAAGGCCGGTGCTGCAATAACCTCGCGCGACTTGTCCGCCGGGATCAGCATGATCGACGGCGCCTGGATGGGTGCGGTCTTTACCCCCGCTGACCAGCGCAGCGCTGAACAGGCGAAAATCGCCGCTGAATCAGATGCCTACCTGGCAGAGCTTCAGGCCGCCGATGTGATCTTGCTCGGCCTGCCGATCTATAACTTCGCCGTGCCCGCGCAGGTCAAAAGCTGGTTTGACCATGTCGCACGCCAAGGCGTGACGTTTGAATACACCGAAACCGGCCCGCGTGGCCTGCTGTCGGGCAAGCGCGCGATTGTTGCCATGTCCTCGGGCGGCACCACGCTGGGGTCGGACATCGACTTCGCTTCGGGCTGGGTGCGTCATATGTTCGGTTTCATGGGCATAACTGATGTAGAATTCATCGCTGCCGACAATATGGCCGTCGCTGCAGAGGAAAGTCTTCACGCAGCATTTGACGCGGCCGACAAACTGGCCGCATGATTTAAGTAAGGTCCGCCGGGACCATAACGCACTTGCCCGCGCCAGTCCTCCCTCTCGGCGCGGGCAAGCTGCGGATCACAATCGGGCAGGCGCCAGATCTGCGCACAGGTCAGCGGGCTGCGTTGCCTGCTTGACTCCGACCTCCCAACCGCCTATGCGAAATCCTGATTTCCGGAAGTCATGTCGCTTCCGGTCCTTGGCTATGCCATGGATCGCCACCCGTCAGCGAGGTTTCGCCCGCGGGTGCAGTACTGCGTTTGTAACGCCGGTTCGCCCGGCACAGGGTCAAGAGAGGGCCGGATATGTTCGAGAACCTTTCCGAACGCCTTGGCGGTGTATTCGACCGCCTGACCAAACAGGGCGCGCTGTCGGAGGATGACGTCAAGACTGCGCTGCGCGAAGTGCGCATTGCGCTGCTTGAGGCCGACGTTTCGCTGCCCGTCGCGCGCGATTTCATTGCCCGCGTCACGAAAAAAGCGACCGGCGCTGCCGTCACCAAATCGATTACGCCCGGGCAACAGGTTGTCAAGATCGTCCATGACGAACTGATCGCCACCCTGCGCGGTGAGGGTGACCCTGGCGTCCTGAAAATCGACAACCCGCCCGCGCCCATCCTGATGGTGGGCCTTCAGGGTTCGGGCAAGACCACGACCACCGCCAAACTGGCCAAGCGATTGAAAGAGCGCGAGGGCAAGCGTGTCCTCATGGCCTCGCTCGATACCAACCGCCCTGCGGCGATGGAGCAGTTGGCGATTCTCGGCACTCAGATCGGCGTGGATACGCTGCCGATCGTGAAGGGCGAAGATCCGGTTGCGATTGCAAAACGCGCCAAGACGCAGGCCAGCCTGGGTGGCTATGACGTTTACATCCTCGATACGGCTGGCCGTCTGCATATCGACGCCGACCTGATCGCGCAGGCCGCCGCCGTGCGCGACGTTGCCAATCCGCGCGAAACCCTGCTGGTCGTTGATGGCCTGACCGGGCAAGATGCAGTGAATGTCGCAACGGAGTTCGACGACAAGATCGGCGTGACGGGCGTGATCCTGACGCGGATGGACGGTGACGGGCGTGGCGGCGCCGCCCTGTCGATGCGCGCGATCACCGGCAAGCCGATCCGCTTTGTGGGTCTGGGCGAGAAAACTGACGCGCTGGAAACCTTCGAGGCAGAGCGTGTGGCCGGTCGCATTCTTGGCATGGGCGACATCGTTGCGCTGGTGGAGAAGGCACAGCAGACGCTGGAGGTCGAGCAGGCCGAGCGGATGATGAAGCGCTTCCAGAAGGGCCAGTTCAACATGAACGATCTGCGCGGCCAACTGGATCAGATGATGAAGATGGGCGGCATGCAGGGTGTCATGGGCATGATGCCGGGTATGGGCAAGATGTCCAAACAGGCGGAGGCTGCCGGGTTCGATGACAAGATGCTGCGCCGTCAGGTGGCGCTCATCAACTCGATGACCAAGAAGGAGCGCGCCCGCCCCGAATTGTTGCAGGCCAGCCGCAAGAAGCGCATCGCCGCCGGTGCCGGGCTGGAAGTGGCCGAACTGAACAAGCTGCTGAAGATGCACCGTCAGATGGCCGACATGATGAAGACCATGGGCAAGAAGGGTGTGCTGAAACAGGCCATGGCGGGCATGTTTGGCAAGGGCGGCGCGCCAAAGGATATGTCCGAAATGGATCCGGCCACGTTGCAGGCCATGGCCAAAGGCATGCCGGGCGGTATGCCCCCCGGCATGGGCGGTGGTATGGGTCTGCCCTCGGGCTTGTCGGGGCTGATGAAGAAAAAATGATGCCGGATCTGACACATACGCCGGTTCTGGAAACCCCGCAGCTGTTCCTGCGCGCGCCGCGTGCCAGCGATCTGCCGGCCCTTGTTGCCTATGCGACAGGTGCGCGGACGCGGTTTGTCGGCGGTCCGCGCGATGTCT
Source organism: Roseicitreum antarcticum (assembly GCF_014681765.1). Taxonomy (GTDB): domain Bacteria; phylum Pseudomonadota; class Alphaproteobacteria; order Rhodobacterales; family Rhodobacteraceae; genus Roseicitreum; species Roseicitreum antarcticum. The sequence goes on from NZ_CP061498.1 coordinate 2,696,473, forward strand.
ATGCGGCGACAGAGAAATTCGCGGGCATGATCGGGCAATGGGTGCTGCGCGGCTTTGGCCGCTTCATCCTGACTGACCGCGATAGCGGTGCCGCCCTCGGCCATGCCGGGCCTTTGCAGATGGACACTACGCAACCGCTGGAACTGACATGGTCGCTGTGGGACGCAGCGTCCGAGGGGCGTGGCCTCGCGTCCGAGGCCGCCCTGGCAACTACCGGCTGGGTGTTTGAAACCCTGACCCCCACGGTCGCGCACACGCAGATCCACCGCGACAATACGGCGTCGCATGCCATCGCCCGGAAGCTGGGCGGACAGGTTGATGCGGGCGCGCCGTCCGTGATGGGCGAAGACTTCACGAAGTACAGCTTCACGGCGGAGGGGCTGCGCCAATGACAAGCGAAACCACCCGCGCCGCCGGCCTGCTGGCCAGCCATCGCGATAGCATCGACCGGCTGGATGCGATCCTGGTCTATACGCTGGCGGAACGTTTCAAACAGACTCAGGCAGTGGGTCGGCTGAAGGCCGAACATGCCTTGCCACCGTCCGATCCCGCGCGCGAGGAGCGTCAGATCGAACGGCTGGAGTGGTTGGCCAAAGAGGCCGATCTCGACCCGGAATTTGCCCGCAAATTCCTGACCTTCATCATATCAGAGGTGATCCGTCACCACGAACAGATCGCCGCGCGCGACACATAATACTCAAAGGAGAACTACAAAATGGCTACCAAAATCCGTCTGGCCCGTGGTGGGTCGAACAAGCGTCCGCACTATGCCATCGTTGCGTCCGACAGCCGCATGGCCCGCGACGGCCGCTTTTTGGAAAAGCTGGGCACCTATAACCCGCTGCTGCCCAAAGACAGCGAAGACCGCGTTAAAATGGATATGGAGCGTGTTCAGCATTGGCTGTCGACAGGCGCCCAGCCGACAGACCGCGTTGCCCGCTTCCTGGAAGCCGCCGGTTTGCGCACGAAGCCCGAGCGCGCTAACCTGAAGAAAGCCGTTCCCGGCAAGAAAGCGACCGAACGCGCCAAGGAAAAAGCCGCCAAGGCCGAAGCCGCCGCCGCGCCGGTCGAAGCTGCCGCCGACGCGGAATAAGGTCTTTCCCCCGGGGTGATCCGGGGGCGGACCAGTTTGCGCCCTGTCCCGGGAACGGGGCGGGGCGCAATAGCATTGGGGGCACCGCACCTGGGGCCCAGAGGTGGAGCGGAGCATGAGCGGTGATCGTGTCTGTGTCGGTGCAATCGCGGGCGCCTACGGCGTGCGGGGCGAGGTGCGGCTGAAGAGCTTCTGCGCCGATGCCACCGCCATCGCGGGCTATGCGCCGCTGTGGTTGGAAGACGGCTCGCGCAGCTTTGCGGTGACGCTGGGCCGCGCAATCCCGAACGGCATCACCGCGCTGCTGGGTGGCGTGACCAGCAAGGAGCAGGCCGATGCCCTGCGCGGCGTGCAATTGTTTGCCGACCGTGACAAGCTGCCGAACCTCCCGGATGATGAATTCTACCATGCCGACCTGATTGGCCTGTCGGTTTTCGACACTGGTGGGGCGGAACTGGGGCAGGTCCGCGCCGTGCTCAACCACGGCGCCGGGGACTTGCTGGAAGTATTTGGATCGGGGCTTAAAACCACGCTTTTGCTTCCCTTCACCCGGGCGGTGGTGCCCACGGTGGATCTGACGGCGAGGCGCATCATCGCCGACCCACCCGAGGGGTTGATCGAATGACCGAGGATACCGGTCGCCCGACAGCGGACAAACCCATGCGTGCCCGCGGACGGCTGGCGATTTCCGCCAGCCTGCAACCGCGCGACCTGATGGCCGACCGCCCCGCGTTGAAGGGTGCATGGCGCGCGAAGGTCATCACCCTGTTCCCCGAAGCTTTTCCCGGCACGCTGGGCCTGTCGCTGACCGGCAAAGCGCTGGATCAGGGCCTCTGGGCGCTGGAACCGATCGATCTGCGCCCGTTTGGCGAGGGGAAGCACCGCAACGTCGATGATACCCCTGCGGGGGGTGGTGCGGGCATGGTGCTGCGCGCCGATATCGTGGGTCGCGCCCTGTCAATGGCAGCCTTGAACACCCCGTCTGACCGCGCGCGCTGGCCTGTAGTCTATATGTCGCCGCGTGGCCGTCCGCTGACGCAGGCCATGGCACAGCGTTTCGCGCAAGCGGAGGGCATGACCATTCTGTGCGGCCGGTTTGAAGGCGTTGACGACCGCGCGCTGGAACATTTCAACGTCGAGGAAGTCAGCCTTGGTGACTTCGTTTTGACGGGCGGCGAGATCGCAGCAACAGCCTTGATTGATGCGGCGGTCCGGCTTATACCGCGCGTGCTTGGCAATCAGGAATCCACCGAAAACGAATCGTTTTCGGACGGCTTGCTTGAACACCCACAGTACACCCGCCCCTCTGTGTGGGAAGGCCATGACATACCTGACATTCTCCTGTCAGGGGACCATGGCCGTATCGCAGAATGGCGGCAGACGATGGCCGAAAGGCTGACACAACAACGCCGCCCTGACCTCTGGCGGGCTTACTGTGCAAAACACGGTAGGGACCCGGTGGACGACCAAGAGCTCTGAGGGACGCATCACGCCGTGGGAGCACCCGCGCATTTAGAGAAGGAAACCGCGATGAACCTGATCGCGCAGATCGAAGCTGAACAGATTGCCGAGCTTGGCAAGGAACTCCCGGATTTCCGCGCGGGCGACACCATCCGCGTGGGCTATAAAGTGACCGAAGGCACCCGTTCGCGCGTGCAGAACTTTGAAGGCGTGTGCATCGCCCGCAAGGGTGGCAGCATTGCAGCCTCGTTCACCGTGCGCAAAATCTCCTTCGGCGAAGGTGTGGAACGTGTTTTTCCGCTGTACTCGACCAACATCGCCCATATCGAAGTGGTGCGTCGCGGTCAGGTTCGTCGTGCGAAACTGTACTACCTGCGCGACCGTCGCGGTAAATCGGCGCGGATCGTCGAGAAAACCAACTACCGCCCAATGGCCGACAAAGCATAAGGACTGGGACGATGAAAGCAGAGATTCACCCCGAATATCACACCATCAACGTCAAGATGACCGATGGCACCGTGTATCAGACGCGTTCCACCTGGGGCAAAGAAGGCGACACGCTGTCGCTGGAAATCGACCCCACGGTGCACCCGGCATGGACTGGCGGTTCGACGCGCCTGATGGATGCCGGCGGCCGCGTGTCGAAGTTCAAGAACAAATACGCCGGTCTGGGCTTCTGATCGCCCGATTTGGCCGCATTGGCACTTTATTGCCGATGCAACCGGACATATAGAAAAGGCGCGCCCCTTGTGGCGCGCTTTTTTGTTGGAAGACGGGGGAAGACGTGGCGCATATCATCGTGGTCGGCAACGAAAAGGGTGGGTCGGGGAAATCGACCACCTCGATGCATGTCTCCGTTGCGCTGGCGCGTATGGGGCACAGCGTCGGGGCGGTTGATCTGGATGTGCGGCAACGGTCGTTTGGCCGCTATATTGAGAACCGCACTGCGTTTGCCGAGAAACAGCACGTGGACTTGCCGATCCCCGACTACCGTATCCTGCCCGAGGTGGATGCCACCACGCTGCAACCCGGCGAGAATGCTCAGGACAAGCGCCTGTCTGAAATCATGACCGAGCTGGAAGAAACCTGCGATTTCATCTTGATCGACTGCCCCGGCGCGCATACCCGGCTGAGCCAGTTGGCGCATTCGCTTGCCGATACACTTATTACGCCCCTCAACGACAGCTTCATCGACTTTGACCTGCTCGCCCGGATCGACCCGTATAGCGGCAAGGTGCTGGGCCCGTCGATATATGCCGAAATGGTCTGGACCGCACGTCAGATGCGCGCACAGGCCGGGCTGAAGCCGATCGACTGGATCGTGCTGCGCAACCGGCTGGGCGCGCAACAGATGCACAACAAGAAGAAGGTGGGCAAGGCGCTGGAAGACCTGTCGAAGCGCATCGGCTTCCGTGTCGCCCCGGGTTTCAGCGAGCGGGTGATTTTTCGCGAACTGTTCCCGCGGGGGCTGACGCTGTTGGACCTGAAAGACATCGGCGTCGAGTCGCTGAACATGTCCAATATTGCCGCCCGTCAGGAAGTCCGCGATCTGCTGACCACGCTCCGGCTACCGGGCGTGACGGTCAATGTTTGAATATGCGGCGGGCGGGCAGGTTGCGTGCCCGTTCCATCGTCATCGCATCGAGCCGTTGCATGAAGCGGTCGTGTGATGCGTCCACAAGCCCGTCGTGGCGTGGCTGATCGGCCAGAAGGTTCAGCGGCAGTTTCATCGACCCGCTGAATTTGCTGAGTGCGGTTTGCATGTACTTCATGTCGTCCCCCAGGGCGGGATATTCCGCCGTTTCCATGGTTGAGTTTTGACCCCGGAATGTGGCGCAAACTTGAACCAGTGGTGTCGCAAGAAGGGTTTTGTTGAGGTTTTGGGGGCTAGTGTCTGGCTGAGGGCGAAGCGCTTGCCTTGACCATGATACAATCCGCAGACGACGGGGTGACAATGACAGGGTCACTGAAGAGGGACGATTGCGCATGGCGCGCGCATCTGGCACCTGCGACTGATTTGGCGGGCCGCAGGTGTATGGACGGGTGTGACGGCTTGCTGCCTGGCGCGATCTCAGGACCCCGTCTGGCAAAGCCAGGGCGCCATCGTGAAACGGTGTGATTGAAACGACCTTGGAAGCGGGGGCCCCGTTGTACACGGAACCCCCATCCACCCACGGCACCCCACGCACCGTTGCAGTCAGGACTTGGTTCCGGACGTACTGCCCAGCACAATTACCATCGCAAAATCCTGGTTTCAGTGCAATATGCGAAGTATTGCGGCTTTTACGACAGTTTCTTTAAATGTTCAAACACTCCGTTTGCCGACTGCGTTTCGAATCAGTGGCTTAGGTCGTTTTGTCGTCTTGCCGCACAACCTGCATGCCGCAGGCGATACAACCAAAAGGCGTTCAGGTGTAAACGCTTTCCTTCCCGAAGTGCCGGGTAAGCATGTAATATACCACCACGCGATATTTGTTCCGCTCGGACTGGCCATAGGTTTCTATCGCGGCATCCAGCGCTTCGGACAAAGCGGGGGTGTCGGTCAGGCCAAGCTTCTTGATCAGGAAATTGCGGCGCACCGTTTCCAGCTCATGCGGCTGTCCGGCGGCAATGGTGGCGGCATCGGCGTCGTAAATTGCCGGGCCGCAGGCGATCGTCACCTTGCGCAGAAGGTCCATATCTGGCTCAATCCCGCATTTGTCTCGCAGATCCTCGGCATACCGCGCGATCAGGTCATCCCGTCTTCCCATTTCCCTTTCTCCGGTTTGTGGCGCCTGACCACAATGTGACACATTCACAAACTAAAACTAACAAAGATTTATGCCGTCCACGATGCGCCCGGGTTAGAGGCGCCGCAGCAGCTCTGGGGTGGGCCAGCCATCGGCGGGCATGCCCAGCTGTGCCTGTATCTGCTGCACCGCTACGCGGGTGTTGGCACCCAGGATGCCATCAACCCCGCCGACGTCGTACCCGCGTGACTGCAATTTCTGCTGCAAGTCGCGCATCTGGCCGTCGTTCAGCCCTGGTTCCGGGTTGCCCGCCGCATAGACCGGGGCACCTTCCAACCGGGTCGCGAAATAGCCGACGGTGACGATGTAGGTGAAGCTCTGGTTCCACTCGAACAATACGCGGAAGTTCGGGAAGATCATGAAGGCAGGGCCACGATGCCCCTGCGGCAGGATGATTGAGGCGGGCATGTTCCCCCCGGGCAAGCTGCCATAGCGCGGCTGCACCCCCATGCGTTGCCAGTCCGCGATCGTCAGTTGGGTCTCCAGCCCGGTCTGGCGCAGGTCCAACCCGGCGGGGATTGCGACCTCGTGCAGCCATGGTTGGTTGGCTTGCCATCCCTTGTTGCGCAGCATGCTCGCACCCGACATCAGCGCGTCAGCGACCGAGTTTTGCAGGTCGATGCGCCCATCGCCATCGCCATCCACGCCGCTGGCCAGAATGTCAGAGGGCAGCTTTTGCACCATCCCGATTTCGCCCGCCCAAGCGCCGGTCGTGCGGTTCGGGTCCAGCCCGCCCTGCCGGTACAGCATGATCGCCGACATGACCTGCGGGCGAAACAGTTCGGGGCGTCGACAATCATGCGCCAGGGTAACCAGCGCGTTCACCGTGTTGAAATCCCCCTGAAACGCGCCGTAATCAGTCTCGAACGCCCAAAAGGCCATCAGGATGCCGCGGGGTACGCCAAAGGTCTGTTGCGCGCGCTGGAAGATCGCCGCATGCCGTTCCGCGTTGCGCCGTCCCTGATCCATCCGGTTTTGCGAGATGAGCGCGCGCGAGAAGTCGATGAATGGGCGCTGGAAGATGCCCTGCCGCCGGTCGGCGTTCAGCACGCTCTGCTCCTGCCGTACGTTGCGAAAGAACGCATCGACATCGGACGCCGGGTGGCCTCGTTGCACCGCTTCGGCCTTCAACCCGTCGACAAAGCTGTTGAAGTTGCCGCCGCAGCTTTGGGCGAGGGCGGGCGCGGCGATAACGCCAAGGGCGCAGGTCAACGCGGCGGCGAGGGTGATACGCATGGTTCCTCCAACATCAAGTTGGGGGAACAGTATCAACCCGCGCCGCGCTGACAAGCCCTGATCCGGTCGCTATCCGGCGCGCCCGTGCGGCGCGTCAAAGTCCAGCACTGGGTTGATCGGGATGATGCGGTTAGGGTTAATCGTGTCGTGGCTGTAGTGATAGTGCCGCACGATATGGTCCATATGCACCGTGCCCGCCACGCCGGGCCATTGATACAATTCGCGCGTATAGGCCCACAGGTTGGGGTAGTCGCTGATGCGCCGCCGATTGCACTTGAAGTGCAGGTGATAGACGTTGTCGAACCGCAGCAGCGTCGGGAACAGTCGCCAGTCGGCCTCGGTCACGCGGTTGCCCGTCAGATAGCGCTGGCGGCCCAACAGGTCATCCAGCCAGTCGAGGCTGTCGAACAACTCATGCACGGCCTTGTCATAAGCTTCCTGCGTCGTGGCAAAGCCCGATTTATAGACGCCGTTGTTCACAGTGTCGTAAACGCGTGTGTTGACTGCCTCAATCTCGTCTTGCAACGCTTCGGGGCAGTAATCGTCGCTATTGCCGGTGATGCCGTTGAACGCGCTGTTGAACATCCGGAGAATCTCGGAGGATTCGTTGGAAACGATCATGCCGCGCTGTTTGTCCCAAAGTACCGGCACCGTCACCCGGCCCGAGATGTCGGGGTCCGCCTGCGTGTAGACATCGCGCAGGAACTTATGGCCGAAAAGGTCGTCACCCGTAGCCCCCGGGAAATCAGTAGCGAAGGTCCAGCCATCTTCCAGCATGTCGGGATGCACTGCCGAGATGCTGATATGCTCTTCCAGCCCTTTCAGTGCCCGAAAGATCAGCGTGCGATGGGCCCATGGGCAGGCGAAAGAGACATACAGGTGGTACCGCCCGCTTTCAGCCTTGAACCCACCTTCGCCGCTGGGACCGGCGCTGCCGTCAGCGGTGATCCAGTTGCGGAATCGCGACGTGTCACGCTTGAACGCTCCGCCGGACTTCTTGGTATCGTACCAGCTGGGGTCCCATTTGCCGTTGACCAGTTGTCCCATTTCTAATGCTCCTGAATTGATTTAATCGAATGTAACATGTGCTGATTTGAAGATAAGCCCGACATGGGCGCAGGTCCTGCGTATTTTCGCACAGGTTGGCCCGGGCCCGTTGACGGGCGCGTCGGGCTTTACCCCCTTCCCCGGATCGCCCCCTTGGTTTAGGTCTGGGTTATCCGACAGCGACACGATGGTTTTGGCTTGGCGTTACATGATTAAAAAATTTGATATTCTGGTCGTTGGGTCCGGCCCCGCCGGCAGCGCCGCAGCTTTCACTGCAGCCAGTGCGGGGCTGTCGGTGGCGTTGATCGACAAGGCTGCCTTTCCGCGCGACAAGTTGTGCGGCGGGGGTATCACCGGGCGCTGTGCCTCGGCGCTGTCACAGGTGTTTGGACAGGAGATCACGCCCGATCTGTTCCTGACAAGCCAGCGCGTGCGGCTGTTTTCCCAAGGGGCGCTGCTGGCCGATGTGCGTGATGCCCCGCCGATCCATATGACGATGCGCCGAGACTTTGATGCCGTCTTGCATGCCCAGGCGAAAGCGGCGGGGGCGCAGGTGTTCGCGCCCGCACGGATAGCCGATCTTGATCCGGCGACGGGGGTGGCGCGGCTGGGCGATGGGCAGATTTTGCAGGGCCAGCTGATTGTTGGTGCGGATGGTGCGAACAGCATTGTGGCGCGTGCGCTTTATGGCAAGGCGCAGCGCTATCGCGACGTCGCCTTCGGACTTGAGGTGGAGCTGCCGCGCGACACGGTGGACGGCGATATGGTCGACATTGATATCGGCGCGGTGGCGTGGGGCTATGGCTGGGTCTTTCCGAAACGTGGATCTGTCACGGTGGGGGTTTGCGGCACCCATGTGCGAAACCCTGACATGCGCGCCGTGCTGGATCGGTATGCCAACCAAGGTCCAGCGATGGTGCGGGCTTTGTCGTCGGCGCAGTGCAAGGGTGCGTTTCTGCCCACTGGCTGGCGACTTGGTGCCCCGGGCGAGGGGCGCGTGCTGCTGGTGGGTGATGCCGCCGGGCTGGTGGACCCGCTGACGGGTGAGGGGATTGGCTGGGCCATCCGGTCGGGCGAACTTGCTGCCCAGGCTTCTATCCGGGCACTGGGCGCCGGTGCCCCGGGTGCTGCGATCCGCCATTACGCCGCCGAGATCCGCTATGTGCAGGACGAAATCCGTATCGCGGGCCGTATCGCGCGGCTGGCCTATACGCGCGCCCTGCGTCCGATCTTCGCCCGTACTGTGCGCGATAATCCAAAGATGACACGCAATGCGTTGCGGCTGCTGGCAGGGCAGTTCGATTATCAGGACTTCGGCTTGGCCTTCGCCGGGCGAATTACCCGTCGCATGGGGCGGGCTGTTCTGGCGCGCTGATTAACGCAGGGCGTGCTTGACCCCCCTGCGGCAGCAAGCTACGCGATGCGGAATTATTTCCCCAATGATGGAGCCTGCGCCATGACCAACCCTTCGCTTCTTATCCTGCCCGGTGACGGCATCGGCCCCGAGGTCATGGCCGAGGTGCGCAAGGTCATCGACTGGTTCGGCGCGAACCAGGGCCTCAACTTCGACGTTTCCGAAGATCTGGTCGGCGGGGCTGCCTATGACGTACATGGCGTGCCGCTGCATGATGACACGATGGCCAAGGCGTTGGCAGTGGACGCTGTGCTGTTGGGTGCGGTCGGCGGACCGAAATATGACACTCTGGATTTCAGCGTCAAACCTGAACGCGGCCTGTTGCGCCTGCGTAAGGAGATGGATCTGTTTTCCAACTTGCGCCCTGCGCAATGCTTCGACGCGCTGGCTGATTTCTCGTCCCTGAAAAAGGACGTAGTGGCGGGCCTCGACATCATGATCGTGCGCGAACTTACAAGTGGCGTCTATTTCGGCGAACCGCGCGGGATCTTCGAGGAAGGGAATGAGCGCGTCGGCATCAACACCCAGCGCTATACCGAATCCGAGATTGACCGCGTTGCGCGGTCGGCCTTTGAACTGGCGCGCAAACGCTCGGGCAAGGTCTGTTCGATGGAAAAAGCCAATGTGATGGAATCGGGCATCTTGTGGCGGGAAGTGGTGCAGAAGGTGCGCGATACCGATTACCCGGATATCGAGCTGTCGCATATGTATGCCGACAATGGCGCGATGCAGCTGGTGCGCTGGCCAAAACAGTTTGACGTGATCGTCACCGATAACCTGTTTGGCGACATCTTGTCGGATTGCGCCGCGATGCTGACGGGTTCCTTGGGGATGCTGCCTTCGGCAAGCCTTGGGGCGCCGCGTGCCAATGGGCGTCCGGCGGCCTTGTATGAGCCTGTCCACGGCTCGGCGCCTGATATTGCCGGGCAGGGCAAGGCGAACCCGATCGCCTGCGTCCTGTCGTTTGCGATGGCGCTGCGCTACAGCTTCGACGCAGGCGCGGCGGCCGATCAGTTGGAGGCTGCGGTGCAGAAAGTGTTGGCCGATGGCGCGCGCACCGCCGATCTGATGGGCGCCGAGGGGGGCACGCCGCTGACGACCACGCAGATGGGCGACGCGATCATCGCGGCGCTGAGCGCCTGAGGTCAGAGGGCTGGCCCGGCACGCGCCGGGCGGGTCGCCTGAAGGTTCAGACACCGATACAGATATGAAAAAAGGGGGCCGTTCTGGCCCCCTTTTCCCGTTTTTGTCACAAGTGGTGACGGCAGATTACATCATGCCGCCCATACCGCCCATGCCACCCATGTCGGGCATGCCGCCGTTGCCGCCTTGGCCTTTCGGCTCGGGCTTGTCGGCGATCATCGCCTCGGTGGTGATCAGCAGCCCAGCAACCGATGCAGCGTCTTGCAGCGCGGTGCGCACAACCTTGGCCGGATCGATCACGCCGAATTTGAACATGTCGCCATATTCTTCAGTCTGCGCGTTGAAGCCGAAGGTCTTGTCGTCGCTCTCGCGGATTTTGCCCGCAACAACCGAACCGTCCACACCGGCGTTTTCAGCGATCTGACGCAGCGGTGCTTCCAGTGCCTTGCGCACGATGGAGATACCCACGGTCTGGTCGCTGTTCTCACCGGTCAGGCCGTCAAGCGATTTGGCTGCCTGAAGCAGGGCCACACCACCGCCGACAACGATGCCTTCCTGAACGGCAGCGCGGGTTGCGTTCAGCGCGTCATCGACGCGGTCTTTACGCTCTTTCACTTCCGTTTCAGTCATGCCGCCGACGCGGATCACGGCAACACCACCGGCCAGTTTGGCCAGACGCTCTTGCAGCTTCTCTTTGTCGTAGTCGCTGGTGGTTTCTTCGATCTGCTGACGGATCTGGCTCACGCGTGCTTCGATCTCGGCTTTTTCGCCGTTGCCGTCAACGATGGTGGTCTCATCCTTGGTGATCTGCACTTTCTTGGCCGATCCCAGCATGTCCATGCCGACGTTTTCCAGCTTCATGCCCAGATCGTCGCTGATGACCTGACCGCCGGTCAGGATTGCGATGTCTTGCAGCATGGCCTTGCGACGGTCGCCAAAGCCCGGTGCCTTGACGGCAGCGATCTTCAGACCACCGCGCAGCTTGTTGACCACGAGGGTCGCCAGCGCTTCGCCTTCGACATCTTCAGCGATAATCAGCAGCGGCTTTTGCGACTGGATGACTTGTTCCAGCAGCGGCACCATGGATTGCAGCGACGAGAGTTTCTTCTCATGCAGCAAGATCAGGCAGTCTTCCAGTTCGGCAACCATCTTTTCGGGATTGGTGACGAAGTAGGGCGACAGGTAGCCACGGTCGAACTGCATCCCTTCGACCACATCGGTCTCGGTTTCCAGGCCTTTGTTTTCTTCGACGGTGATGACACCCTCGTTGCCGACTTTCTGCATCGCGTCAGCGATCTGGCGGCCGATTTCGGCTTCACCGTTGGCCGAGATCGTGCCGACCTGCGCCACTTCGGCGGTGTCGTTCACGGGGCGTGCAGCGGCGCGGATCGCAGCGACGACCTTGGTGGTGGCCAGATCGATGCCACGCTTCAGGTCCATCGGGTTCATGCCGGCGGCGACCGATTTCAGGCCTTCGCGCACGATGGCTTGTGCCAGAACGGTTGCGGTGGTGGTGCCGTCGCCCGCTTCGTCATTGGTGCGGTTGGCGACTTCTTTCACCATCTGCGCGCCCATGTTCTCGAACTTGTCTTCCAGTTCGATCTCTTTGGCGACAGTGACACCGTCTTTGGTGATGCGGGGTGAGCCGAAGGATTTATCGATCACCACGTTGCGGCCTTTCGGGCCCAGCGTGACTTTCACAGCGTCGGCGAGGATGTTCACGCCGCGCAGCATCCGGTTACGGGCATCGGTGTTAAACTTGACGTCCTTAGCAGCCATGTTGCTTGCTCCTGGTTGTCTGAAATTACGGTTGGAAAATCAGCGGATTGTTCAGGCGATGATGCCCAGAACGTCGCTTTCTTTCATGATCAGCAGGTCTTCGCCATCAAGGCTGACCTCGGTGCCGGACCATTTGCCAAACAGAACGCGGTCGCCGATTTTGACGGACATCGCGATAAGGTCGCCCGATTCTTTGCGCGCACCTTCGCCGATTGCGACGATTTCGCCTTCTGCGGGCTTTTCTTTCGCGGTGTCGGGGATGATCAGGCCGCCCTTGGTTTTCTCTTCGCCTTCGATGCGGCGCACCAATACACGGTCATGCAGCGGTTGAAATGCCATCTGAGAACGCTCCCTAGGTTCCAGGTTGAATTGATATTAGCACTCATCTGTGTCGAGTGCTAATGAAGCCTAGATAGGGGTGGGGCAGGTCACTGTCAACGGGGCAGTCGTTTAAAAGCGCTGGATTTGGACGGGCTGGACAGACACGGGCTGTTGTGCCGGATTTTTGATAAAAATCAGATAGTTGCGCAAGGCGCCCTAAAGCCGCCCGGCGTCGATGATGCGTTGCAGGAACTGCTGGGTGCGGGCGTGCTCCGGCGTGGTAAAGATTTGTGATGGCGGTCCCTGTTCCAGGATGCGCCCGTCGGCCAGAAAGCAGACCGTATCCGCGACATCACGGGCAAAGCCCATCTCATGCGTGACGATCACCATGGTCATGCCGTCGTCCTTCAGGCGGCGGATGATCGTGAGCACCTCGCCCACCAGTTCGGGGTCGAGCGCCGCGGTGATCTCATCAAGCAGCAGAACATCGGGGCGGGTCGCCAGTGCACGCACCACCGCGACCCGTTGTTGTTGCCCGCCTGACAGCTGTTCGGGATAGGTGCGGGCGAAATCCGCCATGCCGAACATGGCCAGCAGGTCCATCGCCTGCGCCTCGGCCTCGGCGCGGGGGCGCTTGTAAACGCGACGTGGCGCCAGCGTGATGTTTTCCAGTACCGACATGTGGGGGAACAGGTTGTAGCCCTGAAAAACGATACCGATGCGGCGTTGCAGCCCGGTCAGTCCAAAGCCCGGGTCATCCACCGGGGTGCCGTCCAGCAGGATTGTGCCGTGGTCGAAGTCTACCAGCCGGTTGATGCAGCGCAGAAGTGTCGATTTGCCCGAGCCTGACGCGCCGATCAGGCACACAACCTTATGCGGCGCGATGGTCAGGGACACATCGTCGAGCACCAGCGTGTCGCCATAGTATTTCGTGACGCTGTCGATGACGATCTGTCCCATCACCCGGCTCCTTGCGTGCGGCGGGCACGGTCGCGGCGGGCCAGATGATCGGTCAGCCGGGCAAGAGGGATAGAGGTGGCCATGAACAGCAGGGCGGCGACCACCAGCGAGGAATAGTTGAAAGTCGAGGCAGTGAAAATCTGCGCCTCGCGCACCGCGTCGCGCACCCCGATCACAGACAGCAGCACCACGTCCTTTTGCAGCGCGACCACCAGATTGAGCAGCGCGGGAATGACATTGCGGATCGCCTGTGGCAGCACCGCGTACCACATGGTCTGCCATTGACCGAGGCCGAGCGCCTTTGCCGCCGCGCGCTGTCCGTCATGTACCGCGTCGATGCCCGCGCGGTAGATCTCGCACGCATAGGCGGAATAGCTGAGGACCATGGCGACAAAGCCCCAGAACAACCCGCTTGAAGGCAGGCCTGACAGGTTCAGCGCCGGGATGCCGAAGCCGAACAAGAGCACCAGTAAAAGCGCCGGAATGCCGCGGAACAGGTCGACGTAGACCATGGTGAAGATGCGCAGCGGCGCGAACCATGGCCCTGTCATGGACCGCATGACCGCCAGCACCAGCGCCCAGATGCCGATGGCAACCAGCCCCGCCCCCCACAGCCAGAGGTTGGTCCAGAAGCCGCCCAGCACGCGGGGGAAGGCCTGTCGCATGGCGTCTAGGTTGAAGAACTGCGCCTGGATGCGGGGCCATGCCTCCGACCCGCCGACGACGTAGGACAGCGCGATCACCATAGCCGTAACGCTGGCCACGCTGATGAGGGCGGGAAGGTAGCGCTGTTGCCATGACAAGGCGCGCTTTCGCGGCGGGAGCGGGCGACGTGGGGGCGCCTCTGCAATGGAAGGGGCCGCAGAAGCGGCCCCGGAAGATTCAGCGCTGGGTAGGGGTTTCATTCACTGATCACTGGCAGGTCAGGGTCGGAAACCAGATAGGTTGCTTTCAATTCCTCAATCGTTCCGGCGTCGATGACATTGGTTAACGCATCGTTAACCCAGTCGACCAGCGGGTTGTCGTATTCGAACAGCAGGCCATGGCCACGGTCATTCGCATCCGACGGCAGAAGGGCAGTGATTTCCGCGTCGGGCACTTGAACCGCCGTTACAAAAAGCGCCGAGGGCAGGGCGAAGACTGTCGCGTCGATTTGCCCCGACTGCATGGCAAGGAACACGTCAACTTGCTGGCTGTAGACGGCGGCGTCGCTGATCCCGAGAATGTTCTCCAGATAGTCTGCATCCGTGGTCCCCAGCGTCACCCCCCAGCGCGCGGTGCGCAGGTCGTCAAAGCTGGTCGCGTCGATCACCGGACTGCCGGGCAGCGCGATCACGGCCTTTTCCGGCTGATAATAGACATCGCTGAAGGTCACGACCTGTGCGCGCGCTCCGGTCACTGAAATCTGCTGGATGGCGAAATCGAAGTCTTTCGGCCCCGGTGCGATGGTTTGATCGAAGCTGTTGCCTGTCCAGACGACATCCCCGGGAGCAAAGCCCATTTCAGCGGCCAGCGCATAAACCAGTCCGTTTTCAAAGCCTTCACCGCCCGCCGGATCGTTGTTCAGCATCCAGGGTGCATATACCGGATCGCCTGTGCCCACGGTCAGTTTGCCCGGGGTGACCAGATTTGGGTCGTTGACGGTGCGTTCCTGGGCAAACAACGCGGTGGTCAGCGCCATGAGGGCGATCACCGCGCCAAACACGCGCAGGCTGAGTGCTGCCATGCTGCGCGCAGGCAGAGGTTTGGCCAGAGTGGTGGCGCGCGCGGCGCTGCGATTCTTCATCCCATATCCTTACAAAAGCCGGATTACGATTTGCTTAACAATAATGACAGTTTGCACGGGTGCAAGGCGATGTACGGGCCGCACCCGTTTTGGCCCGGATGCAGCCGTGACAAATGCCGCCCACGCGCCTATAAGCTGCGCCAAAAGCCAATTAACACTGGAATTCCGACATGATTAGAGTATTCGGCCACCTTGCCCCCGACACCGATTCGACCGGCTCGGCCGTGATCTGGGCGTGGTATCTGTCACAGGTGCAAGATACGCCCGCCGTACCGGTGCTGCTGGGCACGCCCAACACCGAAGCGGGCTTTGTGCTGCAACGCTGGAACGTGGCGCAGCCCGAGATCATCGCGGATGTCGCTGCGGGGGAACCCGTTGTTATCGTTGATACAAACAACCCGGCCGAGCTTCCGCCATCAATCAACAACGCCGATATTCGGGCGATCATCGACCACCACAAACTGGTTGGTGGGCTGGAGACGAAAGGGCCGATCGACATTACCCTGCGTCCGCTGGCCTGCACCGCGACGCTGATGTTCGACCTGATGGGCGCGGATGCCGAAAAAATGCCGCGCGAAATCAAGGGACTGATGCTGTCTTGCATCCTGTCGGACACGCTGGAATTCCGCAGCCCGACCACCACGCCGCATGACCGTGCGGTAGCGGAAATGCTGGCCGCGGATCTGGGCATCGTGGTGCAGGATTACGCCGCCGAGATGTTCGCGGCGAAATCCGATGTGTCGCAGTTCAGCGATGCGGAATTGCTGCGGATGGACAGCAAAACCTTTGATGTTGAAGGCAAAAAATTCCGAGTCTCGGTGCTGGAAACCACGGCGCCGCAGGTTGTTCTGGATCGCAAGGACAGCCTGATGGCGACCATGCAGACGGTTGCGGCGGAAGATGGCGCGGATCAGGTGCTGCTGTTCGTCATCGACATCTTGCGCGAAGAGGCGACTGTTCTGGTGCCCAACGACCTGGTGAAATCGCTGGTCGAGGCGTCGTTCGGCGCGAAAGTCAGCGGCGATCTGGTCGTTTTACCGGGGATCATGTCGCGCAAGAAACAGATCATCCCCAACCTGAAGTTGTAAAGCTGCCCGCAGTTTCCGGCGCATTTTGCCCGTCAAACCGCGTCTGGAAACGGTATGGTTCCGGTATGGGTTTGGTATGGCTCCGATCCGGCCCTATTCACGTTTCAGAAAGAAATCGCATGACCCGTATCATCCAGTCCCTGTCCGAAGTCGCGCGCGATTACGAGGTGCTTTTTTGCGACCTCTGGGGGTGTGTCCATAACGGGCAGACCCCCTATCCGGCGGCGGTTGCGGCCTTGCAGGCGTTTCGCGCGGGCGGCGGCACTGTGGTGCTGATGACCAACGCGCCGCGCCCGCATTCGGGCGTGGCGGGGATGCTGGCGCGGATTGGCCTGCCGGACGGATGCCATGATCTGATCGTTGCGTCCGGCGATGCAAGCCAGGAGGCGATGATGATGGGCGCGGTGGGGCGGAAGGTGTGGCACCTTGGCCCATCGAAGGACGACGCGTTCTTCGAGGACCTGCCCGACTGGGTGGCCGATCAACCTGCGGTCACACGGGTCAGCTTTGAGGAGGCCGAGGGCATCGTGTGCACCGGGCCGTTCAATGAGATGACCGAAACGCCCGATGATTACCGGGCGAAATTCCTGTCAGCCAAGGCGCGCGGGCTGAAATTGCTATGCGCCAACCCTGATCTGGTGGTCGATTACGGCGAGACGCGGATCTACTGCGCCGGGGCGCTGGCGCAGCTTTATGAGGAAATGGGGGGCGAAAGCCTCTATTTCGGCAAGCCGCATCCGCCGATCTACGACCTTGCGCGCCGCAAACTGGCCGCGATGGGGGGCGATGCGGGGCCGGATCGCATTCTGGCCATTGGCGACGGGATCAACACCGATGTCGCGGGCGGCGTGGGCGAGGGGATTGATACGCTGTTCATCACCGGCGGGCTGGCGGCGGACCTGTTTGGCGATGACGTGGAAAACCCCGATGCGGGTCTGCTGGAGACGTGGCTGGAGGGTCAGACCTCGCACCCGGTGCTGACCATGGGGCGGCTGCGTTAGGGCATTCGGTAACGTAATAAAGTTGCCACATTTTTGACTGCATCGTAATTTAGTTGCTGGGCCGTGTTGCATTCGCACGGCCTCAACGCTATGCTGCACTGCAACATGCGCCTGCGCCGCGTTGGCGTTCGTGTTCCCTTACCGGAGTGTTTGTGATGTTGGATGCCGCCTTGAACGACAATTTGCCGCGTGGAACCATCTGTATCGAGGACTTGGAGATCGGGATGACCCGGTATCTGCGCAAGGAAATCACCGACCGCGACATCGCGCTGTTTGCCGAAGTCTCGACAGATCACAACCCGGTGCATCTGGATGATGCCTATGCGCGCGACACCATTTTTGCAGGGCGGATCGCGCATGGCATGCTGACGGCGGGGCTGATCTCGGCGGTGATTGGTGAGCAATTGCCGGGGCATGGCTCGGTCTATCTGGGGCAGTCGCTGAAGTTCATGGCCCCGGTCCGGCCCGGCGATACGGTTCTGGCTGAAGTCACGGTGCGGGAAATTGACCATGGCCGCCGCCGGGTGACCCTTGATTGTCGCTGCGCCGTGGGCGATACCACGGTCCTGAAGGGCGAGGCGCTGGTTCTGGCCCCAAGCCGCAAGTTCGACTGAAGGGCCGCGCGCCCGAACCGGGGGCGTATGCAGATCTTGACGCATTGGACCGATGAGCAGACGGGCACGCGCGGCGCGTCGGTGGCCATGGGTAATTTCGACGGCGTGCATCTGGGTCATCGGTCGGTCATTGATCTGGCGCGACGGCCCGACGCGGCGCTGGGCATCCTGACGTTCGAGCCGCACCCACGTGAATACTTTGCCCCCGACGCGCCCCCCTTCCGGCTGATGAATGCCGAGGCGCGGCGCAACCGGCTGGCGCGCCTGGGCGTGGAGCGGTTGTTCGAGTTACCGTTCGACGCCACCATGGCGAGGTTCAGTGCCGAGGCGTTCGTGGACCAGGTGCTGGTGCAGGGTTTGGGGATCTCCCATGTCGTGGTCGGCGCGGATTTCTGTTTTGGCAAGGGACGGGCAGGGAATGCGCAATTGCTGGCCGATATGGGCCGCGCGCACGGGTTCGACGTGACGATTGCGCCCTTGATGCAGCATGGCGGCGGGGCAGTCAGTTCGACCGCGATCCGCACGGCGCTGTCGGATGGGCGCCCGCGCGATGCCGCCGGGATGCTGGGCCACTGGCACCGGATCGAGGGCGCGGTGCTGCATGGTGAAAAGCGCGGGCGGCAACTGGGCTATCCCACGGCGAATATGTCGATTGCCGGCCTGCATCCGCCGCGTTTCGGGGTTTATGCTGTGAAGGTCACCGTGCTGAGCGGGCCGCATGCGGGCAGCTACAATGGTGCTGCATCCATGGGTGTGCGCCCGATGTTTGGTGAGAACTTGCCGAACCTGGAAAGCTATCTATTTGATTTCTCGGGTGATCTTTACGGCACCCATATCTCGGTCGCGCTGGTGGATTATCTGCGTGGCGAGGCAAAGTTCGGTTCGCTCACCGCCCTGACCGACCAGATGGCGGCGGATTGTGCGCAGGCCCGGGAGGTGCTGGCCGATGCGTGATGCCCCGAAACTGCGGCACAAGTTCTGGGAGAACGTGCCACTGTCGAAGATGACGCCCGCCGAATGGGAGGCGCTGTGCGACGGATGCGGCAAGTGCTGCCTGAACAAGCTGGAAGATGCCGATACGGGCGAGGTGTTCTTTACCAATGTTGCCTGCCGGTTGCTGGATGGCGACAGTTGCCGATGCGGCAATTACGCGATCCGTAAATCGCTGGTGCCCGAATGCGTGGTGCTGACGCCGAAATCCATCGCAAAGGTCGCCTATTGGCTGCCGCAGACGTGCGCCTACCGGCTGCTTTACCACGATCTGCCATTGTTCGACTGGCATCCGCTGGTCTCGGGCGATGCAGAGACCGTGCATGCGGCGGGCGAGTCGGTGCGCGGCTGGTCGGTGCCCGAATTCGAGGTGGATGAGGAAGACTGGGAAGACCATATCATTGAGGGGTCCTTGTAGGGGCCTTCGGGGTTGTTGAAAGGAAGCGTGATGTTTTTCGCATCGGACAATGCCTCGGGCGTGCCCGCGCAAGTTCTGGACGCTTTGGCGCAGGCCAATGCGGGCTTTGCCGTGCCCTATGGCAATGACGCGCTGAGCGCAGCGGTGCGCGACCAGATCCGCGCGACGTTCGAGGCGCCGGGGGCCGAGGTCTTCCTGGTCGCCACCGGGTCGGCGGCCAATGCGCTGGCGCTGTCGGTGCTGTGCCCGCCGTTTGGCGCGGTCTTCTGCCATCGGCTGGCGCATATCGAGGAAGACGAATGCGGCGCGCCGGAGTTTTACACCAACGGCGCCAAGCTGACACTGGTTGACGGCGCGGATGGCAAGATGACGCCGGGCGCCCTTGATGCGGCGCTGCGCAGCCATGGCGGCAGTCTGCATAACGTCCAGAACGCTGCTGTATCCGTGACCAATATCACCGAGCTTGGCACACTTTATGCGCTCGAGGAATTGCGCGCGTTGACAGACATCGCCCGGGCGCATGGGCTGCCGGTGCATCTGGACGGCGCGCGGTTTGCCAATGCGGTGGCAGCCCTGGGCTGCACGCCCGCCGAGATGACATGGCGCGCGGGCGTCGATGTCGTGACCTTTGGCGGCAC